>CBCPMX010000001.1:0-3002 GCA_965120355.1 uncultured Oscillospiraceae bacterium
GAGGCTAATTGTCTCTGCAGTACTCCATTCTCAGGTCTTAGTTCTTTTATCTTTTGTCCTAACAGCATATTAAGTTCCTTTTTAGCGATTGCTTTATACTATAATTTCCCAATGACCACCTTTATTAGGTCCTATTCTCTTCACAACTCCGGCGTCTTGAAGCTGTTTAATATTAGTTGCTATCCAACGGCGAGATACTCCAATTTTTTCTGCTATCTCAGAAAAGGTAATATTAGGATTATTCCTAATCTCTTTAATGATTTGCAGTGCAATTTCTGGTGCAGTTTCTGGTGCAATGTTGTGCGGGGCCGCATCAGAGCTCCCCTGCTTCCGGTGCAAATTTTGTGTTTTCGGTGCAAGTTCCGGTGCAAGCCCGCCTGCGTTTTCCGCAGGTCGGCGGGGTCTGCGCACAATGGCCCTGAACAGCGAACTCTCCCGGTCGTCTTCGAAGTCGATATCCGGCCATGCCTTGAGGGCGCGCAGGATGCCGGAGCCGATGCCGTGGTAGGGCAAAAGCCCCTTGGCTGCGCAGGAAATCAGGATGGGATTGCGGATGTTGGAAATGCCGGTTTTGATGTTGGCGATGGTCAGGTTGTTCGGCAACGTGCCGGGGCTGACGATTTCCACCCGGTCATCAAAGATGAATATGCGGATGGGTGCGCTGACAAGGTAGTCCCTGTGGACAAGGGCATTGACCAGCAGCTCCTCAAAGACCTGTTCCGGTATTTCCGGCGTGCCTGGTGAATTGACACCATTCTTGCCCTGTATTTTGTGCAGGTTGCGCATGACAAAAGCCAGGGCGTCCTTGAAAAGCCTGCTCAACGGGCCTTCAAAATCCTCGCTGTCGTCATAGCGGTCGGCATGAAGAGCGATTCCTGGAAGGCGAACCCCTTTTGCCACAAACTGCGGGAATATCAGTTCCGGGCGTTCGGCAAAAAGCAACACTCCGGCCAGGTTGAGATTTCCATCGCCGGCGGCGAGATTCAGATTTTGCAACAGTCGCAGTTGTTCGGCATGGACATCCGGGAATTCGCTGTCATACTGTTTTTTCAAAAAATCCCGGAACAGCAGCTTGTCAAGTTTGTCGATGCTCGCCCTTGTTGGCAGTTCATCTGCATGAAATTGGCTGGTATGTTGAAAAAGGCGGCGCAGTTCCTCCTTTGAATTGATACGCCGCTTGTCAGCGCCGGCCTTCAACCAGATGACGCCTTTTCTGTCAAAATAGGGTTTGTCCATTCCAGCAGGAACGGTTACGGCGACAACAATATTTTTGTTTGCAAGAAGAATGTTCTGCGTCTGCACCACAAGTGGGCTGCGGACATGCTGACTGGCGGCGTTGCCGATCAGCTGATTCACATCATGTACTTCCTGGGAGGTTATGCCGGAGATGGTTCCATCATCCTGCACACCGACAAAGATGACGCCGCCGTTGGCATTGGCGAAGGCGGCCATTTCCGCAGCCAGAGAATCCACATTGTCGATTCGGGACTTGAACTGGCGTGTGCTGTCCTCGCCTGCTGCGACCTGTTCCCTGAGAGTTTGAAGTGTGAATGCCATGCCGGCTCCTTGCAGGACCATCCTTGTTCCTGCACCACGTGACACGATAATCGGAACAGCCGCAAAAGCTGCCGTTGGCGTGACAGGCTGTCCGCCACTGCAGGCAGCGGCCAGCCTTGCCGGCAGGTGCCCCTGAGTTGAACAAAAGTTTGCATTTGCAGTGAGGGAAATGCGCTGGATGGGCAGGCGAAATTGGATTGCAGTTCGGGCGTGGTTGCGCTTGCCGGCGAAGCTTCCAACCTGCAATGCGCTTGATTTTGGAACTGGCGTACACGCGCATGGTCGGCGCCCGGCAGTAGAGAGAAAACAATGACACTGCGTTACAGCAGCCCCAAAACGACTTTCATGGATTCCGTCAGGACGGACATGTCGCTGTCGGAAAGTTCACCGATTTTTTTTCCGAATCGTCTCTTGTCCGCCGCGCAAAGCTGGTCGCATACCGCAACTGACGTGTTTCCGGCGGAAGGAAGAGGAACCACAATAGGAGGACGCGGCTTCGCCGATGTGGACAGCGGCAGCACAACCACGGTTCCCCTGGCCCTGTTCAGGGCGTTGACCGTAAGGATCACGGCCGGGCGGCACTTCTGGATTTCCATGCCTTCTGACGGATCAAGGTTGACCCACCAGACCTCACCGCGCCGCATCTTGTCCTCCCTTGGCATATTCTCCACCGCGAATGCCGTCAGCAATCAGCCCTTCACGCCATTCACGCATTTCCGCGTTCAACGCGGCGTCCCGTTCGACTTCCAGCGCAAGGCGATACAGAGGATCATCGTCTTCTGGCAGAGCCTGCTCCATCAGCTTCGCCACAAACGCGCTGCGCTGTCTGGGGGGAACCATCTGCCTGAACCGGGCGGCCAGAGGATCAGGGATATGAAAAAGCATCTGCATGGCTGTTCTCCTTTTTGATATTGATAACAATATCAATATCAAAAGTCAATGCCATGGCCCGGCGTTTCGCAGGCATCGGAATTGATGCCTGGAATGTTCAGCGCCTTCAACCTGATTGCGTTGGCCGTGGGGGCAGCCCTGTTCATCCGGGTGCTGGCCGTTGCCGTGGCCGGGACGGCCCATGAAGGCACTCCTTTCGGAAAGCGTTTCAGCTCGTTGTGGATGCCCGTGCGCCTTGTGGGCGCAATGGGCGCTCTGGCTCCCATTTTCAGGGGACTGCCGCTTTTTCAGGTGGCGATTCTGGCCTGTATCGGCTTTTCCATCAATCCTGGAAACTACGTCGAGCTGGGGAGTTGCCCTGTGCTGCAAACTTGGCTATCACTCATCTCAGGGATTCCTCTGGGTTTGGGTTTATGGGATTTTGTGTTTGTCCAACCCCAAGGAATCCCTTGCTTTTGTGCAAGACAATGCTCAAATTGCCGTGTTTCAATGTCCCTGAAGAGAGGCTGTCAGGGCTTTTCGCGTATAGCGGACCGTGCGCAGCACGGGAGCAT
>CBCPMX010000002.1:0-3597 GCA_965120355.1 uncultured Oscillospiraceae bacterium
TGCCTGACTGCCGTCCCATCTACTCGGAAGTGTTCAACTTGTTATTGCAATTTGCGGATAAAATATAAGATATTATAAGTATGTGCGCTAAGATGGAAAAGAGTAGCGGGGTCCCGTTCGGGCAGAGAGAAGCGGTCACCGGCTGAAAGCCGCTTTACGAGCAGCCCTGTGAAGTGCATTCCGGAGCGCGGGGAGTAATGTCCCCCGGCTGGCCCCGATACCGGCCCCACAAGTGAGAAACAAGAGTGGAACCGCGAGCTGACGCCCGCCTCTTGCCAATGGCAGGAGGCGGGCTTTTTGCCGTCCGGAAAGGAGCTGCTATGCGAACTGAACAGGAAATGATGGATCTGATTTTATCTACAGCCCGGGATGACGGCCGCATCCGCGCCGCCTATCTCAATGGCTCCAGAACCAATATACACGCGCCAAAGGATCCGTTTCAGGACTATGATTTGGTGTATGTGGTGACGCAGACGGCGCCATTTTATGAGGATCCCCACTGGATTGACCGCTTTGGGCCACGGCTGTATCTCCAGCAGCCCGATGAAAACGACGCCATACAGGGCAAACCTGTACGCATGGAGGACAACTATGGCTGGCTCATGCAGCTGGCCGACGGCAACCGCATAGATCTGCATGTCCAGTCCATTTCCTATGCGCAAAAAGCCGTTTTGCAGGATACACTATGTTGGGTGCTTCTTGACAAGGATGGTATTCTGCCGCCAGTCCCACCGAGCAGCGACGTCGATTATTGGGTCCGGAAGCCCGATCAGGCACGGTTCCAATGTACCTGCAATGAATTCTGGTGGTGCCTGAACAACGTCGCCAAGGGTTTGTGGCGCAAGGAGCTGGTCTATGTCCAGGAGCAACTGAATCTATACATCCGCCCCATGCTGCTGCGCCAGCTGAGCTGGTTGGCGGGCAGCGCCACCGGCTTTTCCTTCAGCCCTGGCAAGGCAGGCAAATATCTGCCCCAGGTTCTTCCACCGGCGCTCTGGCAGCGGTATCTGGACACCTTTGCAGGCTGCGACTGTGCCGCACTCTGGACCGCAGTGGAGACACTGTGCGCTCTGTTCGATGAAACGGCGCGGCAGAACGCCGCAGAACTGCACCTGACCTACGATGCAAAAGAAGCCCAAAACAGCTGGGCCTGGCTCCGCTTTGTCAGAACCGTGCCAGCCAACGCAACGGATTTGACCGTTCCCACATTCTTAGACCTTGTTTGAAACCTGTCAATACACCCAACCAGCGGGTCTTTTTCCGCCATACTGCGTCAAATTGCCTTGCCTGGCGAAAAAATCCCTCGCCGCTGGACATATTGCCAAGTTTCAACCTGACCCTCGACCAGACTGGAGGCTTTTATGTGCAAACGACTCCTTGAAACCCTGTCGGCCTATCAGGCCCGCGACCCCGCCGCCCGTTCCAAGCTGGAAATCCTTCTGCTCTATCCCGGTGTTCACGCCATTATCTTTCACCGCATAGCACATTGGCTGCACGTCCACCATCTGAAGTTTCTGGCCCGGCTGATCTCCCAGTTCAGCCGGCATCTGACGGGCATCGAAATCCATCCCGGCGCCACTATTGGCCGCCGGCTGGTCATCGACCACGGCATGGGCATTGTGATCGGCGAGACAGCTGAAATCGGCGACGACGTGCTGCTGTACCACGGCGTCACACTGGGCGGCACCGGCAAAGACAGCGGCAAACGGCACCCCACCATCGGCAACAATGTGATGATCTCCTGCGGGGCAAAGGTTCTCGGCCCCTTCCGGGTGGGCGACAACGCCCGGATCGCTGCCGGCGCAGTGGTGCTGCAGGAAGTGCCAGAAGACGCCACCGCCGTCGGCGTACCGGCGCGGGTAGTGCGCATCGGCGGTCAGAAAGTCCGCTACGCCGACGACGTGGATCAGATCCACGTCACAGACCCTGTGGAAAAAACGCTGCAATCCCTGCTCAGCCGAGTGGAGCAGCTGGAAGCTTACACGGAACAACAACTGTTGAAGAAGGAGCAAGAACACGATGAAACTGTACAATTCCCTGTCCCATAAAAAAGAAGAATTTATCCCCAACGAGCCCGGTAAGGTAAGCATGTATACCTGCGGTCCCACAGTCTACCATTACGCGCATATTGGCAACCTGCGCAGCTATATCATGGAAGATGTTTTGGAAAAATACCTGCGCTACACCGGCCTGGACGTGACGCGGGTCATGAATATCACCGATGTGGGCCACCTGGCATCCGACGCGGACACAGGGGAAGACAAAATGCTCAAGGGCGCCCGCCGGGAGCACAAATCAGTGATGGAAATTGCCAAATTTTATACCGACGCTTTTTTTGCCGACTGCGCCAAGCTGAATATCAAGAGGCCGGACATTGTGGAGCCGGCCACCGGCTGCATTGACGAATATATTCGCATGATCTCCCGCCTGCTGGAGACAGGCTATGCCTATGAAGCCGGCGGCAACATCTATTTCGACACTTCCAAACTGGAAAAATACTATGTATTCCACGACCATGAGGAGGAGGATCTGGCCGTCGGCGTCCGCGAAGGCGTGGAAGCCGATGAAAATAAGCGAAATAAGGCCGATTTCGTGCTCTGGTTCACCAAGTCCAAGTTTGATGATCAGGAGCTGAAATGGGAATCCCCCTGGGGACTGGGTTATCCCGGCTGGCATATCGAGTGTTCCGGCATCTCTATAAAACACCTGGGAGACCGTCTGGATCTGCACTGCGGCGGCATCGACAACGCCTTTCCCCATCACACCAATGAGATCGCCCAGTCGGAGGCATATCTGGGCCACAAGTGGTGCAATTACTGGTTCCACGTCCATCATCTGAACACTGCCACCGGCAAAATGTCCAAATCCAAAGGAGAATTTCTCACTGTCTCCTTGCTGGAGGAAAAGGGTTACGATCCCCTTGCCTACCGGCTGTTCTGCCTGCAAAGCCACTACCGGCGGACGCTGGTATTTTCCTGGGAAAACCTGGACAACGCTGTGGTGACGTATCAGAAGCTGATCGCCCGCATTGCGGCGCTGACGCCCAGTCAGGATCCCATCGACGAGGCCGTGTTTGCCGCCCAGAAAGAAAAGTTTCTCCATGCACTGGGCAATGATTTGAATACCTCTCTTGGGATTACCGCGATCTACGACGTCCTGAAGGCAAAAACCAACGACGCCACCAAGCTGGCACTGCTGGCAGACTTTGATCAAGTTCTGAGTCTGGATCTGCTGGAAAAAGCCGCGGCCAAACGGGAGGCCGACGCAAAACGGCAGACGACTGCCCCTGCCTCCGGCGGCATTGTCATCACCGGTGAGGGCGATCCGGCCATTGACGCACTGGTTCTCCAGCGCGCCGAGGCCAAAAAGGCGAAAAATTTTGCCGAAGCCGACCGGCTCCGGGAGGAGCTGAAAGCCATGGGCATTGAAGTGGTGGACACCCGGGAGGGCGCCTCCTGGAAACGAATCTGAAACAGACGATCTCTGCGGCTGATCCGCAGACTGTCGTACAGCGCTGTCTTCTTTTTTCGGTCGCGCTTCCTTTTTTTTCTAAACAAACAACACTCCTCCGCCCTCTTTTTTCTCCATTTTTTCCCT
>CBCPMX010000003.1:0-3636 GCA_965120355.1 uncultured Oscillospiraceae bacterium
AGGGAGAACTCCGCCCCCTTAACATACCACGGCTCACTTAGGTTGAGAGAACCGGCAATCATGTCAGTGAAGTTGGCTACCATCTGATATCACCCCATAGGGAGTGTATCATAAAACCCCTTTATCCACTAACTTTGGAGTAGAGCCTAAATTTTTTTCGCCCAAATTTTTTTCGCGAAAGTCCTCATATTTTTTTTCCAGGCTTGAAACTGACGGAATCGTAGTGTATAATAACTTGGATTTCACTTCGGCTCCTTCCCCGGAGCCTGATATAAACGAGAGGAATGAAGAACTTATGAGCGCATCAAGGGAAAAGAAAAAGCGCCAGGAGCTGCGCGAAGAGAGTATGATGCAGGAGGAAACCAAAAAGTCTCGCAAAAAGCTCTCAGATAAAGCGCAGGGCAGGATTTATATCGCCATCGCGATCGTGTTTCTGGTTGTCTTTGCCCTTATGGTATTTATCAACTCCGGTTTCATCGAAAGCCACTTTACCGCCGTCACTGTGGGCAGTCACAAAGTAACTCCCGCCGAATACAACTATTATTATATGGACGGCTACTACGAGCTGTACAGCAATTACGGCGATTATGCAGCCTACTTTGACGTTGACAGCTATGCCACCTCCTATATCCAGGAGACCTACTCGCTGTGTGATCAGGCGGAAGCCGAGGGCTACACTCTGGATGAGGAAGCTCTGCAGGAGATTTCCGACACCATGGACTCCATCGCCACCACCGCAGAGAGCTACGGCTATCGGAATTCCGACACATATCTTGCTGCTTACTTCGGGAAAGGCTGCGACGCCGATTCCTATGAGGAATACCTGACCATGCGTCAGCTGGCCAGCGCTTACGCGACGGAGAAGTACAACAGCTACACCTATACCGACGAAGAGATTGAGACCTACTATGAGGAAAACAAGCAGGACTTTGACCTGGTGACCTACCGTTACTTCTACGTCTCCGGCACAGCTGAAGAGGGTGAAGATGAGAGCGACGCCATGTCTGAAGCCGAAAGCATTGCCTCCTCCATGGCTTCCTCCTCGCAGGGGTCTGAAAGCACCTTTATCTCCCTGGCCTATGAGAACGCCTCTGAGGATGCCAAGGAGTACTATGAGGATGACGAGTATTCCCTCAACTCTGATCTGTCCTACTCTTCCCTCAACAGCGACATTGCTGACTGGCTGTTTGACGAAGCCCGCGTGGAAGGCGAAACCACGTATATCGAAAGCACCAGCACCACCGGCTACTACGTGCTGTACTTCGTCTCCAGAAACACGCTGGACTACAATACCGTCAATGTCCGTCACATTCTGATTTCTGTGGATGATACCACGGATGAGGACGCCATGTCTGAAGCCTTGGCCGAGGCTGAAGAAATTCTGGCCGAATACGAGGCAGGTGACCAGACTGCTGAATCCTTCGCTGCCCTGGCAGAGGAATACTCTGATGATACCGGCTCCAATACCAATGGCGGCCTGTATGAGAATGTCTATCAGGGCCAGATGGTCACCAACTTCAATGATTGGTGCTTTGATGAGAGCCGTCAGGTTGGCGACACAGGCATTGTAGAGTCCGACTATGGCTATCACATCATGTACTTTGAAGGCTACGGCGAGCTGTACCGCACCGTTTCTGTGGAAAGCACTTTGCGGTCCAACGATTACAGCGCTTGGTATGACGAGATCAGCGCGGATTACGAGCCTATTACCTCCAGCTTCGGCATGCGGTTTGTGAACTCCTGAGAATGCTTTCATTGGGCGCCGCCTTTGCGGCGCCCAATTTTTCCCTGTGACAGAACCTAGAAAGGAGCAATTCCATGTCCCGAGCCTTTCTCCGTGAAGAAATGCTGCTTGGTCCCGAAGCCATGCAGCGGCTGTCCAACTGCCATGTGGCCGTATTCGGCATCGGCGGCGTCGGCAGCTATGTCGTCGAAGGATTGGCCCGCGCCGGCATCGGTGCGCTGACTCTGGTGGACCACGATACTGTGAGCGAGACCAATCTCAACCGTCAGCTGTGCGCGCTCCACTCTACCTTAGGTCAGTACAAAGCCGACGTCATGGCCCGCCGGGCAGCCGATATCAATCCAAACTGCCGCATCACCTCCCTTCCCAGATTGTATGACGAGTCCCACAAGGCAGAGTTTTTTGTCCCCCGCTACGACTATATTGTGGACGCCATCGATCTGGTGTCCTGCAAGCTCAGTCTTATCACTACGGCCATCGAGCAGAACATTCCCATTGTCAGCGCACTGGGTACTGGCAACAAGCTGGATCCCACGCAGTTTCGCATTACAGACATCGCCCTGACTTCCGGCTGCCCGCTGGCCCGGGTGGTTCGGAAGGAACTGCGCAGCCGCGGCATCTGTCACCACACAGTTCTGTTCAGTCCCGAACCGGCAGCAGCGCCTCTGCCCCTGGAGACGCCGCCGCCGGGACGGCGAAGTATCCCCGCCTCAGTTTCCTGGGTTCCCTCCGTAGCCGGTCTGATGCTGGCCGGATATGTAGTGCAGCAGTTGACGTGCGAACCTTCTGCGGATCACACTGCGCTCGTATAAAAATCGCCTCTCATGCCAAAACTAGGCGCGGGAGGCGGTTTTATCATGCGAAAAACGCTACGATACGCACTGTCCGGCGCAGCGGCCGGCATAGCCAACGGTCTGTTCGGTGCAGGCGGCGGGATGATTCTTGTGCCGTTACTGACGCGCTGGTGCAAACTGGAGGACAGGAAAGCCTTTTCCACCTCCATTGTCATTATTTTGCCGCTCTGCCTGGTATCGATCTTAATCTACTGGCAAAATGGAGCCTGTTCCCTGACAGAAGCCTGGCCATATTTGGCCGGCGGCTTAGCTGGCGGTCTGCTGGGAGGCAAACTGTATCAAAAGGTCCCCGTCAATCTGCTGCACAAGGGGCTGGGCCTTGTGATTCTCTACGGCGGCATCCGGTGTCTGCTATGAAGACATGGATACTTCCTGCCGCTGTGGGCTTAGTATGCGGCGTAATCTCCGGCTTTGGCGTCGGCGGCGGCTCCTTGCTCATGGTATATATGACGGCAGTGGCCACTCTGGATCAGCGGTTGGCGCAGGGAATCAATCTGCTCTATTTCCTGCCTACAGCTCTGGCTGCAATCCTTTTTCATGCAAAGCATAAACTGATTGACTGGCGCGCCGTCCTGCCCAGTGTCCTGTGTGGCTGCGCGACAGCCGTCCTGTTCAGCGTTCTGGCTATGCGGATGGACCTGGATTTGCTGAAAAAACTGTTCGGCATTTTTCTAATTTTAACAGGAATCACGGAGCTGCTGCACAAAGACAAACACCAGCGCTGAAACGCTGCCACCCTGCGTGGTAAACATCTGAAAACCGCACCACTGCCAGCCGCTCTTTTTTCTGCACGCTTTCTCCCTTCCGGGCATACATTGGACTGCGAAGGCTCTTCGCAATCCTTCCTGGAAAGGAGACCGCTATGGCTCATTATTATGGTTCTGATCTGAACTTTCCCGGGCGGCGAGAGAACTGCTGCTGCAACCAGCAAAATACCTGCTGCAACGGAAACTCAAACAATAATTGTTGCCCCACTTTGATCGCCGGACCGACTGGGCCCACTGGACCGACCGGCCCGACCGGGCCCACGGGCCCCAC
>CBCPMX010000004.1:0-6076 GCA_965120355.1 uncultured Oscillospiraceae bacterium
TCGCCGGAACGATGAGCCGGTATGTGCCCTGAGGCCACACCGCTGTCACGGAATCGTATCGGGGCGAGGCGGTCCACTGGGTGATCAAATAGGTGTTCAAAGACATCGTCTGGCCCGGTGAAACCGTATAGGCCACCGCATCCCACCCGGAGATAGGCGTGAGGTAAGCGGCTGCGTCCAACAAAACCTCTACGTACTGTTCCTGCCCCAGTTGGATGGTCTGGCCGGAATGGTTGGAGATGGAATAGGAAAACACCAATGCGCGATCTGTCTGGTCGTAGTCCGTGTCTACATGAAGGCGTACATCTGTTTCGCTGTCCAATTGTACAGTGGTTGTGAACGGGGAGGGAGACAGAACGTCTCCCAAATTAAGGGTATTCCAATCCCATTCCTCTGCAACCCAAAATTCTGTGCGAAATGTGGTATCGCTGTTATATTCCTGAAAAGTCACGCGGTAGTGGCCGGCCGGTTCCTCCGAGGAGTCGATCAGATGGGCGACGGAATAGTGGAATACACGGCTGCTTCCTATGACCATGGGTGTTTCAATGGACTCCCGGCTGGGTTCCGGTAAGACCGTCCATCCCGTCTCGGTCTCTTTTTCAAGACAAACATCTCTGGAAATAGAGACAGCAGTTTCCTGGTTGTTGACGAGTAAGCATGCCGGGCTGGCCCCTTGCGGATATACACGCATGCTCATGCAGACGACCAGTCCCTCGATGTCCGCTTCTCCACTTGGCGGCCGGGAAGGGAGGCCAAGCAAATGGCAAACAGCAAGAATACTGACTGTACTGACAAAAACCACAAGGAAATGTGACAGTTTACGCATTTGCGAAACCTCCGCTATCTCCGGTTTGCCCGCTCGGATCCTTGCTGGAAACCTGTACCCATCCAATATTGGCTGTAAGGGTTTTCGGAAAAATCATGCATTACGCATTAGGAGAACGGAACTTCCTCCGCCTGGATCCCCATTGTTTCGGCGCACAGTTCCAGGGCGCGGTCCAGCTCGTGATCCTGCACCAGAATGGAGATATCCACGGTGGAGGTGGTGATCATAATGACCTGCACTTCGGACAGCAGGCTGAACACCCGGGCGGCCACGCCGGGGGTGTTGACCATATTGGCGTCATAAAAATTGAGCTTGCTCATGCCGCCGGAAATTTCGCACTTGAGGGACGGGTATTTGGGCTTCAATGCGTTGATGACCGGCAGAAGCGTCCCCATGGCGTCCATGGAGATGGAAAAGGCGATGGAAATATTGCCGCCCTGGGGCGCGGTCTGGGAAATCATATCCACGTTGACGCCGTTTTCGGAAATGGCGGTGAGAATTTCACCGATGATCTGGCTGTCGCAGGGGACTTCCGGCAGGGTCACAAGGGCGATGTTGTGGCAATAGGTGATGTTGGAAATCGGTTGTGTCATGGTCTATTCCTCCGATACAAGCTGCTGCATATTGTACAAGCCCGGTTGGGTGCGGGTTGCCAGAAACCTGGCGGCCCGCACCGCGCCGTTGGCGAAGATTTCCCGGGACATGGCGCTGTGCCGAAGCTCGATGACCTCGTCCCGGCCCGCGAAAATAATCTCGTGTTCTCCCACAATGGTGCCGCCGCGGACGGCGCTGATGCCGATCTCTGTCTTGGCGCGGGGCTGCCGCCTGCTGTGGCGGTCATAGGTATATTCCGCCTCATAGTTGACGGCGGAAGCTGCGGCGTCGGCCAGCATCAGAGCGGTGCCGCTGGGAGCGTCCACCTTCCGGTTGTGGTGCCGTTCCACGATCTCAATATCATAGCCCTCCAGCAGTTGGGCCGCTTTTTTGATAAGCTCCACCAACACGTTGACGCCCAGGCTCATGTTTGCGGACCGAAAAATGCGAAGGGTTTCCGCGGCCTTGTCGATGGCCTCCAGGTCCTGGGCAGAATAGCCGGTGGTAGCCAGCACTGCGCCGCAGTTGTGGGCCTTGCAGTAGCGCAGCAATCCCGGCAAAGCCTTGGGGGAGGAGAAGTCAATGATACAGTCGGCGTCTCCGCCAAACTCCATGGGGTCGGCATAGACGGGAAAGCTGTCCTGTTTGACGGTGTTGACGTCAAATCCTGCGACGATCCGGATGTCCGGCTCCGCCTGACAGAGTTGGGTGACAACACGGCCCATGTGGCCGTTACAACCGGAAATGATGACATTGGTCATAAATACACCATTCTTTCTTTTGTGTTGGCGGCGGCGAAGTCCGCAGAGATCATGCCGTCACAGCGTCTGGATGGGGATCACAGCAGGCCCTTGGCCTGCAGGGCGGCTTTGAGGGTATTCAGATTTTTTTCCTCCATGTCGCACAGGGGCAGACGGAGCTGACCCACGTCAAAGCCCATGAGATTCATGGCCGTCTTGATGGGAATGGGGTTGACTTCACAAAACAGCGCGTCAATCAGCTGCATATAGCTGCACTGCAGTTTGGCAGCGGCGGAGAAATCGCCGTCCAGGCACAACTGGGCAATCTGAGCCGTTTCCTTGGGGCAGATGTTAGCCAGCACAGAGATCACGCCCTTAGCGCCCAGGGCCATGAGAGGGACAATCTGATCGTCGTTGCCGGACCAGATGTTCAGCGCATCGCCGCACAGTGCCATGGTTCTGGCCACCAGCCCCATATTGCCGGAGGCTTCCTTGACGCCGTTGATCATGGGGTGCTCAGACAGGATTTTGTAGGAGTCCGCTGTGAAGCCTACGCCGGTGCGGCTGGGGACGTTATAGAGAATGATGGGGGTATTGACCCGATCGGCAATGTAGGTGTAGTGCTGAATCAGCCCTTTTTGGGTGGCCTTGTTGTAATAGGGCGTCACCAGAAGGAGGCCGTCGGCACCGGCTTGATCGGCATGTTGGCTCAGAAGCAGAGCCGCCTGGGTGTCATTGCTGCCTGCGCCGGCAATGACCTTACAGCGTCCGGCGGTGTATTTGATTGTATACTCCACTGCCTCCATATGTTCTTCCAGACTTTGGGTAGAGCTTTCGCCGGTGGTGCCGCAGATGGTGATGGCGGCAGTGCCGTTTTCGATTTGGTAGTCGATGAGCTGAGACAGCTTCTCATAGTCGATGGCGCCGTTCCGAAACGGGGTGACGATGGCAACGCTGGAACCGGTAAAAATAGGATGCTTCATACAAACACTCCTTCAAAATTGAGATGCAGAGAAGATCACTGCACATGGTCGATGTAGCCTTCGGCACACAGCAGCTCGGCCAGCAGGACCGCGCCGCCGGCAGCGCCGCGCAGGGTGTTGTGGGATAGACAGACAAACTTATAATCATATTGGGTATCGGGGCGCAGGCGGCCTATGGAGACGGCCATGCCCCCCTCCAGATCCCGCTGGAGTTTGGTCTGGGGCAGATTGTCTTCCTCGAAATAGTGGAGGAACTGCTTCGGTGCCGAGGGCAGGGCCAACTCCTGGGGACGGCCCTTGTAGCCGGCCCAGATGGCTTTGATCTCGTCCATATCCGGCTTTTTGTCAAAGCGCATGAATACAGCCGCCATGTGGCCGTCAGAGACGGGAACCCGGAGGCACTGGGCGGTGACGGAGGGCCAATCGGTGTGGACGATTTGGCCGTTTTCAATGCTGCCCCAGATCTTCATGGGTTCCTGCTCGCTTTTTTCTTCCTCGCCGCCGATGTAGGGAATCACATTGTCCACCATCTCCGGCCAGGTGGCAAATGTCTTGCCTGCGCCGGAAATTGCCTGATAGGTGCAGACCAGAGCCTGATTCAGGCCGAATGGCTCGCGTAGGGGCGCCAGGGCTGGCACATAGCTCTGGAGCGAACAGTTGGATTTGACCGCAATGAACCCGCGCCGGGTACCCAGGCGGGCGCGCTGAGCGGGAATGATCTCCAAATGCCCGGAATTGACCTCGGGAATGACCATGGGTACGTCAGGTGTCATACGGTGAGCGGAATTGTTGGAGACCACGGGACACTCCAAGCGGGCGTATTTCTCTTCAAGCGCGCGAATGTCTTCTTTTTTCATGTCTACGGCGCAGAAGACGAAGTCCACCTGGGCGGCAATTGCGGCAGCGTCTTCCTCAGCGTCCAGAACCGTCATGGATTTGGCCCATGCGGGAACAGGCGCGTCCAGCTTCCACCGGCCCTGGGCAAGCTCGCCATAGGGCTTGCCGGCGCTTCGGCTGCTGGCAGCCAAAACCACGCATTCAAACCAGGGGTGGCCGTCCATAAGGGTAAGAAACCGCTGGCCCACCATGCCGGTGGCGCCGATGATACCAACTTTATACTTTGTCATAGCTGTTAACTCCTCCACTTGACAATCCAGAATTGTGCTGGAAATCTATACACGGTGAAAAAAATAGGTCAGCAGGTTGAAAAACCGGCTGACTTTGTAATATAATGACCGGGACAGCGCAATGCAGCACCGCACGGCAGTATATTAAAAAGCAGATAGCTCTCCATCCTGTAGGGGATGACAGTCGAAAGATTCTTCATCATGACGACCAGGCCGCAGCCATCCGACTGGATACAGCCTTCGGCAAGCTCCCCTTTTACTGCGGCTCATGGGACCATCGGAATCCTGACCGCGCTACTGATGAAGATTGCGCCTCTATCTGGTATTGTGCCGGCTGCGGAGCAGCCGAACTTTTTGATATTGTACCACCGGCCAGACAGGCTGTCAAGGAATGGAGCATACAGAATCCAGTTGGATTTTTCAGGATTCTTGTTGAAAATAGACATTTGTTCATGTAAGGAGGACAATATGACGAAATTTTCTCGATGTATACGGACGGCTTCCCGATGTGCCGGTGCACTTGTGCTGTGTGCGGCGCTGCTGCTGTCAGGAGCCGGCGCAGTAGATGCCGGCGCGGTGGTCACAGGGGATTCGTCCATTCGCGTCGGTTTGACGTATCATACCGGTGCGCAGGCTGTTGTGACAGTGACGGCCGGCGGATTTTTACTGGGCAGGCATGACGAAGCGGGGGACTTTGTACAGACGGGGCAGACGGATTGTGCTGCACTCACCTTTACATACTATGCCGGCGATACGATTTTGGTGCAGGGGGACGGTGGATTTTCTGCACAGGTATCCGGTGAGTCCCTGGTACTCCGGGCAGCAGACGGCGGAGGTATTACATATGATGGGAATGTCTATCTGGGCGATCTGGAGCTCCGTTCCGGCAGCGGCGGGATCGATTTGATCAATCAATTGCCGCTAGATGACTATGTGGCAGGCGTTTTGCCCTACGAGATGTATGCAACTTGGCCGCTGGAGACCCTGAAGGCCGGCGCAGTGGCGGCCAGAACGTATGCAATGAGCAATCGTAGGCATCAAGAGGATGGATTCGACGTCTGTAATACCACCTGCTGTCAGGTCTACAACGGTGTCTATACGGGGCAGGGGGCGGAAAACATCCAGCGGGCTGCCGATGAAACCAGCGGCATTTGCGCCTATTATAACGATGCGCTGATTGAAGCGCTGTATCACGCCTCTTCCGGCGGTCAGACGGAGGATTCCGAAAACGTCTGGTCCTCCGCCATGCCCTATCTGCGGGGAAAATCGGATCCCTATGATCAAATGGGGGACAACCCCTATACCGGCTGGTCTTACAGCTTCTCTGCCGAAGAGCTGACGGAACTGGTGCGTGCCAGTGGTCAGAACTGTGGACAGATCGTCTCTGTGGAGGTGACAGCCAGAACGGCCACCGGCAATGTGGGAGAATTGACTTTTACGGATGCAGCGGGACAGACCTATGTGTTTACGAAAGATGCGGTGCGTACCGTATTCCGCCAGTCGGAGCAGGTGACGGTTTTCAGCCGGAACTTTACGATTATTCCCCCGGGCGGCCAAAGCGCAACATCTGCAGCGGATGGCGGGACGGCCACGGTCATTACCGGCAGCGGTGTGGTCACAAAACCTGTGGGAACAGTGGTCACTGCGGATGGGACCAGTTTGGTTTCCGGCACGGTCACCGCTGTGACGGGACAGGGCCAGACCACCGTGGAGTTGGGCGGCAAGGCTGTCGCCCGGACGGGAAACCCCATGAACAACCCCCCCAACCCAGGGACTGTCACTGGCAACGGATACGGTCACAACGTG
>CBCPMX010000005.1:0-6260 GCA_965120355.1 uncultured Oscillospiraceae bacterium
GAGAAAGCCCGCACTTGGCTCCGGGGAAGTAAAAAACTCTTTTGCGGCCTGTGTACACTGCACCCAGCCCGCCAAAAGTTTTGGGCCTTCCCAGACAGCCGCTTACGGCTTCTGCTTTTTCTCCGCGCGTTCCCGATGGTGCTTCGGCAGCCACCGCTCCCCCATCAGATACTCACAGATGATAGAGATGATGATACCGGCAATCAGGCCCGTCTGCGGATTGGTAACGGCCAGAATGCCGCCGATGAGGCCGGCCACGCCGCGCTGCACATTGTTTTCGCAAATGCCCAGGGCCACATAGAAACAGCCAAACGCCTGGATCATCAGCGTCAAACTCATGGACAGCGGCAGAATTGGCGTCACCAACGCCAACAGCGGAACAATAAAGCAGCAGATCCACTTCATCACATTGAAAGTAATCGCCCCGCCGAAGTAGGAGTACATATTTTCCTTACCGGTTTTGTAGCGTTCACAGACCGTGACCATCATCGCGGACCACAGGGGCCCGGACAGGGTGACAGTAGGGCAGAACAGCGCCTGGAACACATTGCGGATCCCGCAGCAGACATTGGTCAGATTGGGATTGACGCGGACGTCTTCGTCGGGACGGTATTTTTTCGCGTCCTCCAGAAACTCACTGCCGGCGACGATGTCGCCAAAGGAGATGACGTAAGCAATACATGCCATAGGTACCGCAGACAGCAGCATATCCCAGGAGGGCAGTCCCAGCCCCGCAATGCTGAAATTCTGAATCGACCATTTTAACCCCGGGAAAGGATTGAAGAGAAATCCGCCCGACAGCACGCCGGAGGGCAGGTCGATCTCCCCCACCAGCATCCCCACAATATAGGCCACCAACAGCGCCGGCACAAAGCCGCATTTGGACAGGAAGCGGACAACCCGGCTGGTATTCTTCTGCTTCAGCCGGGTAAAACCGACAGAGAACAGCAGAAACAGCGATACCAGCACGCCCACAGAGAAGGCAATGGGCTGCTGATAAAAGCCCGCACCGCCTTCTTCTACGGCCATAAATCCGTATTTGCCGATGACGGCAGAAATACCGGCCCCCATCAGGATGCCAGCCTTGACCGATGCCGGAACCTTGTTGACCAGCTTGGTGGCCAATCCCGTGGTACCCAGCAGCAGGTACAGGATTCCCAAAATCAACTGTAACGAGATCAGCGCCTCAATTCGCTGGCTGAATCCGTCAAAGGACAGCAGCCACGCGGAAACCAATGGCAGCGCCGGCGTAATCCAGCCGCCGACAATGGGATCGCCGGCCATATTTTGCAGGATGTACAGCAGTTCGTGAACAGTGACTATGGCCAGCGCAATGGACATGTCCAATCCGAAAATATCCTGAAGATAGGCAACGGCAGACACACCGGTGAGGAACACCACCATTGCCTGGATCATCTCAGGAATTTCCCAAGGGGCATGCACAAAGGGCAAACGAAATCGGAACATCCCGAGCTTTACTGCGGGCTGTTCCGCGCCATCCTCGCGCTTTGCGGAAGGCAGCATGATTGCCAATCAAATCAACTCCTTTGTTTTCTCTGACTTACCTTCACATATTCTACACGAAAATTTACCGAATTACAACAGCAAAACGTGCCTTGCGGCATCAAATTGTATGGTTCGACCGAATTCCTGCATATTTTTCCCATAAATCCCGGCAGCAGATCCCTTTTTCGCTGCCCGCACTTCTAAGGTGCCACTTGCCGAACAGCACGTTTGGTGGTATGATGGATTATAGAAATTTTTGATTTTGCAGCCCGGCGGCTCTGCAGGCGGTTCTCCCCTGGCCCCCGGACTTCTAAGGAGTATGACTATGGAATTTTCCAAGAGAATGGAGCGCTTCGGCGACTCTGTGTTCACTGTCCTGAAAAACCGGCGCAGCGCCCTGGAGGCCCAGGGCCGGCGTGTCATTGATCTTTCCATCGGCGCGCCCAATATTCCGCCTGCTCCCCATATCCTGAAAGCGCTCACAGAAGCGGCGGCGCAGCCGGAAAACTATATCTATGCCATTGTGGATAGGCCGGAGCTGTTACAGGCAGTGGCGGACTGGTACGACCGCCGCTATGACGTACAGCTTGACCCATCCACGGAAATTGTCAGTGTCCTCGGCTCGCAGGAGGGACTGAGCCACATTGGGCTGTCCATCCTTGATGAAGGCGACGTGGCGCTGCTGCCGGAACCGTGTTATCCAGTCTTTGCTGACGGTGCAGCGCTGGCCGGTGCGGAACTGCACTATATGCCGCTGCGGGAGGAGAAAAACTACCTCATTGACTTCTCCGAAATTCCGGAGGATGTAGCCCGCCGGGCCAAACTGATGATTGTCAGCTATCCCAACAACCCCACCTGTTCTTTGGCGCCGGACAGCTTTTATGAGGATTTGATTGCTTTTGCAAAGAAATATGACATCATCGTCATCCACGACAACGCTTACTCTGAACTGGTGTTCGACAGTGCGCCCTGCGGCAGCTTCCTCCGCCATCCCGGCGCAAAAGAGGTGGGGGTGGAGTTCAACTCTCTGAGTAAAACCTATGGTCTGGCGGGCGCACGGATTGGGTTTTGCGTCGGCAATCCCCAGGTAGTGGGCAATCTGCGTACCCTCAAGTCCAATCTGGACTTTGGGGTATTCCTGCCGGTGCAGTACGCAGCCATTGCCGCCATCAGCGGCGATCAGAGCTGCGTAGCCGAAACGCGGGCCGCCTACCGGCGCCGCAGGGACTTCCTTATCCGCGGCATGAAACAGCTGGGCTGGGACATCACGCCTCCGGCAGGTACCATGTTCGTTTGGGCAAAAATCCCGGATAAATTCCAGTCCAGCGAGGAATGCTGTCTGCAGCTGCTGGAGCAGGCCGGCGTCCTGGTGACGCCGGGCAGCGCCTTTGGCGCACTGGGTGAAGGCTACGTGCGCATGGCGTTGGTACGCACGGAAGAGGAAATGCAGTGGGCATTGGATGCCATTGCGGAAAGCGGGGTTTTAAAATGAAGGTTGGATTTATCGGAACCGGCAGTATGGGCAGCGCGCTGATGTCCGCCATGTCCAAGGGCGGCTATACGCTGTGCGCCAGTAACCGCGGCAAAGAAAAGCTGCTTCAGGTCTGCCGGCAGACCGGCGCGGAACCGATGGACAGCAACTTGGCTGTAGTCGAAGCCTCCGACATTGTATTTCTGGCGGTCAAGCCGGTATTCATGGCCGATGTACTGCGCCAGATCGCGCCGGCGGTGCAGCCGGATCAGATCATTGTCACCATGGCCGCTGGCATTGCGCTGGCAGACTACGAAGCAATTCTGGGCGCAGATAAAAAAATTCTGCGGATCATGCCCAACACCCCCGCCCAGGTGGGTGCAGGCGTGACTGCCTACTGCGGCAACGCCGCCGTAACGCCGGAGGACACCCAGACCGTCGTGCAGCTGCTGGAAACCGCCGGCATTGCCGTGGAACTGCCGGAGCGGCTCATGGGCGCGGTCATCGCCCTGACCGGTTCCAGTCCGGCTTATGTGTATCTGTTCATCGAGGCCATGTCTGACGGCGGCGTCATGGCCGGCATTCCGCGGGCCCAGGCCACCCAGTTGGCGGCGCAGGCCGTGCTTGGCGCGGCAAAAATGGTCCTGGAGACCGGCAAGCACCCCGGCGCACTGAAAGACGACGTCTGTTCCCCCGCCGGCACCACCATCCAGGCTGTGGCGGAGTTGGAAAAGCGGGGCCTGCGTTCTGCCGTCATCGAGGCCATGCGGGTCTGCGCGTCGGCGGGGAAATAGGTGGCCTATGGATTGGAGTTTGTTGGTTGGCGTCCTGATCCCGTTTTTGGGGACAACACTGGGCGCAGGCTGTGTCTTTCTGGTACGGGGGCAGCTCCATCCGCTGGTACGAAAAAGCCTTCTGGGCTTTGCCTCCGGCGTCATGGTGGCGGCTTCCGTGTGGTCGCTGCTGATTCCGGCCATGGAACTGTCGGAGGGACTGGGGAAGTTGGCCTTTGCGCCGGCCGCAGTGGGGCTGCTGCTGGGTATGGCGTTTCTGCTGATTCTGGACCGGCTGATTCCCCATCTGCACACTTGCGACAGCCAGCCGGAGGGGCCGCGCTGCCAGCTGAAAAAAACCACCATGCTGGTGCTGGCAGTGACGCTTCACAATATTCCGGAAGGTATGGCCGTGGGCGTCGTCCTGGCCGGCATGCTGTCAGGCAGCGGCGCCATTCGCCTGCCGGCAGCCATGGCCCTGTCGATTGGCATTGCCATTCAGAATTTCCCGGAAGGCGCCATCATTTCCCTGCCGCTGCGGGCTGAAGGCATGACCCGCCGGAGGGCCTTTGTGCAGGGTGCGCTGTCCGGCATTGTAGAGCCGGTAGCGGCGCTGCTGACCATCGCCCTGTTTGAAATTCTGGATCCGTTGCTGCCGTATTTACTGGCCTTTGCTGCCGGCGCCATGCTGTATGTCGTGGTGGAAGAACTGATCCCCGAGTCTGCAGAAGGCTCGCACAGCAACATTGGCACCATTGGATTCGCATTTGGATTTGTGGTGATGATGATTTTGGACGTGGCGTTAGGCTGACATATGAAACACTTTCGTAAAATCAGCCTATTTTATGCCCGTCGTGTCGCTCAGGCCTGTATGAAAACAGGTGGAACGCACCTTCAGAGGCACTGTTTCGACAAGCTGCCGGGAGGCTGCTTTGCAGCAGCCTCCCGGCTTTCGTTTGGGGAAACCGGTTATATAACCGGTCGAAAAACCTTATCTTTCACCAGCCGAATATTCGTCATAGGCATTCTGGTATACATCAATCGCATCCTGAAGGCCATAGGCATAGAGCTGATTCACATAGGCATCCCAGTTTTCATCAGTGATCGCAAGATCGCCAACCATAAACTTGAGAAGCTGCTCCTGACTGTAGGTCACAATATCGGTAACGTTCGCAATGATGGAATCGCTTTCATTGGACGTGAGCGAAATGGCGCTGGGATAATAGTGCTCTGCGGTGACGCCCTCGCCGCTCATGATCTCCAGTGCCTCTAAAACCTCTTCCGTGTACATGGGATACAGCGCGTCGCTGTAGGTCATATACGGAAACAGGTTCCAGGTGTACAGGCCATGGAGCGCCCGCATACTGAGCTGGTATTCGCTGTCTGTCAGCAGCTCAGTATACTCGACTTCGCCATCGCCGGTGTAGTAGAAGCTGTATCCTTCCTCTCCGTAATTTGCAAGAATTGCTCCGTCCTCAGTGAAGAAGTAATTCAAAACCTCAAGGGCCAGCTCCGGGTTCTTGCAGGTTGTAGTAATCGACATGGCCGACTGGGAATCGACGATTTGCTGTTCATCGCCCCAGGTGTTTCGGCCGTTTTCATCCACCAGATTGGGGAAAAAGGAGACTTCGACGGATTCGCCGTTCAACGCATACTGCCGCCAGTCCGCAATAGAGGTCGGGGAATCCTCATAGACGCCGATTTGCCCGCTCAACAGGTAAGCGTATCTGTCGCTGGACTGATCGGAGGCGGTGGAATAGAAGGAGGGTTCAAAAATCCCGTAATTGTAGCAGTCGTTGAACCACTCCAGAAACGCCCTGTATTCGTCGGTAACCCATGCAACCGTCACTTCGCCGTCATTGAGATAGATCGGAAGCGAACCGCCGTTGTAGTATCCCACCGTTTCGGTTTGAAACGCCGCGCACATATAGACCAGGTCCGCATCGGCCTCAATGAAATAGGTGTAAGTCGGGTTGTAGGTGTCTTTGAATGCTTTCAGGATTTCTGTCAGCTCGTCGATTGTAGACGGCATCTCCATGTTCAGTTCCGCCAGCCAATCTGTACGGATCACCATACCGCGGCTGGAACTGGCAAGCTCGCCCTTTGTGATACTGTACACGGCATAGTAATTGCCTTCTGTCTGGGTCGCACGGATATTCTCCTCGGACTGCGCCATCAGCAGTGCGTAATAATCCGGCGCATAGGTCGAGAGCATGTCGTCTGTCAGCTCAATAATCACGTCGTCATAGAAAGCCTGCGATAGTCCGCCGTTGTACCCGGTGACATTCAGCAGATCCGGCCAGTCTCCGGTTGCAATCATCAAATTGAAGTCGGTGTTATCGCCCATCCCGATTTGAGAGACAGAGGTGATATCGATCTTAACGCCCAGAGCCTCCTGCACGGTTTCCGTCAGGAAGTTCCCGGAGCCGCAGGCGGGATCGAGGAAGGTCAGGCTGGCCAGCTCTTGCTGAAATGCCTCCAACTTCTGCTTGCGGGTGCGCTCCACCGGG
>CBCPMX010000006.1:0-3734 GCA_965120355.1 uncultured Oscillospiraceae bacterium
ATGGAAAAATGCCTCCAGGAATATGTCCGGACCATGCACCGGCACAACACACTGGCCTTTACCGAATTCATCCACACCGGCTTTCCCATCAAAGACGGCTATGTGGATCCGGATGAGGAACCTGGCGGTCCCGCAGGCGGGCCGCCCATGAAAGCGCCGCCGGGCGGCAAGCCCATGCCCCCCATGATGATGGATGACCGCACAATTGCAGATTTGACCCATGAAGATATTCGAAAAATTATTGACGACTTTGCCGCCTGCTGCGAAACTGCGGCGAAATTCCATTTCGACGGCGTCCTGCTCCACGGCGGCCACAACAAACTCATTGACCAATTCCGCTCCGTCCGGCACAACAAGCGCACCGACAAATACGGCGGCACGCCGGAGCGGCGCGCCAGATTCTGCATTGAACTGCTGGAAGCCATTCGGGAGCGATGCGGCGCCGATTTGCTGCTGGAGCTGCGCCTGAGCGCCGACGAGGGCTACCCCGGCGGCATCACCATCGACGAAACCGTGGAGTTTTTGAAAATTCTGGAGGGCCGGGGCCTGTATGATCTGTTCCACATCTCCGGCGGCGACCACACCACCGCCTTCGGCAATATGGCTACCAGTTCTCCCGCCTTTTATCCCAACGCCTACAACCGCCCCTACGCCCGCCGGATCAAGGACGCCGGAATTCAGACGCCCCTGGTGCTCATCAACTCCATCAATACGCCGGAGCTGGCTGAGGACATCATCGCCTCCGGCGACGCGGAATTCGTCTGTATGGCCCGCCAGCTGGTAGTGGCGGATCCCTTCTTCCCGCAGAAAGTCCGGGAGGGCCGGACGGATGAAATCAACACCTGTATCCGGTGCCACAACTGCTTTGACCGGGAGGAGTGCGCCGTCAATCCCATCACCCAGAACCGGGGCTATCTGCTGACCCGGGACGTACCAGCGGCCAAGACTGCCAAAAAAGTGGCCATTGTCGGCGGCGGCATCGCCGGCCTGAAGGCCGCAGAAACAGCGGCAGCCCGCGGGCATACCGTCACCCTCTATGAGAAAACCGGCGCTCTGGGCGGTCTGCTGCGGTTTTCCGATACGGACGCCTACAAACACGACATCCGCATTTTCAAGGACAACATGATCTCCCGCGTCCGGCACAACAGCCAGATCACCATTCATCTGAACACCGAGGCCACCCCCGCCATGCTGGAGGCCCAGGGCTACGACGCGGTCATTGTCGCCATCGGCGGCACACCGGCAATTCCGGAGATTCCCGGCGTGGATGCGCCCCACGTCTACACCTCGATGGATGTCTACGACCATCCGGAGCAGCTGGGTCAGCGAATCATCCTCCTGGGCGGCGGCCTGCAGGCCTGCGAAATCGCCCTGCACCTCGCCGCCAACGGCAAAGATGTGACCATTGTCGGCCGGCGGGACAAGCTGGCTCCCCACGAAGTCATCAACAACAGCGTGTTCAACCCCATCCCGGCTATGAAAAAGATGTTCCGAACGTTCCCCATCCCTGTGAAACCCGTCACAGGATGTAACTGCACCGAGATTTGCGACGGCGGCATCCGGGGCTTCATGACCGCCACCGGCGAGTCCGTCTTCCTCCCCGGCGACACGGTGATCCTGTGCGCCGGCACAAGGGATCAGATGGATTTGGCCATGACCTTCCAGAACTGCGCCCCCTTTGTGGGCATCGCCGGCGACTGCCGCGAACCGAAAAAAATCAAGCAGGCCGTGGCCGCGGGGTACTACCAGGCCATGGACATCTGATTTGTGAACCGTTCATTCCCCGAGAAAAGGAGCAGCATATTCATGATTGAACGTATTTTCCTGGCGGGCCTGCATCTGATCGCCGGCTCGTTTACCTGCGAACGGCTGGTCATCGCCCCCGACGCGCAGCTTTGCGCCCCGGAAGGCGCCTATCTTGTTCTGACCGTCGGCGCCTGCACCCTGCCTGTGGCCCCGGGCGAATATCAGGGCGACATCACCCTTTCCGTGGCCAAGTACTACACCGAGTCTCCCTATCCCTCCGTCAACCGCAGCACACCCATCGATCTGGAAACGGCCGTGTGCGTCATAGACGGGGCTCTGCAGCCGGACAAGTGCGTCCCCGCCGCTGTTCACGGCGGCAAGCTCACCGGCCGGTCGGCAGAAAACTTTTACCTGGCCGCCGACCGGGACAACTTCGCCGGCATCATTGTCGACGGCAACAGCGACTACACTGTCTCCCATGCCCGTATGGAACTCGACGGTATGGGGCTCAACGACTTCGTCGGTATGGGCGCGGGCGTAGCCGCTCTGGGCGACAGCCGCGTGACCATCAACGACTGCGACATTCACCTTTCCAGCGTCACCCGCTGCGCCGTCCACGCCGGCGGCAAGAGCATAGTCACAGTCAATCACTGCCGTCTGTCCAACCGCTCGCCCGCCGCGGAACTGGGGCGCTGGAGCTGGGGCATCAGCGTGCGGGGCAGCAACCGTCTGTGCCAGCTGGCCGACGACGCGCAAGTCCATTACTCCAACTGTGAGCTGACCTCCAACGGCTGGGGCGTATTGTCCGTAGACGGCTCCAACTATGCAAAAATGTTCGTCAAAGACAGCCGGCTGACCCTGACCGGCCCCCGCAGCCACGGCTATGGAATCTTCTGCATCGGTCCCACGCCCATCGACATTGACCACTCGCGCATTGACGTCAACGGTTTCCCCATTATGATGATGAGTATGGAGCGCAAAGGCTCCGTCACCCTGCGCAACGGCAGCCTGTTGACCGGCCGGCGCTATGGCGTCCATCTGACCAGCGACGGCGGCGGCGTTTTGACCATTCAAGATTCCGCCATCCGCACGGAACAGTCCGCCATTGTGGCCAAAAACTCTAACACCCACATCCGCCTATGCAACGCCCAGCTGGAGGCCGGCAACGGCGTTCTACTCCAAATGATGGATACGGACGATCCCGGCCTGGCCGGAGATTTTGTGGACATCAGCATGTACGAAACCATGGAGGATACCTACATCCCCGGGCGGGATCTGACCGCTGCCGATCCCATGACAGATCTGATCGTCTCCGTCACAGACTGTACGCTGCAAGGGGACCTGTACAACTCCTCCACAAATTTGCCGGAGAAGGCCAGCAAGGAACCGCCAGCCGGCATTCCTAAGCGGCCCGGCATTGTGCCGCCCGGAAGGCTGGCCGGTTCCATCCCGGAACCGGGCGGACCAGGAGGTCCGGGCATGCCGCCCCCGTTGCCGGGACAGCCGGACGGTCCCATGGACAAACCGCCCATGGACAAACCACCTATGGACATGCCGCCCATGGGCGGGACGCCGCAGCCGAAAAATCTGGAGGTCACCTTGGACCATTCCACGCTGACCGGCGCCATCAGCGCCGCCAAACAGCGCTACCGCCCCGGTTTGCAGTACATCGACGAGACAACGCGGGAAGAACTGTGCAACGTCACCCAGACCCCTGCCCCGCCCGTCAATAACGGCGTCATTGTGATTTTGCGCAACGGCGCTGTCTGGGAGGCAAAGGGCGTCAGTTATCTGACCAGCCTGACCATCGGTGAAGGCTGCCAGGTGCATGGCTCTCTGATTGCCAACGGCGTGCAGGTTCCTTTGGAACCAGGCGTCTACACTGGCACATTGGTACTCTCGGAAACATAAAAAGATCGCCGCGGGTTTCCTGGACCAACCCGAAAAAAAAAAGAAGGTTTTTTCCCTCCCTCCAAGCCAGAAAACAA
>CBCPMX010000007.1:0-10712 GCA_965120355.1 uncultured Oscillospiraceae bacterium
GCATCCATAAAGGGATACAAGTTCGCCAGATAGCCCTGCGCTGCATAAACGCTGCTGTTTAAACCGTTTAGGCATAAAAGATCCGGACCATCGCCGGACAAAAGATCCATCCGCAGTTGGGTTTCGGCCCGATCCCCATACTGTGCATCATAGTCCAAAATGGAAACGGCGTATTCCGGGTGTTCTGCGTTGAAGTCAGAGACGGCGGTGTAAAGCGCCGTGGGCACAGTAATACAGCCAATCGTCAAGGAAATCTGCGTCTCCGGCCGCTCCGATTGACGCAGCCAGAACAGGCGGTCTCCGGACTCTCCGCTGACCCAGTCCATACCAAAGTAATTGCTGCCTCCTATTGAGGCAAAAACGGAAATATAGTTGGGATTGAGCCCAGCATCCAGGAAGTCCAGCAATGGGACGAGCAGTTCACTCTGGAATGTCCAGCCATATAGAAACTGATTGTCATACAGCAGACAATCATACGCAGTCCCCATCCCGGAGACCACGCTATAATCACTGTAGGCTTCCGGCAACTGACCGGCGATTGTCAGCGTCTGCTCGCCCACGGTGAAAAACACGATCCCATCGGAAGTTTGGCTCAAAATCACGGGTGACCCGTCCGCTGTAAACAGCAAATCGGAAAGAGAAGCCTCCGAGGGAATCTCTGCGAGAAGGTCCCCTGCGGTGGAAAACTGAAACAGACCTGTATCCGCCACCAGCAGAAGCTGGTTCTCAAAGATCCCCAGCGCCTGTACGGAACGAGTTTCTGGAAGCAACGCTGAAATCTCTATCGCTTGATCGCCGCAATGGAGGAACCGAGTTGTGGCCGTTTCTGTCTGGATGGTCTCTAAATAATACACAGTTTCCGAGGCCGTGTCCACCGCAAACGCCTCTGCATACCCGTCAGCTGCAACCTCCAGGGTCTGCTGGAATTGGAGTCCGTCGGCCGTGTAGGTTTGAACGACAGTTTCCGTGACGTCGCTATTGTAGAAATATCCCAACACGGCGCAGCCGCCGTCCATGGCGTGAAAGTCGGTTGCCATGGAGATGTCCGTGGGCGTCTGGTGGGTGGCCACATAAAACGGCAGGGTATCGACGTCCTGAATGGCAACATCCGGCGCCGGAACAATGGCTCCGATGCTTTCAGCGTGGATTTCGCTGGCTGGCGTCGTGGCGGCAGTTCCGCCGGCCTTTTCCGATTGTGCCGATGGAGCGCCACAGCCGGATAAGAGAACCGCAAGCAGCAATAGGCATAAGTATTTTTTCAATCCGGATCCCCCCTCTGGGCAAACTCTAAAGGATGGTGAAACCCTCTGGGGAGTTGGACATCACGGTGTGCCCAACTCCCCAGGCTACATTTTATGGAAATTCCGTCACTGCTCATAAGCGTGGGCTGCGCCCAAAGGGGCTCCCCGCATCCGATTCCCAATCAAACAATGGTGTCGTAGAGCAGCGGCTGCGCCGCCGGCGCTGTTTCGCCGAAAGTCACGGCGCTGCGCACCGCCGCGTCCGCCTCCGGCAGCGTCTGGGGCCGGTTGGTGTGGAGCCAGGCAAAAATCTGCCCCGCCTCCACAAAGTCTCCGGTCTTTTTCTCCAGAACAATCCCGGCGGCGTGGTCGATGGGATCCTCCTTTTTGGCGCGGCCCGCGCCCAGAAGCACCGCCGCCGCACCGATCTGTTTGGCATCCATGTGGGCAATCCAGCCGGAGCGTACCGCCCGGACCGGCTGGATGTGCGCCGCCTGTGCCAGCCTGGCCGGATCCCGCAGCACTGCCGGGTCGCCGCCCTGGGCCTGAACCCAGCGGCACATGGTCTCGAAGGCCCGGCCACTGGAAATGCTCTCCAGAACCCGGCACCGGGATTCCTCCGGCGTCCAGCCGCGGCACAGGGACAGCATCTGCGCCGCCAGGGCCACGCAGACGGTTTTCAGATCTTCTTCGCCGCGGCCCTGGAGCAGCTCTGCCGCCTCCCGCACCTCCAGCGCGTTGCCCACGGCACGGCCCAGGGGGCGGTCCATGTTGGTCAGCAGGGCGGCCATGTTTCGGCCGTTTCGTTTGCCGATGTCCACCATTTTTTCCGCCAGAGCCCGGGCGTCTGCCTCCGTGGTTAGAAACGCGCCGGAGCCGACTTTCACGTCCAGCACGATGGACCGGGAACCGGCGGCCAGCTTTTTGGACATAATCGACGAGGCGATCAGCGGCAGGCTGTCCACCGTGGCGGTCACATCCCGCAGCGCATAGAGCTTTTTGTCCGCCGGGCACAGGTTCCCTGTCTGGCCAATGACGGCCACGCCCACCTCCGTCACCTGGCGGAGGAAGTCCGCCTCCGGCAGCTGGGTTCGAAACCCGGGGATGGACTCCAGCTTGTCCACGGTGCCGCCGGTGTGGCCCAGACCGCGCCCGGACAGCTTGGCCACCTTGCCGCCGAGACTGGCCACCACCGGCGCGACGATCAGCGTTGTCTTGTCGCCGACGCCGCCGGTGGAGTGCTTGTCCACCGTCTGTGCGCCCAGGGCCGACAGATCCACCGTATCGCCGGAGGCGGCCATGGCGTCGGTAAGCGTTCCCGTCTCCCGGTCGTCCATGCCCTGGAAGCAGATGGCCATGGCCATGGCCGCCATCTGATAGTCCGGGATCTCCCCGGCAGTATAGCCGGCAATCATCCAGCGAATCTCTTCGTCAGACAGCGCCTGGCCGGCCTTTTTTTGTGCAATCAGTTCCACCATCCGCATGGCGGTCCGCCTCCTTTCGTTCCGGCGCCGCGGAGAGCTGTTCCTCGCCGCGGAAGGCATGGGGCAGCAGCTCCGACAGGGGTACGGTTTTCAGCTGCCCGTCCGGGCCGCCCATGTGAATGGGGAAGTCCGGCCCACAGAATTCCAGCATCACTTGCCGGCACACGCCGCACGGTGGACAGAACCCGGCAATGCGGCCCCCCTGTCCCCCAACTACGGCAATGGCGGCAAAGTCCCGCGCCCCCTCGCTGACTGCTTTGAAAAACGCCGTCCGTTCGGCGCAGCAGGTGGGGGAAAAGGACGCGTTTTCCACATTGCAGCCGGTATAGACCTGCCCGTCCGCTGTCAGCAGGGCCGCGCCCACCCGGAAGCCCGAGTAGGGCGCGTATGCCCGTTCCATGGCCGCTTTGGCCAATTCTATCAATTCCTTTGGTTCCATGCCGCCTCCTGTCCTCTGCAAGGCTCCTTGCTGCGCGCAGTTCCAAGTTCCGCAAAAAATGACGTCCCCGGCCCGTCCCAGGCCACGCCCAGAGCCTGGGTCACCGTGGCGGCCACGTCGGCAAAGCAGGTCCGGGTGCCCAGATTCGCCGGCCGCACGAGGGGACCCGCCGCCAGCAGCGGCACATACTCCCGGGTGTGATCCGTGGAATTGTCCCCCGGATCGCAGCCGTGGTCGGCGGTGATCAGCACCAGATCCTCCGGTCCCAGCTTCTCCAGAAAAGACGGCAGCCACCGGTCAAATTCCGTCAGGGCGGCGGCATATCCGTCCACGTCCTGCCGGTGGCCGTAGCGCATGTCGAAGTCCACCAGATTCACAAAGCACAATCCGTGGAACGCCCGGTCCGTCATGGCCAGGGTTTGTTCCATACCGTCCCGGTTCCCCTGAATCCGGACGGAGTCTGTCAGGCCGCGCCCGGCAAAGATATCCGAAATTTTGCCCACACCCAGGCAGTCCAGCCCAGCGCCGGAGAGGACGTCCAGCATGGTTTTCCCCGGCGGCGCCAGCGAAAAGTCGTGGCGGTTGGCGGTGCGGGTGTAGGGCCAGTCACCGGTGAAGGGCCGGGCAATGACCCGCCCCACGGCATGCGGCCCGGTGAGAATCTCCCGCGCCGTGCGGCAGGCGGCATACAGCTCCTCCAACGGCACCAGATCCTCATGGGCCGCAATTTGAAACACACTGTCGGCAGAGGTGTAGACAATGAACTTGCCGGTGGCCAGGTGCTCTCGGCCATAATCCCGGATGACCTCCGTGCCGGAATAGGGACGGTTGCACAGCACACCGCGCCCCGTGGCCGCCGTGAAGGCGTCCAGCACCTCCTGGGGAAAGCCCGCCGGATAGGTGGGCAGCGGCGAAGGGGAGACAATTCCGGCAAGCTCCCAGTGGCCGATGGTGGTGTCTTTGCCGCAGGAGCGCTCCGCCATCCGTCCCACGGCAGCGGTGGGATGCTCCACCGGCCCCAGAAAGGCCAGCCCGGGGACATTCCCCAGGCCCATGGCCCGCAGGTTGGGAATTTCCAGCTTCTCCGACCGGGCCACGGAACCCAGCGTGTTGGCCCCCGCGTCACCGAAGTCCGCCGCGTCCGGCATGGCCCCGGCGCCCACGGAGTCCAGGACAATCAGAAAGACCCGCTTCACAGGGGCAGACCCTCCTCCTTGACCTGCTTAATCAGCCTGCTGGCGCCCAGGCGGCTGACGCCCAGGGAGAGGAAGTGGGCCGCGTCCTCCAGGGACTGAATGCCGCCGGAAGCCTTAATCTGCACATTGTCCTCCACATAGGAGGCCAGCAGAGAGACGTCCTCAAAGGTGGCCCCGCCGGTGGAAAATCCGGTAGAGGTCTTGATAAAGTCGGCCCCGGCCTCCGAAACAACCTGGCACATGCGGATTTTCTCCACATCGTTCAGAAGGCACGTTTCGATGATCACCTTCAGGGTTCGGTGGGCACAGACCTCTTTGACGGCCTTGATCTCCGCCAGCAGGTCGGACCAGTGCTGATCCTTGACCCAGCCCAGGTTGACGACCATGTCGATCTCATCCGCGCCGTTTTTCAGCGCGTCCACAGTCTCATAGACTTTCACCGCCGTGGTGGCATAGCCGTTGGGGAATCCCACCACGGTACATACCGGCATGTTGTCCCCCACATACGCTTTGGCCCTGGCCACATAGGCCGGCGGTACGCAGACGGACGCGGCGTCGTAGGCAATGGCCTCGTCGCAGAGGGTTTGGATATCCGTCCAGGTAGCTGCCGGATCCAACAGCGTGTGATCCACCTTACTGAGAATTGCTTTCAATTCCATAAATTATGCACCTTTCTTTCCTGTTCTCTCCTGATCCATCAAAAGATGAAGTCCTGCGGCGCACGGCGGCGCGGCCCAAGCCGCGGGCTTTGACTGTTTTGCCAATTTCCGCAGAAGAAACGCGCTGCGTCTTGTGCATCTTACCCATTCATTATAACAGATATTTTCTCAGAAAGGAAGAGAGGAATTCCAGCGCCGGCCCTGTGGCGTAAAAATCTGCCCAATGGGCAATTTCAGGCGCGCTTCTGCGCAGAAACCATGCAAAAGGCCGCCGCAGGAGTCCCTGCGGCGGCCATATTTATACTGTGGAGCCTCTGAGGCTGGATGCTCAGCCTCTTCTGCGGCGGCGCCCGCCGCCGCCGGCGGCAGCGGAGCCAAAGGAGCCCACGGGCACGGGAGCCTCGGGCACTCTGGGCTTGACCAGGCCGCTGAACTTCTTGATGGCGCCGTTGGGGCAGGAAGACAGGACTTCCGCCGTCTTCAGGCCGCTGTCGTCCACCACCACGGAGATCATGCCGTCGCCATAGGCGATGGCGCCTTCGGGCGCGGCCTTGACGCAGTCGTGGCAGCCTTTGCACAGCGCGGGGTCGATGTACACGGAGTAGTAGGCCGGGCAGACCGCCGCGGTGCAGCGGTGCCGGCGGGCGTGGAGCTCCCACTCCTCGGCATAGTTGTCCATGGAGGCCAGCAGCAGTTCCGCCACCTTCTTGGTGTTGGGGCAGCCCACGGTCTTCATGGCGTCCAGGACCTCCCGCAGCAGGGACAGGTCGTCGCTGCCGGCTTCGCCGTTGGTGATGTCCTTGAGCATCAGCTCAATCTGCCACAGGCCGTCGCGGCACATGACGCTTTTGCCGCAGGCTTCGGCCCGGGCGGCGGCCACAATGCCCTTGGCCCAGTCCACGGGGCAGACGTCCTCGGGCTTGTTGAGAATCACGGAAACGTCCGGGAGCTTGTCGGCCCGCTCCTGGCAAAGCTGCTTGTTGGTTGCAAGCAATTCCTTGTTGATCATGATGAAAACCCTCCCCTTATCGCTTATCGTAGGCGTTGTAGTTCTCGACCTTCTGGATGGGCACCCGCAGATCGCACTGCAGGCAGCGCTTGGACTCGCAGGCGGCCTGCTCGCAGGTGAAGCCCTTGAAGATAGGCTCGAAGTTGTGCTTCCGCTCTTCGGCGGGCTTTTCCTCCATCTCCTGGCGGGGCAGAGTGGCAAAGTCTTCGATGACGCCGATTTCCGGGTTCAGCTGACGGTCGATCAGCGTCTCGTCAATGTTGCCGTCGCCGCCCAGGTACTTGTCCATGAGCTGCGCGCACTCCCGGGCGGAGGCAATGGCGTCAATGACGAACTTGGTGCCGGTGATGACGTCGCCGGCGGCGAACACGCCTTCCACAGAGGCGGTAAACTCGCTCTTGCCGGTCTTGGGATCGATGGGATAGCCGAAGCGGTTGAGTTCCAGGCCGAAGGCATCGGTCAGGCCGGTGACCTGGCCGGCGGCAAAGACGATGGAATCGCAGGGGATGACATATGTGCTGTCGGGGATGGGATCCTCCACCAGGGCCCGGGTCTCGGGGTGGAAGTAGAAGGAGTTGATCTTGTGGACCTGCAGGCCGGTGACCTGGTCCTCGGTGCCGAGAATGGCCTCATTGGAGTGGCTGTCGAACAGGTTGGCGCCCTCTTCCAGCGCCAGGTCGCGCTCTTCGGGGCTGGCCTGGGAGGCGTCCTTCTCCAGGCATACCACATTGACGGTTTTGCCCATACGGATCAGAGTGCCGACCACGTCAAAGGCCACGTTGCCGCCGCCGATGATGTTGACGGTCTGGCCCAGGTCGATCTCCTGGCCCAGGCGCTGGGCCTGCAGGATATCCAGGGCGCTGTAGACCTGCTTGAAGGTGGCGCCGGGCAGATACATCAGCTTCTTGCCCACGCTGGTACCGATGGCCACCAGCACCGCGTCGTAGTCCTTCTTCAGTTCTGCGGCGTTTTCGATGGGGCTGTTGCAGACCAGCTTGACGCCGGAATCCACAATGACCTGGATTTCATCCAGCACATCCTGGGTGGGGATCCGGTACTCCGGCATGCCGGAGGTCATGTGGCCGCCGGCGATCTTCTTGGCCTCAAAGACGGTGACGTCGTGGCCGCACTTGTTCAGGTAGTAGGCGGCGGTCAGGCCGGTGGCGCCGCCGCCGATGACGGCGACCTTCTTGCCGGTGCGGGGCTTGACGGCCAGATATTTTTCTTTCCAGACGTATTCCTTGTCGTTTTCCACGGCAAAGCGCTTCAGGTTGCGGATGGACAGCGGGTCGTTCAGGGCCTTGCGCTTACAGCCGGTCTCGCAGCGATTGTTGCAGACATAGCCCAGAGCGTGGGGGAAAGGCAGCTTCTCGCGAATGACGCCCACGGCCTCGGAATATTTGCCGGCGGCGATGAGCCGCAGATAGGCGGGAATGTCCGTATGGGCGGGACACTCGGCGGTGCAGGGGATCAGCGCCTGTTCTCTGGGCAGATCCTGGCGGAACAGCCCCTCGCCGTCGATCAGCGCGCCGGTGGGGCAGACCTCCACGCAGGCGGAGCAGAACCGGCAAGCGGTCTGATTCAGAGGCAGGTCCTCCACAGAGGCGACATAGGTCTCGTTGCCTTCCTTCAGATAGTCGATGGCACCGACGCCCCGCAGGTTCTGGCAGGCGCGGACACAGCGGCCGCACTGAATGCAGCGCTCATTTTCGCGGATGATGATGTTGGAGCCGGTGGGCTTTTTCAGCGTCTTTTTCTCGGGATATACGTCCTTCATGCGGGCGTGGAGGACGCCCAGATACTGCCACAGGGCCTGCAGCTCACAGTTGCCGTAGGCTTTGCAGCCGGTACAGTCGTGGGGATGGCCGGCCATAATCAACTCCATGGCAATTTTCCGCAGCTGGGTTAGGCGGTCGGTGTTGGTGCGCACCCGCATGCCCTCGGCCACCTCGGTCGTGCAGGAGCAGACCGGCTCGTCCAGGCCGTCGATCTCCACTACGCACAGCTTACAACCGCCGGGAGACGGCAGGTCGGGGTGCGAGCACAGATGGGGAATGTAAATGCCGGCCGCCAGAGTGGCGTCCAGAACGGACTGACCCTGCTCGGCTTCGATTTGAGTGCCATTTACAAACAAAGTGATTTTGCTCATAATCAGTAACTCCCTTACCAAAAGAATTGTCGTATGCTTGGGACTGCGCTCCCCCGATCCGTGTCGAAGCCGGGGGAAAACGGGCGGTTTTCAGAATAATAGCCACTTGCAGTCATTATACCAGACAACCGCGCCGGAGGCAATGGTTTTTCCCGCCGCTGGGTGTCAAAAAGGGGACTGGAAATTTCAGCGTTTTGCCGGAACTGCAGCGGCTGCATCCACCGGCAGCGGCCTGCATGCGGCTGTCTGGGTGCCGTTTCCGCCGCTCATCGCCGCCGCTCCACGCAGGTGCGCATCTTCTCGTAGAGCAGGCGGATGGTGTCCACGGCGGCGCGGCACTGGTCTTCATCCAGGTCCGCCAGGGCGAGCGCCAGCTCGTCGTGGTAGGAGCGGACAAACCGTTCGTAGTGGTCCACGCCCGCCGGCGTCAGCTCCAGCGCCACAAACCGGCGGTCTGTGGGATCCGGCAGCTTGCGGACATAGCCCATCTCCTCCAGCTGGCCCACCAGCTTGGTGATGCTGGGGGCGGTGGTGCCCAGGCGGCGCGCCACGTCGGAAACAAAGACCTGCGGCTGCGTCCGGGACAGCTCCTGAATGGCGTCAATGACATTGTTGTGCCGGGGGACCATCCCCTCCGGCAGCGGCGGCGTCAGTTCCGTGACCTTTTTGGCCAGAAAGCAGGCGTCGATGAGTTCTTTGACCAATGCTGCATACATGCTGCCGCCTCCCGTCTGTTGTCGCTTGATAATTACCGGTAGTAATTATATGCCCGGCCACTGGGTTTGTCAAGCCTAACATCCAGAGGATCCGCCGGTATGTCTGAGGCCGCAGCGGCACTGCCGCTGCGGCCTTGACCTGTCATAAAATCAGCAATGCGTTTTTGAATGCAGGATTCATCATAAATGGGCAAAGAGCGTTCGCCCGGCGCCAATTCGCAGCCCATTGCTGCGCGGCGGGACGCTATACCTGGCGGAGGAATCTCCGGAACGCGGCGCGGCCCGCTTCATCCCGGCGGTAGACGCCGGAATGCTCCAGCGCCTCGGCAAAGACCAGACCGGTCTCGTTTTTCAAAACGTCCATGACGTTCTGGGCAGTCAGGGTCTGCCGCGCCGCAATGCCCTCGGCCCAGTCTGCATGCTTTTCCGTCAGAGGGTCGGACCGCAGATCCTGGCCGGAAATCAGTTTTTCCGCCACGGCGGCCAGCTCTTCTTTCAGTCTGGCCGGGAGGACCGCCAATCCCATGACCTCGATGAGGCCGATGTTCTCTTTTTTAATGTGGTGCAGTTCCTCGTGGGGGTGGTACAGGCCCAGGGGGTGCTCCGGCGTGGTCAGGTTGTTGCGCAGCACCAGATTCAGCTCGTACTTGCCGTCCCGCATCCGGGCGATGGGGGTGATGGTATTGTGGGGTTCGCCGTTGGTCTCGGCAAAAATGCAGGCGCCGGCGTCGGTGTAGCCGCGCCAGGACAGGAGGATTTTGTCCGCCAGGTCGATGATCCGCTGCCGGTCCTCCGAGACAATGCGGATGACGGACAGCGGCCACTTGACGATGCCGGCGGGCACATCCTCGTAACCGGGGAATACAACTTCCTCCTCCACCGGGGCTTTGTCCATGGCGAAGGTGTAGCGTCCGCCCTGGAAGTGATCGTGGGCCAGAATGGAGCCGCCCACCAGGGGCAGGTCCGCATTGGAGCCCACAAAGTAGTGGGGGAACTGGCGGACAAAGTCCAGCAGCTTGCCGAAGCATGCCCGGTCGATCTTCATGGGCGTGTGGACGCTGTTGAGGCAGATGCAGTGCTCATTATAATAGACATAGGGCGAATACTGCATAAACCAGGGGGAGTCGTTGATGGTGATTGGCACAATGCGGTGATTCTGCCGGGCAGGGTGGTTCACACGTCCGGCATAGCCCTCGTTCTCGGCGCACAGCTGGCACTGGGGATAGTTGGCCTCCGGCAGATTGCGGGCGGCGGCAATGGCCTTGGGGTCCTTTTCCGGCTTGGAAAGGTTAATGGTGATATCCAGATCGCCGTATTCGGTGGACACCTTCCACTGCATATCCCGGGCAATGCGGTCCCGGCGGATGTAGTTGGTGTCCTGGCTCAGCTTGTAGTACCAGTCTGTAGCGGCCTCCGGGCTCTGGGCATAGCGCTGCCGGAACTTCTCCACGACCTGGGCGGGGCGCGGCGTCAGACGGCCCATGACGGCGGAGTCCAGCAGGTCCCGATAGACCACGGAGTTCGTTTCCAGCACACCCCGGGCATAGGCGTCGTCCAGCAGTTCGTCCAGCACCGGCGCCAGGGCGATTTCCCCGAATTCTTCACCGGTAGGGGTGTAGCTGTCCAGGCGCAGGACCTCCAGAACGGCGTTGACCGCCCAGTTGCGTTCGCTCTCTTCGATCAGTCCCGTGCGCAGGGCGTAGGTGATCAGTTGGTCGATGGCGCGGTTTACCATGGTTATGACCATTCCTTTCCGCTGCGCTCCAAGGCACCAAAGGGGCATGAAACCCACTTGACCTATGTAGCACAGCACGATATA
>CBCPMX010000008.1:0-4870 GCA_965120355.1 uncultured Oscillospiraceae bacterium
GGGACAGGGAAGGGTGTCCTTTTTGAAGGGTGTGGTGGCGTGGACATGCCGGGGCAGCCGCGGCTGTTTTAGGACGGTTGTGGCTGCCGCTGTACAGGGCGCTGTGAACACGGATTGTGCCCTGCGACGCTGGCAGAACGGAGCCTGCTGCGTTTGCGTTTGGGCTGATTAGGATCCGAAACGTCGGCAGATATCCATCCCGGCCATGCGGCCGGTGTTGAGAGCGAAAGACGAGGTGTTGCCGCACAGATAGAAGGGATAGCTGTTGCCGTAAATGGTGTTGGCGTCGTTGCCAGCGGCGTATAGGCCAGGAATGGGATCCTCCTGTTGGTCCAGCACCTGGGCTTTGTAATTGATTCGGACGCCGCCCAATCCGCCGTAGGTGTCGCAGAAGAAGCGGGCTCCATAGTATTTGGGGCCTTTGATGGGAATGAGGTAGCGTGGAGCCTTGTGGAAGATGGGATCGTTTTTTTCCAGGCACATCGCGTTATATTCTTCAAGCGTCTCCCGCAGCGTCTCCAGGGGCAGATTGGCCTGCTCTGCAAATTCCTCCAGACTGCCGGCAAGGAAAAAGTCCGGACACCCCTCTGCACGGGCCTCTTGGAGGATCTGGTCCATGGGAATGCCGTCAAACCGTTCAAAGGGCTCCGGCGTTCTGGGATGCGCGGGATCTTCCTCCTGGCGGGGCGGCTTGTCGGGATGCTTGGCCTGTTGTGCCAGAAAGCGCTGGTACAGGGCCTCGTCCAGCAGGGAAATGGCGCAGCCCTGATATTGGCGGTGAACGGCGTTTCCAGTGTAGCCGGGATTTGCGCATAGATCTTCCCGCATGAAACGGACGCCCTTCTGGTTTACCATGACGTTGGACGGCTGGCGCAGGCAGGCCAGTGCGGGGGCGGTGCCCAGGGGGCCGCCGTAACCCTTGGAGAGGCCCACATAGGTGTCCATCATCATGGGCGCTTTCTGGCCGCCCGCTTCCCAGATCATGTGCAGGCCGTCGCCGCAGGTGTTGGGCATTTCAAAGGTGTACATGATATCCTTGTTCTTGGTGTAGCCAACCTCTTTGACCATGTCATCGTTTCCTGCAAAGCCGCCGGTGGCCACGACAACCGCTTTGGCCGCTACGGTGAACAGGGACCCGTCAGCATCATGACCGGTGAAACCGGTGACCCGTCCATCGGTTTTTGTCAGATGGTCTGCGCAAGTGCCGAGGTAGAACACCGCGCCGTTGCGCGCCGCGTCTTCAGTTAGAACCTGGGCGATGGTTTTCCCGTGATGGTCAAAATTGTGCTGCGTCTGTTTGCCGCCTTTGTAGTAGGCGCTGACGGACTCAAACTGCAGCCCCATATCGCTTAGCCAGTCGATGGTGTTGGCAGACAGGTTGATGTATTCTGAGACAAGACGCGCGTCGGTGGTCCAGTGCGTGAACTCCATCATGTAGTTGAAGGCTTCTTCCTTGCTCAGATCCACAAAAGATCGTTCTTGCAGGGCGCTTTCGACGGCAAACGGACCGATCCCGCCGTTGCGCAGGCCGCCGGTCTTGCAGTCTTTGTCAAAGACTGCGGTGTTGAGCCCTTGCCGGGCGGTTTCTACAGCGGCGGCCAGCCCTGCGGGACCGGCGCCAATGACAGCGACGTCACAACAAATGTTTTTCATGATAATCAGCTCCTTAACAGGTGTGTGCAAAGATGAGGTGAACAAAATGCTTCGAGCGGAGGAAGAAGACAAGCGGCCTGCACTGAGCCGCAAAATGCAGGAAAACGATATGTTTCTGGCAGAGCATCTGTTTGAAAATTGCCTGTCCAGAGAAGAGGCGCTGCTTGCATTTTCGGAAATGCGGATCCCAGTGGAAGGGCGGTGGTTTTTTGTGTCGCTGCTGCGGCCCCTGAATCTGGCGCAGGCGGCCAGTGGGGAGGCGCAGGGAGACCAGTATGCTTTGCTGCACCGGGCGGCGTCTGAGGCCGGCCTGTGCTGCCACAGCTTGTCAGACGATCGGTTCTGGCTGGTCAGCGGTGTGCTCCAGAAAGAATTGGTGGTGCTGTCATCTGTAGATGCAGAGCTTGTCCAAGCGGATCCGGATGGCGCCGCGGCAGTTGTAGTGGCAAAGCTGCAGGTGCTTATGGACACCTGCCGGGAGGAACTGGGGATCCGATGGCGGGCATATACAAGTCATCCGCAGGCGAACTGCGAGCTGCTGTATCAAGCATTTGATCAGGCGCGGGAATTGTCCGGCGCGGCGATTATGCTGGGGATCCAGACCGAGAATCTTCGATATGAGGAATTGTGTATTGCCGGCGCCGAGCTCTATACGACGGAATTTATGCGAGCGATGCAGCAGCGGGAAGTGCGGTTCTGGACCGCCATGACAAGAAATGACTTCCGAACGGTCCAGGAGATTCTCCATGAAATTATTCAGGAAGAATTCCAGGTAGGCCGGATGAATATCCAATGTGCGTCTGCCATGTTTTATGCGCTGCTGAACAAAGTGCGCTGTGCCATCGATGCCATGCGGCCGCTGGCCGGGCCGGATGCGTTTGCCGCCTTTGAAACGGCTCCGAGGATTTTATACCGGAAATCGCTGCAGGATGTGGCGGAACAGATCGACGTGATCTTCGACACGTTTTATCATGATGAGAGCAAATCTACCGCGCCGCCGCCGTGGCTGCAAAAGCTGGATCATTATATTCGGACCAACTTCTGCGACCCCAATCTCAATGTGGCCACAGCGGCAGACCGCTTTGGCCTCAACGCAGCCTATGTTTCCAGAGTGTTCAAAAAGTGCTATGGTCACAGTATTCTGGAGCAAATCAATTTGCTGCGGATTGAGTACGCTTGTCAGCTAATGCAGGAGAACCGGCTCCTGAAGGATGTGGCTGCTGAGGTGGGCTATGACAATCCGCAGCGCATGAACCGGGTCTTTTTGAAATATACCGGTATTACGCCAAAGGCTTACATGGAGCGGCAGCATACCCTGTTTCCCTGAGCGCCGGGCTCCCGCTTTGCGGGAGTCCGGCTGTACCATCGCTCACTGCGCACAGAGGTAGATGTCTACGGCGTTTTGCCAGCACTGCACACACTCGGCAATGCCCATGGCCTCAATATCTGCCACATAGGCGTCAAACTCGTCCAGGGAACGGGCGCCAGTGATAAATTTCGCGATGTTTTCGCTGACGTAAGTTTGGATGTCGGCATAGACCTCCGCATAGAGCTCCGAATCTTCGGCGGACAGGGTTGCCGCGGCGGGGATGGAAATCAAATTGTCCGTATCGATTGTGGACATCCAGATTTCTCCGGCCTCCAAAGCAGACTCCGAATAGGTGGAGTTGAAGCGGTCTTCATACAGGTATCCGACGCCGGTCTGGATTGCATATAGATTGCAGGCGACGATGGTGCCAAGACCGTCCGGGTTATTGGCAATCAGGTCGGTAAATACGGGATCACCGTTTTCATCAAACTCGTAGGTGGTGCCTTCGACGCCGTAGCTGTAGATCAGAGAGCCCTGCTCACTGAAGGCAAAATCCACCCATTTGGCCACGACTTCTATGTTTTTACAGGTGGCAGAAATGGAAAGAGAGTTGGATTCCACGGTGCTGCCGGTGTAATTGCCAAGACGGTTGCGCGTGCCTTCTTCCATGACAGCGTCCTGAATGGCGGCGCTTTCGAAGCCCTCGTCAATGGCAGAGTTCATATGTTCCTCCATGATCTGGCTCATGTGATACCACAGGCCGGTGCTGCCGTCGGTGACGTCGCCGGCGGAAATCTGGACATCACTGTTGGACAGATAATCAGAGGAGATCAACCCCTCCTCGTACCACTGATGTATCATGGTCAGATACTCCCGAAAAGCTGGCTGAATAGGGCCGTATTTGACTGTGCCGTCTTCCTGATAGTAGGCGCCGGTGGCGCTGGTGGAATCCGTATAGGCGGCGATCCCATAGCCTGCGGTCAGATAATTGCCGCTGGGAACGCCATTGGGTCCCAGGTACAGGGCGCTGGTAGCGCCGAATTCGTTTTTGAAGGCGAGCAACATTTCGTGGTAGTCCTCATAGGTGACGATCTCTTCCGGGGCCATCCCCAGCTGCTCCAGCCAGTCCTTACGCACAATGGGACCGGAACCGGGTACCACGGGATTGCGGTTCAGAGTGAAAATCTCGCCGATGTTGCCGTCGCTCATAATGACCTGCCCGTAGATGTCCGGATCGGAAATCCGGGCAGCATAATTGGGCATGTATTCTTCAATGACGCCGGTCAGCTCCATGAATACCTCATCCTGGACGCCCTTGATGGCGCCGCCGGTGTAGTAGCGGCTGCCCCAGACCATAATATCGGCGTATTCACCGGAGGCTACCATCAAGTTGAACTGTTGTTCTGTTTCGTCGCTGACGGCCCAGAAGTCAATGTGTACGTTTGTCAGGTCCTCCAAAAGCTGATAAGTGATATTATCGTTCATGGTTTCCAGATAGCCTGCCACCATGGGACTCATTTCGAAAAAGTAGCTGATGGTAGTGGTTTCTTCACAGATTGGAAGCTGGAATTCACCAGGATTCTCAACGGCCTGTTCAGACGGAAGGATTTCTGCATCGGACTCCGCTTGGGAAGCCGCTTCTGTTGGAGAAGACGCTTCTGCCGAAGGGGTTGCGGAGGATTCCTGCGTTTGCGCCGTGGTTTCTGAGGCTTCCGCGCTGGAAGTTGTGTTGCTGCTGGATCCACAGCCTGCCATAGCAGCCACCAGAAGGGCAATGCAGAGGATCAGAGAGAGCAGGCGAATCTGATATGCAGAGACTTTCATGGTTATGACCATTCCTTTCCGCTGCGCTCCAAGGCACCAAAGGGGCATGAAACCCACTTGACCTATGTAGCACAGCACGATATA
>CBCPMX010000009.1:0-10620 GCA_965120355.1 uncultured Oscillospiraceae bacterium
TGCTAAAAACGCCGCTTCTTTCGTTGCTGCTGTCCATATCCGTTGTATTGCTATTTGGCTCCTTGTTTATTGACGACACCATCTAAACGAGCAGGATAAATTTTTAAACAATATTGACATCCTGTCAGGGCAGCGATATAATGCAGATGCTGACACTGCGTCAGCAAGACGTGGCGCAACCGCAGCAGCTACGCAGAGAATTGATAAACAGATGGAGCGGGAGCGCGCCTTGACTGAATGCTTCAGGCTGGCAAACACCCAGGCTTCTATGCCCGTTGACAGACAGCCGAACGATTTGCCGCCAAGCATCTGACATGGAATGAAATCATGAAGGAGGTTTTACTATGCGCGCAAAAGTCTATTTTACGCGGGAGATTTCTCCGGAAAAAGTGGTTGACCTGTATCATGCCCTGGGAGTAGAATTGCCCGGCAAGGTGGCAGTAAAGGTTCACTCCGGGGAAAAGGGCAATCAGAATTTCCTGCGTCCGGAATTTTGGAAGCCCATGGTGGAGGCAGTACACGGCACCATTGTGGAGTGCAACACCGCCTATGGCGACGCCTCCGGTGGTGTGCGCGACAACACTGAATCCCACCTAAAGCTGCTGGATGAGCATGGCTGGACCAAGTATTTCAGCGTAGATCTGATGGACGCTGAGGGTCCCGATGTGGTTTGGCCCATCGCCAACGGCAAAGTTCTGAAACAAAATTATGTGGGCAAAAATATCGAACACTACGACTCCATGCTGGTCCTTGCCCACTTTAAGGGGCATCCCATGGGCGGCTACGGCGGGGCGCTGAAGCAATTGGCCATCGGCTGCGCTTCCAGAGCCGGCAAGGCACTGATTCATTCCGCCGGCAAGACCGACGACCGCTACGAAACTTGGAACCAGCATGCCAGTTCGGTCGAGTTCCCCGAAGCCATGGCTGACGCCGCCTCCAGCGTGGTGGCACATTTCAACGGAAATATCGCCTTCATCAATGTCATGAAGAACCTTTCTGTAGACTGTGACTGCTGCGCTGTGGCTGAAGATCCCTGCATGAAGGACATTGGGATGCTTGCCTCCCTGGATCCGGTGGCCATCGATCAGGCCTGCATTGACCTGGTGATGGCTTCCGACGATCCCGGAAAAGAGCACTTTATGGAGCGGGTCACCAGCCGCAACGGCATCCACACGATTGAGGCTGCCGCCGACCTTGGATTTGGCTCCAGAGAGTATGAGCTGATTGAACTCTGAAATTCCGAGGAGTCGTCTGCCATGCGTACTAAACCCTTGACCGCCTGTTTTTCGGCCAGCGGCATGACCGCCCGGGCCGTTAAAGAGACGGCCGGTGCCGTAGGGGCGGATCTGCATAAGATCCGCCCAGTGGCGCCCTATGCCTCCGGCGGCAGGGATATTGGAAAGGCGGAAAAGAGCATGCAGAATCACTGCCCCGGGACCACTTGGATGCAGGGAAAACTGATAAATTACGGCGCAGCAGCTGGGGCAAAATCCACGCTGGGGATGTGAGATCACCATGCCAAAGGGTTCGGAAAAGCTAACCGCCGCCAGAAAAGAAGAGATTATCAATGCCTGCGCCGCTCTGTATGAGACCACGGGCTTTAAGGACATCTCTATTCGGGACATCGGAGACAGAACCTCATTCACCCGTACCTCCATCTACAACTATTTTCAAACCAAGGAAGAAATCTTTTTGGCCCTGCTCCAGCGGGAGCAGGAGCGCTGGATTGCGGACGTGGAAGATATCGCCCGGCAGAACTCTGCATTGTCTGCGGAGGAATTTGCGGATCAAATGGCGCACACATTAGAGCGGCGAAAATGTATGCTAAAGCTGGAATCCATGAATCTCTATGACATGGAGGGCAGCAGCCGCATGGAGAATCTGGTATCTTTCAAAAAAACATATGCCGATGCCATTGACGCGGTTTCCCGCTGCCTGGAGCAATTCTTTCCCGCTATGACTGCACAGGATATCCAGGAATTTGTTTGCGCCTTCTTCCCCTTCCTCTTTGGCGTATACCCTTATGCCATGCCCACAGAAAAGCAGCGGCAGGCCATGGAACTGGCCCATGTGCCCTATACCTGTCCCTCCATCTACGAGATCATTAAAACCTTCATCTTAAAAATGCTGCGGCCCTTTCTATCGTGAAAGGGCCGCTTATGCTTGGGCGAATGCTGAAATGGCAGATCTCTGTCTGTGTCACCTTCTTGTCACCCTCTATGCTGTGTCGGTAAAACGCCCCCTACCCCGGTCACATGACCGCTGCATGCCTTCTCCCTGTAATCTTCAGACCCACAAGCTGGCAGCATCCCTTATCCACTGTTATTCCCCTGCAGTCAGGGAACCGCATCATTCCTGCGCTCCGCGCAACGGATGCTTCTCTTTGCAATATTTTCTTGTAGGCAAGGGCAAAAGTTTCATGCTTGCCCTTGTATTTTTTCAAATATTTAATTATAATGTGCTTGGATTTCATTCTATTTTTTGCGCGTTTTCTTTCCAGCCGGATATATTAAAAAATCAAAGGAAAACCGTTTTATTACATTACTCTCCTTGACCACTGCTCCTATCCCGGCCTTGCCGGGCTCCCCAGCACGCTGAAGGACCCTGCCGCCGCAGGCGGAAAAATACAGGAAGAAAGAAGATATCAACATGAAAAAAATGCTCGTATTGCTGTTAACCCTGTTCGTTTTAGCGGGATGCGGCTCCACGCAGGAAGCTGTAGCAGCCGAGGCCAGCGTTTCCCAATCTGATTTAGCCTCTGCGCGGGAATCGGGATATCAGGAGGGCTATACTGCCGCACTAGAAGAATGTTCCGATCAGATCACTGCATTGGAAACACAGGCAGAGGAGCTGGAGTCCCAGGTTGAGACGCTTTTGGCACAACTGGATACTGCCAAATCCGAATACAGCTCCAACCTGACCGCAGAATATGACAAGGGATATTCCGAAGGATATTCCGCCGGGCAGGCGGCAGCCGAGGACGCCGTTACCAAGGCCGCGGAAGAAGAACTCTCAGCGTCCTATACCTCGGGTTATGAAACAGGCTACGCTGAGGGTTATGCGTCGGGTTACCGCACCGGAGCTTCGGAAACTGCAGCAGCTGCCGCCGCGGTATCCTCTGCGCCGGCTGGCGGCAACGCTTCCTCATCCGCATTGAGCTCCAGTCCATCCAATGCTGACGAAACATCCGCAGCATCCTCTGCACAGACAACGTCCGATGCGTCTACAACGGTTTATATCACCAACAGCGGCAGTAAATATCATCGTTCCGGATGTTCCTATCTATCCAAAAGTAAGATCGCCATCTCTCTAAGCGATGCAAAAGCCCAGGGCTATACTGCATGCAGCCGGTGTTACTGACCGCAAGTGCGTGAGCCTGTACAGGCTGGAACAACGCCAAAGCCTGTGGCGGGTCAAAGCCGCTCGAAATTACCAGCCATGCCGATTCCATGCTCACTTTTTGCAGATGGTTTGTGCACTCGGACAGAGGCTGCTCATCAGGCTGCGGCGCTGGATCGTCTCAAAGCTGGCCTTTCCAGTCCCAGGCAGCGCAGCTCCCCATTCCACCGGTATTTCCGCTGGAATGGGGAGCATTTGTCTGTCCCAAACACTGGAGGATCTCATGGTCCGCACCCCGCAGTTGGATCCGAAAGGACCGCTTCCGAATGCATAAGGACGTTCCGCCGGCCTCTGCACCGTCACACGGCATCATACAGATTTTCCTGAAACCAGTTTCCGCTGGCACACAACTGCACGGACCTGCCGCCTGCGAATATCCCTCCAGGTTTGCTTGATTGTTGTATCAGCCCAAAGGCTCAATTAAACTGCATACTGCCGCGATAACGAATTGCAACTGGTTCAAACCTGTTCCCTTTCAGTCCCGGGCAATTGGCAGGCATCAAAAAGGCAGCGAATAAACTGCTGCTCCTGAGCGCTCAAAACTTTTCCCTGTTCATAACTAAGATAGATATCCGGCGCTGGGCACACACGGCTTAACCGGAGGATGACGAGAGCATCCAAATCACAGCTATTTCCTGATTTCCACAAAACCCACCCATCAGGTGCAATTTGCGCACCGACTCCGGCGAGACAGAGCGTAAAACCTGTGTCAGTATTATTCGTACTTGCGACAATCTTGGGCGTAAATCCCACCTCCCGGAAATACATATCCATGTCTTCAAATGCATTTTCTGTTCGGATAAAAGGCACATCGCGCAGCAGAGAGAAGTCCTCCGTCTCTTCCAGCAGCTGCAGCCGCTGCTTCCATGCTTCCCCCCAGATGCGCTGAAAAAGCTCCTTCCGCGCTACTACAGAAAAATAATTGGACTTCGTTTTATCCTCCAATTGGATTGGAGCTGCACCCACATTTTTAGATTGGATTTGAATATATTCCATATCGGAGCTGATATGGCGGTCAGAAAGATTGAAGTCGTATTTCCGAATATCATTTCTTGAAGCGTTCTCAGCACGTTCCTCCAGCCGGATATGACAATTTTGTTCGACCGAAACAAACCTGGTGATCGCGTCTGACAGAAACGGCGGACAGCCCGACGGCGGAATAGAAATCAGAATCTCCCGTTTTTGCCCGGACAACTCGGCCAAATCCCGGTCTAATTGCTGCCGCATTAGAAGCACTTCCCCGGCAAATTCCGCAAATCTCTTTCCACAGGCCGTCATCGCCGCAGGACGTGTGCGCGTAAGCAGTTCCACATCCAGTTCCTTCTCCAGCCGTTGGATTTCCGCACTGAGCGCCTGCTGAGAGACCATCAACCCTGCGGCGGTAGTCCGAATACTCTCGGATTTCGACAATTCATAAAAATGCTCTAAATTTGTAAAGTTCATCAAATCCCCTCCCGCTCAATTATAGGTCAGGAATCCGTGTATTTCAATATATACTTTGAATTGATTCAGAAAACGCTCTATTAGACAACAAAATATTTTCAATATGTAGCAGCATTATTAGAGATCCTTGGCGCAGCAGCGTTTCCATCTGTACCCGAACAGCGCCTCTTGTTCAGAAAAGCGGCGCATAGATGATCGCAGAAAAGGGCGCCGGGTATCAGCTGTATACGGTTGCCTTCAAATTGGAATGGCAACGCTGGAAGCGCCGCGGGAATTCTCCCGCGGCGCTTCTTTGGTTGACCCATCTGGATCTGGTCGCATCATACCACAGTGCCGGCCTGCGTGATACACTTGACGCGTCGATAAGTATTCTCGCGACTTCCTCTTTCATAAAGATTGATTTCCATATCTCATGCGGCCTGGATGTCTTGCCGAATTCGCGCGTTTTCGGAAACTGTCCGGCCCAGACAGCTCAGAAGCCTCATCGCTGCGTCCATGAGTAGTATGGCCGCAGTATAGGAAAGTATGCGTCCACATAGTTGGCATTTTTTGAAAGTCAACTGATTATACTGTATGGAACAAACCTTGCATTGGAGGTGCAGCCATGACTGCCATCGTGTTATTCGCTGTGTTGGGCGCATTGCTGTTTTTGCTGTTTCGCATTATGATGCTGCCCATGAAGCTATTTTGGAAACTACTAGTAAATAGTGTTTGTGGCTTTCTGATTCTGGTAATCTGGAACCTGTTTTCTGGCCTCACAGGAATCGTGTTTGCATTGAACCTGATCACTGTGGCCGTGGTGAGTCTGCTGGGGCTACCAGGCTTCGGATGCCTGCTGTTACTGCAATTTTTGTAATTGCCCGCACTGCGCCAATGGGGCTTCCATACGCCAGAACCCATGCGCCAGAGCGGCTGTTGGACATGCATCACCAGCTCAGCTGTACCAATTATTCCTCCACATCCGGCAAAGGACGCCTTGTCAACTCCTTTGGTCCCCACTCCGGCAGCGGAAGACGCTGCATCGCGCCAAAAATATGACTCTTGAACTCCGGATACCGGCCGTTTAACTCATAAACCAGCTGCTTGATCTCTTCCCTCTTTGTATTCTTATCGGCAGGACACGCATTTTCCACCACTGGCAGCTGCGCCCTTTGGGCGAAATTACGAATCGTCTTTTCACTGATATATAGAAGCGGCCGGATCTGCGTCACGCCGGTTCGGTCCAAATACGTCACCGGCTGAAAGCAGCTCAGACGGCCTTCATAGATCAGGGACAACAAAAAGGTCTCCACTGCGTCGTCATAGTGGTGCCCCAAAGCAAGCTTTGTAATTCCACGCTCCAGAATCGCATTGTTCAGCGCGCCCCGGCGCATCTTTGCACACATGGAGCAGGGATTTTTTTCTTTTCTGACATCAAAAATAATGGTCTTAATTTGCGTGGGAATCACCGTGTAGGGCACCTCCAGCTGCTGGCAGAGCGCCTCCACCGGAGAAAAGTCCATGCCGTCAAATCCCAGGTCCAGCGTGACAGCCTCCAACGTAAAGCGCTTTGGATAGTACTCCCGCAGTCCAGCCAGCAGTACCAACAGCGCCAGAGAATCCTTGCCGCCTGAAACACCTACGGCTACGCGATCCCCTTCCGCAATCATATCGTAGTCCTCCAGGCACCGTCGGACCAACCCCATCAGCTTCTGCATAGCAGCGCCTCCTGTCCATAAAAAAGTAATTTGCCTTTTGAGTATTCAAGAGATAAAAAGAGCATTTTAGAGAATTCATGAGTTCTATCGGCGATAGATCATTTTCTTCGGATTTTGTAGTTGACATTCGAAAACCAGTATGGTATAAAGAAAAAGCTGTCTTTTGATATTGTACAGACAGCCTGAGCATTTGTCAAAAATTTTTATATTTACGAAGGGTATTCCCTTCCAACTGGAGGAAAGAAAATGTCCACTACAATGGCGAAAAAGGAGACCGTTGAGCGCAAGTGGTACGTACTTGACGCTGCCGGCAAGCCCCTGGGCCGGACTGCTGCCACTGCCGCCAAGCTCCTGCGCGGCAAGCACAAGGTCGATTTTACCCCCCATGTTGACTGCGGTGATTTTGTCATCATCGTCAACGTCGACAAGGCTGTTCTCACCGGCAAGAAGGGTGAGCAGAAACTGTATCAGCACCACACTGGCTGGATCGGCAATCTGAAGGAAGTCAAGTACCGCATCCTGATGGAAGAAAAGCCTGAGTTCGCTATGGAGTTGGCTGTCAAGGGCATGCTCCCCAAGAACTCGATTGGCCGCAGCGCCCTGCGCCGCCTGAAACTGTATGCCGGTCCCGAGCACAACAACGCCGCCCAGAAGCCCGAGCCCTGGGCCCTGGCTTAAAGGAGGTAGACAAATATGTACGAGAGCAAGAAGCCTTATCAGTATGGCACTGGCCGCCGGAAGTCCTCTGTGGCCCGCGTCCGCCTGTACCAGAACGGTACCGGTGCTATCACCATCAACGGCCGTGACATCGACGACTACTTTGGCCTGGACACGTTGAAACTGTTGGTTCGTCAGCCCCTGGTTGCCACGAACACGCTGGGCAAGGTCGACATTGTCTGCACTGTCACTGGCGGCGGCGTCACCGGTCAGGCCGGCGCTATTCGTCACGGTGTGGCCCGCGCTCTGCTGCAGGTCAATGAGACCGAGTACCGTCCTATTTTGAAGGCCGCCGGTCTGCTGACTCGCGATCCGCGCATGAAAGAGCGGAAGAAGTACGGCCTCAAGGCAGCACGTCGTGCTCCTCAGTTCAGCAAGAGATAATCAGCTGTTCAAACTGTATCAAAATGCTTCAAAAAGCCCGGAAAATCAAGGCTTAATGGTGATAAGGTACTAATTCACTTATCAACTATCAGCTGATGGTTTTCGGGGTGCATACGCCAAATCCCGTCTGATCTCTGGCAAAGAGGCAGGCGGGATTTTTATGTCATATCAAATTTATGTCCGCAGATAACGGGAACTCCCGCATAAGCCTACTCTGGCCTATGCGGGAGTTTTGTTTTAAGCAAGTGAATCCTCCGAGCGGTAAAGGATCGATGGAGCTTTGCCGCACTTTTTCGGATAAACGCCTGTTTGCAAGGTAAAATATTCACACTACTTTTTTCGTTGGAGGATATGCGATATGAACGACCTGCATCAACACAAACTGACCCCGGAGCAACTCACGGCCTTTGTCCGGTATCTTCACACGGAGGAGCGCAGCGAGGGTACTGTAGCGAAATATCTCCGCGACGTGGAAACCTTCTCCCGTTGGCTGGACGGCAGAGCCGTGACCAGGGAGCTGGCCGCTGAGTGGAAAGAGCACCTGCTTTCTAATGGGCTGGCCCCGACCACCATCAACTCCATGCTGGCCGCCATCAACAGCCTTTTCCGCTTCCTGGGCTGGGACGAGTGCCGGGTGAAGTTCCTCAAAATTCAGCGCCGCCTGTTCCGGGACGCCAGGAAGGAACTGTCCAGGCCGGAGTATGCGCAACTGCTGGAAACTGCGCGCTCACGGGGGCAGGAGCGTCTTGCCCTGCTCATGGAGGCCATCTGCGCCACAGGCATCTGGGTCAGCGAAGTGAAGTATCTCACCGTGGAAGCCGTCCAAATGGGACGGGCAGACATTGCTCTCAAAGGAAAGATTCGCACCATTCTTTTCCCAAACAAACTCTGCCGCAAGCTGCTCAAATATGCCAAAAAGCAAAAAATCGCTTCCGGTGAGATTTTCCTCACCAGAAACGGGACTTCTCTGAGCCGCCGGCAGATATGGGCGGAGCTGAAACGGCTTTGCAAATACGCCGGAATAGAGCCGTCCAAGGTGTTCCCCCACAATCTGCGGCATCTGTTCGCCACCACCTTCTACCGGGCCTGCAAGGACATTGCGCGGCTGGCCAACGTGCTGGGCCACAGCTCCATCGAGACCACACGGATCTACCTTGTGACATCCGGGGCAGAGTATGCACGGCAACTTGACCGCCTGGGGTTGGTATTGTAGTCCAAATCAACATTTCGCCACAAAAGAAGTGGGTAAATGATGACTCCCGCTACATATGCAATAATATTAGCATATTCTCTCTTGAATTGCAAGGATTAACCCTTCTTATGGGCGCAAAAACCGGAGCCGCAAAGCACAAAATTTTGCGGCTCGCCTTTCTACGCCCTGACAGAGTGGGAACTCACTGCCAGAGCTGCTTTATTTACTTTTTCCCGCCCGTCATGAGCGCAATTAAAAGGGATAACACGTGCGAAATGTTGATTTGGACTACAACAAAAAGGATGGGTAATCCCGCTACATACAGCAGCCAGAAAATTTCGACAGAAAAATCATGACCACTGGCAGAATACCTCCCCAGATGAATCAGGCCATGTTAAGACTGCCAGAGAAAAACAACTGGCTGCCAGCAGGAGGGGGTGATAATACCATGAATGCAAACGCTCTTGTCTTGTTGCTGGGGTGCGCATATTTCGCCCAGGCCCCGCCTGCATTGGCAACAAGCGAGTACCCGTAGACTGGCCCATCAGCCGCCTGCCGGATATGCGGAAGGAGATGATGTCGGAAGATATGAGAGAAGCCCAAAGTTTACAAGCCCTGTTCCCGCAGCTGTCCCTGAAGTGGGATGTTGAGAAGAATGAGGGCCTGGTGCCGGATATGATAATGGCGCACAGCCACAGGCGGGTCTGGTGGCAGTGCCCGAAAGGACATAGCTGGCAGGCAAGCGTCGCATCCCGTGTTTTGGGCTGCGGTTGCCCCGTGTGTGCCAACTACGTTATTCTGGCGGGCTGCAACGGTTTTACAACCACACACCCGCATCTTGCCGTCCAGTGGCATCTTGCCAGGAACAAGGAGTTGATGCCCGAGCGTACCGGCGCGGGCTATGACAAAGTTAGGTGTTCAACTTGATTTTACAATCAACCGTAATTTTCAAATAGGAAGTGAATAAGATTATGAAAAAAAGAATTTTGGCTTCGGCCATCGCTCTGTGCATGGTGCTCTCGTTGTCTGTCCCCGCACTGGCAACGGAGGATGAGGTGGTGACGCTTCCGGAAGAAGAGATCACCGTTCAGACTGAAGCCGAGCCCATTGAGCAGGAACCCGCCGAAGATGAAATCGTGGAAGAAGAGATCCTCGCGGCGGGGGACGTAGAACCGGCAGACGATGCCTCGATTGAGGAACCGGTTCAGTCCAAGACACTCACACTGGAAGACTCTGTGCCGGGAATCACCGACATAACCATCTCCGGCGGTGCTAGCAGAGTAGTCGTCAACGACAGCTACATCTTCACTGCCGCTCTCGACAGCAACGTGACTTCCTACACAGCCACTGTAACCCTCAGCGACGGCGCGGTCTTTACTGCGACCACTCCCGACGATGGAGACTTGTATGTAGAGAGTGCCGCTGACGGCACAGCTACCCTGAAATTTAATCTGACTGTCGAAGACGTGGACATCAGTTCCAACCAGTTTGCGCTGGTCCTGGAGGAAACCGGCAACGACGTCTGGACCGGCGGCTTTGAGAATGCCACTGGCCTGACCTTGGAGACCCTGGCTGGATACCTGGTCGATCAGGACATTCAGCTGGCGGCTGGTGCTCTTGGCTCCGGCAGCGAGGCACGGGACATTCTGGTCAACATGGATGACGAAAATATGGTGCTGATCCTCTGCGCCCCGGACGCCACAGTCTACACCGTGGACTATGTAGTGGACGAGGACACCACCATCACCTGGAAGCTGCCCGCCGGGGCGGAAATTCCCGCCATTGCGG
>CBCPMX010000010.1:0-48994 GCA_965120355.1 uncultured Oscillospiraceae bacterium
CAACGCCTCCCTGACCCGTGCCGAAGCGGCCGTGATGCTCTTCCGCCTGCTGGAAACGCAGGAACCCGGTCCCCTGGAATGCAGCTATACCGACTTGGATGCGGATGCGTGGTATTATACCGCCGTTGAAACCCTTACGTCGCTCGGTGTTCTCACCGGCTACAACGGCGGAACATTTCAGCCCGAGGCAGCCATGCTGCGGGGAGAATTTGTGGCGCTGCTGACCCGCTTTTTCTCCCTGGAAACGGGAGAAAACCCCTTTCCGGATGTGGACGAGGACCACTGGGCTTATGACGAAATCCTGTCTGCCGCTGCCATGGGCTGGCTCAGCGGCTATGACGACGGCACTTTTCACCCCGACGACGCCATCACCCGGGCCGAGGCTGTAGCGGCCATCAATGCGGTTCTGGGGCGCAGCGCCTCTGACGAAGAAACTTTGGCCCTGCTGACCCAGGAGGGCTTGCGTCCTTTCACCGATGTCAACCCCACAGATCCGTTTTATGCCGATGTTCTGGAGGCCACTACGGCCCATACCTATACAGCAGACGAAGGCGGCGAGGTCTGGACAGCTTTTGAATACACGGACTGCGGCTATGAGCCGGGCATATACGAAATCGACGGCTATTGGTACCACGTCAATGAATACGAGCAGTTTGACGTCTATCTGCCAGGCGTCCACCTCATTGACAGCAAGCTGTACTATGCCGACGAGAACGGCCGCCTGCCTGTGCTGCAGGCTGGTATCCAGGAGCTGGATGACGGTCTGTACTGCGTTCAGGCCGATGGTTCTCTCCGAACCAACTACCAGGACGGATATCTGTATTTCGGCGCCGACGGAAAATATACTTCCGGAAACACAGAGCTGGACGCCATGGTGGAGGAACTTCTGACCCAGTGCGTCACGGAAGACATGACCGCCGATGAAAAGTTCTATGCCGCCTACCTGTACATCCGCGACAACTATACATACCTCAGCGGCTCTCATGCTGCCCGCGGCAGCACCGACTGGGCTGAAGACAGCGCCGTTCGGATGTTCACACGCAAAAAGGGCAACTGTTACTGCTATGCTGCGGCTCTCATGTACACAGCCCGCCGTCTGGGCTACCAGGCCTATGTGGTCTCCGGCGGCGTGGGCAGCACCAATCTGGATCACGGCTGGACCATGATCGGCGATCTGCTGTACGACGTGGAGATGGAATATGCCTACATCTACCGCTACTCTGTACGGCGTACTTATGACCTGTTTGGCATTGATCCCGCAGCCGCGCCTTTCCAATACTATTTTCCCTCTTAAATTGCCCCGTTGAAATTGCATGCAGATTTTCCAAATGGCACTGGCGCCATTTGGAATCGTCTGATCAAAAAGAGGAAGGGGGCTTTCTCCCATGGTTTTCAGCTCGGCAATGTTTCTGTTTGTGTTCCTCCCGGTGGTGTTTCTGGCCTACCGGCTGATTCCGGGTATCCGGGGCAAAAACACGCTGCTGATGCTATGCAGTCTGCTGTTTTACGCCTTTGGAAATCTGACCTTTTTCCCGCTGCTGCTGGTCTCCGCCTTCGGAAACTTCGTAGCCGGCCGGCTGGTGGCTCGTCCAGGCGGGAGACGTAAAACGGTCGTAGTTCTGGCAGTCATCGCCAATCTGGCGCTGCTGTGCGTATTTAAATATCTGGACTTCTTCATCACAAATTTGAATTTTGTGCTGGGCACCGAAATCCCCCTGACGGGAATTGCCCTGCCGGTTGGCATCTCATTCTATACCTTCCAGGGCATGAGCTACCTGCTGGACGTCTATCGGGAACCAGCGCTGTGCGCCCGGCGCTTTTCCAAAGTGCTGCTGCACATTTCCTTTTTCCCCCAGCTTGTGGCCGGACCCATTGTCAAATACGACGATGTAGCGCAGCAAATCGACCATCGTGTCTGTACCCCGGAGTTGACGGCTCGCGGCATTGTCCGGTTTATCCAGGGCCTTACAAAGAAGCTGCTGCTGGCCAACACGCTGGGCGCGGCTGCGGACACGGTCTTTGGCCTGACCACGGCGCAATTGGATATCCGGCTGGGCTGGTTGGGAGCCATCTGTTATACGCTGCAGATCTACTTTGACTTCAGCGGATACAGCGACATGGCCATTGGCCTCGGACAGATGTTTGGTTTCCACTTTCGAGAAAATTTCGACCATCCCTATGCTGCCGGCTCCGTACAGCAGTTCTGGCGGCGATGGCACATCTCTCTGTCCTCCTGGTTCCGGGACTATCTGTATATTCCCCTGGGCGGCAACCGTAAAGGCAAGCTGCGCACCTATTGGAACCGCATTCTGGTCTTTTTCTGCACCGGGCTGTGGCATGGGGCCAACTGGACTTTCGTGCTGTGGGGGCTATGGCACGGCGTCATGCTGCTGCTGGAGGACGCCCTGGTGCCAAAGGAAAAACGGGGACGGATCTGGGGGCACCTGTACACGCTGTTGATTGTGGTGCTGGGCTTTACCCTGTTCCGTGCAGACACAGTGACCCAGGCAGGGCAAATGTTCCGTGTCATGTTTACCGGCTTCCAATTTACCACAGAAAGCACTGCCGCCTTCCGGAACCTGTTCTCGCCCAAATTGCTGGCGGCCCTGCTGGGCGCGGCGGTCTGCGCCCTGCCGGTGAAGCAGTGGGCGCGGCAGCGGTTTGCCGGATGGGGCTCCAGCGCAGCACAGATTGCCGTCTGGCCGGCGGCCCTGTGCCTGCTGGTTCTGGACATTTTGCTGCTGGCATCCACAGCATTTAATCCGTTCATTTATTTTCAGTTTTAGAGAAGGCGGAAAAATCCCATGAGATACAAATTGTTTACCGCCCTGTTTCTGCTTCTGTGCCTGCTGCCCATCGTGGGCATTCCGCTCTTCGGCACGGCCCAACCGGCAGCCAACGAAACCCTGACCGCCGTCCCTTCCCTGACCAACGCCGACGGTTCGGCCAATCTCAATGTTTTGGAGGACGTTTCCGATTATGTGGGTGACCACTTCGCCCTTCGGCAGGAAATGATCACCGCCTGGAGAACCCTGGTAGCTGCGGTTTTTGGCGAGTCCGATGAACCGGACGTCATTCTGGGCAAGGAAAACTGGCTGTTTTACGCCGAAACCCTGGACGATTACGAAGGCGTAAACACCATGACTGACCGGCAAATCTATGCCGCCGCCCGCTCCCTGGCGCTGATGCAGGAGGCCTGCGCAGACATGGGTGTGGAGTTTCTGTTTACTGTGGCGCCCAACAAGAACTCTCTTTATGGCCAGTATATGCCTGACCGTTATCCAGCGGCTACCGAACCAGGCAATCTGGCGCGGCTGACCAGCGCCCTGGAGGCGCAAGGCGTGGCCTATCTGGACCTGTATAACCTGCTGTCGCAGGAATCGGAAGTTCTTTACCGCCGGTACGACTCCCATTGGAACAATCTAGGCGCCGCCCTGGCCGCTGACGCCATTTTGTCAGCACTGGACATCGGCGCCGAGCCGTTCTATGGCGGGGAATATACTGTGGTGGAAGCGGAGCCGGGGGATTTGTATCAGATGCTCTATCCCACCGGCACAGACACCGATACAGACATGGCCTTTACACGGCCCTTCACTTACACGTACCGCACTCCGATCCGCTCGGCGGAAGATAACCGCATCGTCACGGACTGTGCCGGAGCCGCCGGCGGCAGCCTGCTGATGTTCCGGGACTCCTTTGGCAACGCACTGCATCCGTTTCTGGCAGAGGGATTCCAAAGCGCTGTGTTTAGCCGTGTCACGCCCTATGACCTGACCATGGTGGAAAGCGCTGAAGCTGATACAGTCGTCATTGAATTGGTGGAGCGCAATCTGGACTGGCTGATCACCCGTCCTGCCGTCTTTGCCGCGCCGGAACGAACGCTGGATGAGACGCCTGCCGTTTCTGATGCCATTGCCGTCACTGCTGCGGTGACCGAGAGCGGCCCCGATGGCTGCGTTACGCTCTCCGGAACCTTCGCCGTGGAGGGCCTGGACGACGACTCTCCCATCTATCTGCGCTTGGGCAACGTCCTATATGAAGCAACCCCAGCCGGAAACGGCAACAATCCGTTCACCGCCTGTATTCCCCAAACGGCATTCCTTACATCCATGACTCTTCTGCTCCGTGTGAATGGCCAATGGGTAGAAAGTCTGCCGGTCTCCCTGTCCTGATCCCAGATCAATCGAAAATGAGGTGTTGCCATGAAGTTAAACTGGAAGACCTGTTTCCGTATCGGCCTGACCGTCTTTTTGCTGTACCTGGCTATCTACTACTGGGAAGCCATCTCCGGCGGTGTTTCGCTGTTCTTCAGTGCCGCTGCGCCGCTGCTGCTGGGATGCGCCGTGGCTTACGTCGTCAACATTCTTATGGCATGTTATGAGCGGCACTGTTTCCCAAAACGCACGGGGCCGCAGGCCCATCGGATACGGCGAATCACCTGTATGCTGGTGGCCTTTGTGACGCTGCTTGGGGTAGCCGCCCTGGTAATCTGGCTGGTGATCCCGGAGCTGATCTCCTGTGTGCAGCTGCTGATTGCAGAAATTCCACCGGCTTTGAACCGCCTGGTGGAATTGATACAGAACAGCGGCCTGCTATCCTCAGAAGTCATGTCCGAGTTGGAGCGCCTAACCACCGGACTGGACTGGCAATCTCTCATCACCCGGCTGCTCCGTGCTGTCTCTACCGGATTGACAGGCATGATGGGCTCCGTCGTGTCCACCGTATCCACGGTAGTGTCCTCTGTGATCACCGCCGCCATTGGTCTCATTGTGGCCATTTATCTTCTGTTGGGCAAGGAACGGCTGGCCCGTCAGTGCAACCGGCTTCTGGACGCCTATCTGAAGCCCGCCTTTACCCAGCGATTGCGCCTGATCCTGGATACCCTCAATGACTGCTTCCATCGCTTTATCGTCGGCCAATGCATCGAGGCCATTATCCTGGGGGTTCTGTGCACGTTGGGCATGCTTCTGCTGCAATTCCCCTATGCAGTCATGATCGGAACTCTCATCGGCTTCACCGCGCTGATCCCCATTGCGGGCGCGTATATTGGCGCTTTTGTGGGCGCGCTGATGATTCTGACCCAGTCTCCGCTGCAGGCTCTGGGCTTTCTGGTGTTCATTGTCGTATTGCAGCAGCTGGAGGGCAACCTGATCTACCCTCGGGTGGTGGGCACCTCCATTGGCCTGCCGGGCCTTTGGGTCCTGTCCGCCGTCACCATTGGCGGCAGCCTGGCCGGCATTCCCGGCATGCTCATCGGCGTGCCGCTGACGGCGTCAATTTACCAGCTTCTGCGCATGGACGTCCGCAGGCGGGAAGGCACAACCCCAGCGCCTACAGACGCCGCCGCGGCCCCACCGCCGCCGCCATCCTCTCCCCAGGACTCCTCGCAACAGGAATTCCCCGCCGACGCGCCTGCCGCCTCGCCGGAATCCAATATACAAGAATTTTCACAGAAGGAGCAAGATCCATGAGCAAAAAACTGTTGTCCCTGATCCTGGCCCTGCTGCTGGTCCTGTCCCTGGCCGCCTGCGGCAGCGCCGCCGAGACGTCCGAACCCGAATCCAGCGCTGCCAGCGAAGCGCCGGAGGCCGAAACTGCCGCCCAGGTCTCCGAAGAAACGGCCTCTGCGGAACCGGAGGAATCCGAAGCGCCTGCAGAATCCACGGAAGCGGTACAGTCTGCCGAAGCCGAGCTGGAAACGGAAAGCCCCTCTCCCACCGAGGAAGTCGGAGAACCATCCGCTGAAGAAGCCGCCGGGGAACCCTCTCCGGCCGAAACCAATGAAGCGGCAGCAGATGCGGAAGAAACCGAAACCATCACCGAGGAGTTTGCGGCAGAACCGGCCCAGCCCTCTCTGGCCGAAACCGCCGCGGAATACATCGGCGGCAGTGCCGCTGACTTGGAAGCCGCCATCGGCGCGCCTGTGGAGAAGTCCTACGCCACCAGCTGTATTGGCGATGGCCAGGACGGCGAGTGGTACTATGAGGACTTCACCGTTTATACTTACTTGGACACCGATGGCACTGAAACGGTGCAGGATGTGTTCTGATTCCTGGTTCTCTGAATTCTTTGCGTTTTATGATTTGACGGGCAGCAGGGCGCTGCCCGTCAACCTTTTTTATTTGATTTCTCGTTATAGGGCGCCGGCATAATCGAGGACGGATGTACGCTGCACGCACCGCCGTTGGAAAACGGCACATTCAGACACCAAAGGGCGCAAAAAATGCCATGCCAAACGCCCCATCGTCTGGTATAATAAAAGTGTCTATGCTGACAAATGGAATCCTGAAAAGGAATCTTACTTTGGAAAAGGAGATGTCTCACCATGTCCGAGAAAATCACTACAATTCCCGAGGACAAGCTGGTCACCATGCTGGTCGATGGCGTGGAAACCACCTATGAGCCCGGCCGGGAAGACGCCCAATATGTGCTGACCGACAAGCTGACCGAGCCCTGCTCCAGCTTCACCGGCCGCGGCGTCGAGCCTTACCGCACCGCCATTTTTGTCGGCCCCGACGGCATCGACGAGAGCAAATCCGTCACCGCTGCCGTGCAGGGCGGCACTTTTGACAATGAGGGCGCAGACGGCATCGTCATCGAGTCTACCAGCGATGATTTCAGCGGCATTATGGCCGTGGGCGGCAAGTACACCCTGAAAAACAGCTATCTGAAGTTCCACACCAACTCCGACGGCAAAAACGTCTGCGACTTCGACGGCTACGGCGCGCTGCTGGGCGCGTTCAAGGATTCCCACCTGACCGTGGAAAACTGCAAGATCGAGTCCACCGGCGTGGCCAAGCCCGCGCTGTTCTCTGACGACCGCTCCGACTGCCTGTTCAAGGACTGCAACGTGACCGTCCGCGGCGGCCGGCTGTACGACGGCTACATCAACTCCGCCAATCAGAAGACCATGGTCGCGCCCCCCTGGGTGCTGGGCATCACCGGCAACGCCCGCGGCATCAACCTGGAAGGCGACCGCGGCACTGCCTATGTTGTCAACACCTCCTTCAAGGCCAATCAGTGGGGCGTCCTGTCTACTGACGCCGGCCAGAATATGCACCTGCATGTGGTCGATTCCGACATGATCCTGCTGGGCGAGAATGTGCCTGTCAGCGACACCAAAGATCCCTATGCCAAGAAGTACGGCTCCGGCTACGGCTCCTACATCATCGGCAACGCCACTGAGGAATTCTACGGCACCCATATCAAGGTCGGCTGCATGGGCGCAGTCCTGCGCGGCGGCTCCGCCCTGTATACCTCCTCCAAGGGCACCATCAAGCTGGTCTCCCCTGTCTCCGGCGAGACGGTCTATGAAGCGCCCGGCAAGGGCCGCAATACCGTCATTGAGGCCGAATGTTTCGGCGTCATGGCCCACGGCGACGGCACCATCACCTATACCGACGGCACCGAGGTGGACTGCGGCGACGCCGTGTTCCTGCTGAAGTCCGGCGGCGTCACCTGCAATGTCAACGGCGGCGCGGTTCTGAAGTCCGGCAACAACGTACTCCTGCAGATGATTGACGACGACGACAATCTGGTCGGTGCAAAGATGACCGACGCGGGCCCCATGTTCAACACCGAGTTCAACGAAGTGCCCGGCTGGCCCAGCGAAAACGGCCAGATCACCAGTCAGATGCCCGCTCCTACCTTTGATCCCGCCGCTGGCGGCCCCGGTGGTCCCGGCGGCCCCGGCGGTCCTGGCGGCCCCGGCGGTCCTGGCGGACCTGGCGGACCCGGTGGTCCTGGTGGTCCTGGTGGTCCTGGCGGACCTGGCGGTCCTGGTGGTCCTGGTGGTCCCGGCGGCATGGGCGCGCCTGTGAAACCGGACACCTTCTTCAATGCCGAGGATGTGACCCTCACTGGCGACCTGTACAATGGCACCGGCTACTTTGGCCAGAAGCCGAAGCCCCTGTTTGTCACCCTGGGAAAAGGCGTGACCCTGGACGGCGCCATCTCTGCCACGGAGGTCATGCACATCAATGAGAAGGGCGAACAGAACACCCATTTCACCATCAAGGAATACTACTATCTGGGCCATGTGACCAACCGTCCTTACTTCAACGGCGACAATACCGTGGAAGTGGAATTGAAGGACGGCGCGGTCTGGAACGTCACCGGCACCGGCATTATCAATAAGCTGACGGTCGGCGAAGGCTGCACCTTCAACGGCAACGTCACAGAAAATGCCGACGGCACTCTGACAGTTTCCCCCAAATAACCCTTTCCGCATACAGTCCAGCGCCGGTGCAGATGGGACTTTCCCCATTTGGCAGGAACCGACTCTCAGCGCTGTGATCCAATAGGAGCCACGGATTTCGAATGGCGGCAGTTCCATTTGAAATCCGTGGCTTTTTGTATATGGCAGCTCAGAGTGTCTTTGACACAGAAGGGGCCTGCCGCTGATATGCGGCAGGCCCCAGTCTTTGGCCGGTTCATTTTGTCTCGGCAGGTTTCCTGCGCCACAGCACCACAAAGAGCGCCGTCAACAATACATTCAATCCCAGCACCAGCACACTGCCTTCCATCTTATAAACACCGCCGGACAGCAGCGTGCTGCCGGAAAAGGTCATATTGAGCAGGTGCGGGTAATCATCCGCCAGCGAAACACCGCCCAGAAGCAGGCATCCGACTCCATTCCAGAAAAAGTGCATCACCACCGGCGCCACCAGGGACCCGGTGTACTCCAGCACCGCCGTCATCAGGAGGCTCATGGTCAGTACATTGAGCACCGGTACCAGCCCTGCCTCAAACGCGCCGCCATGCAGCGCCGTAAACAGCGCTGTGGAGACCACCGCTGCCGCCGCCAGATTGTAGTTCTGCTTCAGCATCTGATACAAATAGCCCCGCACCAGCATCTCCTGCATAATGACGTTTAAAAATGCCGCCAGAACCCAGACCGCAAATCGCGGAACGCTGTTTACGCCGTCGAAGGAAGCCGTGCCCGTCAGCAGCATCAGCACCAGCGTGCCGCCAAGCCAGACCGCGCCGGCAATACAGCCGATGGCAATGCCCCGCAGTGGGCGCTGGTACAGCCGCAGCGGCACAGTCCGCTTCTCCACAATCCAGAAAAGCGCCGTCCAGACTACAATAGCCGCCAGCGGCACGATTTCCGCCCAAAGTCTCCATATGGCTGCATCCTCCGGCGACGGCAGCGGCAGTACGGACGCCAGCACTGCCCAGCCGAGGAAAAACACCAGCAGCTTGAGGATCGTCAACCCCAGCTTTTTCATTCCAAAATTCCTTTCAACTTTCGATATGCGCACAGACAGGGCGAAAAACTCCGTCCTCAGACTGACAAAAAGGCCCAAGGCCTTTTTGTCAAGGGGTTTCGCTGCGCTCCGCGCCTCAGCCGTCCGCCGTTGGCGGACGATTCGACACTCCGCTCCGCGTAAAGTGTTTTTCCGGCGTACACGCCGCCGGAAAAACGATTGAGATTTGATTCCGCCGTCTGCGGACGGCGGAACTCTGCGAAGCCTTTTTGCAGACTGATGGTGAAAACTCCGCCCTGTTCTATGATTTGCTGTTACTTCATCAGCAGCGCCATGACCGCCTTCTGGGCATGGAGCCGGTTTTCCGCCTCGTCAAAGATCTCATCGGCATGAGCCTCAAAGACTTCGGCGGTGATCTCTTCGCCCCGGTGGGCCGGCAGGCAGTGCTGCACCATACAGCCGGGGTTGGTCAGAGCCATGAGGGCGTTATCCACACAGTAGCCCTGGAAAGCCTGTTCGCGGACGGCCTTCTCCTGCTCCTGGCCCATGGAAGCCCAGACGTCGGTGAACATGGCGTCGGCCCCCGCGGCGGCCTCCTTGGGGTCGCGGCAGAGCTGGAACTTGCCGCCATACCCTTTCGCAAACTCCAGCACCGCCGGATCGGGGTCATAGCCCTCCGGGCAGGCCACAGCCACGGTCATGCCGGTCTTCAGGCCGCCGACGATCAGGGAATTGGCCATGTTGTTGCCGTCGCCGATGTAGCACAGCTTCAGCCCTTCCAGGATTGCCTTATGCTCCCGAATGGTCATCAGGTCCGCCAGCACCTGACAGGGGTGGCAGAAATCCGTCAGGCCGTTGATGACGGGGATGGAGGCGTATTTGGCCAAATCCTCCACCTCCTGCTGGGCATAGGTGCGGATCATAATACCGTCACAGTAGCGGCTCAGCACCCGGGCCGTGTCCTCCACCGGCTCACCCCGGCTGACCTGGCTGGCAGCGCTGGACAGGAACAGCGCATGGCCGCCCAGCTGGAACATGCCGGTTTCAAAACTGACACGGGTACGGGTGGAATTCTTGCTGAAGATCATGGCCAAGGTCTTTCCCTTCAGCAGCTCGTGGGGCCGGCCGTTTTTCTGATCGTACTTCAGCTGGTCGGCCAAATCCAGAATCTCCGTGATTTCCTCGCCGGTCAGGTCGAGGAGCTTCAACAGGTCTTTTTTCAAGGGAATCGTCTCCTTTTTTAAGTTCCAATGGCGGAGGAATGCACCGGCTGTTCCCAGTAGGAAATCTCCTCCATGACGTGCCCCATATTGCCTTCTCCGGCGAAGCGGGTCATGTCAAACCAGTCCTGAGCCCGGTCCATCCAAAGCAGTTCATTTTCCGTTCCGTGGACGGCAACCGGTTCTTGCAGATATCCGAACCAGACCTCCAGCCGAAATCCCCCCAGATAGTGATAGGTGAAATCCATCAGATGGGTCAGCTGGATCTGCGCACGGAAAATGCCGGTTTCCTCATACAGCTCCCGGTATGCCGCCGTTTCACCGGCTTCGCCCGGCTCCAGTTTTCCGCCGATGAAATTGTAGAGGCCCTTGTAGGGATCCTTCTGCCGGTGGCAGAGCAGCACCTTTGTGTGCGTCTGATCAAAGACTACAACTACATTACAATTTGGCCGCATCCCGTTCACTGCTTTCCTTCACACAGAATCTTCCGCAGGATTTCCAGGCCCTGGTCAATCTCCTGGTAGGAGATGGTCAGCGGCGGCAGCAGCCGCAGGGTATCGCTGCCGGCGGTCAGCAGCAGCAGTCCCGCCTCCAGGCATTTAGAAGCCAGTTCCTTGTGGCTGACGCCCGCCTTCAGCCCGATGCCCAGCATCAGGCCCATGCCCCGGACGCCGGTGACCACAGGGCTGCCCATGGCGGCCACCTTTTCGCGGATGTATTGTCCCTTGGCGCGAATTTCCTGCATCATGGCATCGTCCAGGATGTCCAGCACCGCCAGTGCAGCGGCGCAGCAGACCGGGTTGCCGCCAAAGGTGGTGGCATGGGTGCCGGGGCCCAGGACGCTCTCTGTTTTGGCTCCGGCCATGACCCCGGCCAGGGGCAGGCCGCCGGCAATCCCTTTGGCGAAGGTGACCACGTCCGGCTCCAGGCCGAACTGCTGGAAGCAGAACAGGGAACCTGTCCGTCCCACGCCGGTCTGCACCTCGTCAATGATCAGCAGCCAGTCGTTCTCTGCGCACAGGTCGCGGACCTGCAGGACAAAATCCGCATCCAGAGGCAGGACGCCGCCTTCCCCCTGCACCAGCTCCATCATCACAGCGCACACATCGCCGCCGGCCTGGGCCTTCACATCTTCGATGTCGTTGGCTTTGGCGTAGCGGAAGCCCTCGGTGAAGGGGAAGAAGTAGTTGTGGAACACCTCCTGCCCTGTGGCGGCCAGGGTGGTGACCGTACGGCCATGGAAGGAGTTATACAGCGTCAAAATGGTGCTCCGGCCCATGCCATACTTGTCAAAGGAGTACTTCCGGGCCAGTTTGATGGCGCCCTCATTGGCCTCGCCGCCGCCGTTGGCAAAGAATACACGCTTCATGCCGCTGCGCTGGGTCAGCTGCTGGGCCACGCGGATATAAGGTTCGGAATAATAGAGGTTGGAAATATGGCCCAACTTGCCGATCTGATCGGTGATGGCCTTCTGCCAGGCGGCGTTGCCGTAGCCCACGGAGTTGACGCCGATGCCGGAGGCGAAGTCCACATAGGCTCTGCCCTCGGGGGAATAGACCGTCGCGCCCTGCCCGTGGTCCACTACCAGCGGGAACCGCCCGTAGGTCTGCATGACGCACTGGCTGTCCAGGGCAATGAGTTCTTGAGAGGTCACGGAAATCTTCCTTTCTGTTTCTTGGATCATTGGAATTGGCGGATTGCTTTTTTGTCCGGCGGAAGCCGGACGGGGGCTTTTTCCCCTCCGGCGGGGGTTCTTGGCTGGTGTGTCCGGCTGATGCCGGGTTGATGGCAAGCCGCTGGCTTGCGGGCTTGTCCCCTGGGCTCCGCCCGGCAAGCCGGGCTCCGCCTTCACGGCCCTTCGGGTCATGCACCATCCGGCGGCCCCATTTCTTTGTCACGCGACAAAGAAATGGGGGAAAGAAAACGCGCTCGGAGTGGGGCTTCGCCCCCCTCCAAGACCTCCCCCCGATATACGGGGATTTGGTCTTGTGGTTCCTTTGGTGCAGTGCGGTCGCACGTTTGCTTGTGCGTAAATGATAGCCCGGCTCACTGGAATTGGTCTACGCTTCCCTGACCGGCGCGCATTTGCTGCACTGACGCAGCAACCACGCCGCGCTTCAGCGCGCTCCTTCGGTTGTAGTTTGAGAACTTTCTGCACCGTAATTGGAGCGCCTGTGCCTACCAATTGGGGTGGGGGTTCGCCCCGATCGGCCTAGGACGCAACAGGGTGCGTCAACTGAGCACTTCCCGCCAACGTACAGCGCCCCCAGCGGCATCGTTGGCACTTGGTCCAACGCAACTACCAACAAGTCTTGCCTCTCAACCCCAAGAGGGCGGCGGCAGCCGTGCCGGATGTCGAAAAAGACTAAGAGGGCAAGTAAAAGCTAACAAATCAGAATCCCCCCAGATCCGCACCCGCCGCTACAGCCCCCGCGTAAGCAGGGGTGGTCCAGGCGGGGGCAAGCCCCCGTCCTGGCGCGTTTTCTTTCCCCGGTTTCTTTGTCGCGTGACAAAGAAATCGGGCCGCCGGAGGCAAAAAGAATTCTCGCAAGGCTTCGCCTTGTCCCCACCCCAGCAATCAAATCAAATAGAGAATTAAAAGATCATCGTTCCAATGCCGGCGTCGGTCAAAAGCTCGATGAGAATCGAGTGCTGGATCCGCCCGTCGAGAATGTGGGCCGCCTGGACCCCCTGGCGGACGGCTTCTACACAGCATTTGATCTTGGGGATCATGCCGCCCTTGATGATGCCTTCCCGCACCAGATGCGGAATTTCGGATACGCGCACCTTCTGAATCAGGGTGCTTTCGTCGTTCAGATCCCGCATGAGGCCACGTACGTCCGTCAGCACGATGAGCTTTTCCGCACCCAGCGCAGCGGCAATTTTCGCAGCAGCAGTGTCGGCATTGATATTGTAGCACTTGGCGCCGTCCACGCCGTAGGCCACTGTGGCCACCACGGGGATCACATCGTTGGCGATGGCATCCAGGATGGGCTTCGGCTCGATGGCGGTAATTTGGCCCACATAGCCGTAGTCATAGCCGTCCTCCGTCAGCTTTTCCGCCTGAATCAGGCGGCCGTCCAGGCCGCACAGGCCGCTGGCCTGACCGCCATGGGCCTGAAGCATGGCCACCAGATCCTTGTTGACCCGGCCGCAGAGCACCATTTGGACGATGTCCATGGTCTCGGCGTCTGTGTAGCGCAGGCCGTTGACGAACCGGGACTCCTTACCTACCTTTTTCAGCATATCGGAAATCTCCGGACCGCCGCCATGGACCACCACCACATTGATGCCCACCAGCTTCAGCAGTACAATATCGGAGATCACCGCCTGCCGCAATTCTTCGGAGATCATGGCGTTGCCGCCGTACTTGACTACAATGGTCTTTTGGTTAAATTTCTGAATATAGGGCAGGGCCTCATTGAGAATCTGTGCCCGCTCCATATGGGAAAAAGACATGGGAATACACCTCTTCGTGCATATGCTGCGCGCTGCGGTGCGGCCGCAGCGCCGTGCGGGGGCGTCAGCTTCTGTAGTCCCCGTTGATCTTCACATAGTCATAGGTCAGATCGCAGCCCCAACAGGTGGCGCTGTAGCTGCCCTCATTGACGTGGATCAGGATGGACACGTCGTCCTGGCCCAGAATGGCGGAGGCCCGCTCCTCGTCGAAGTCCAGGGGAACGCCGCTCCTGCACACGTCGATCTGTCCCAAAACCGATGCGAAGGCAATGTCCACATGCTCCGGACGGAAGGGCGCCTTGGAATAGCCCATGGCGCACAGCACCCGGCCCCAGTTGGCGTCTGCCCCAAACATGGCGGCCTTGACCAGCGAGGAGCCCACGACAGCCTTGGCCAGCCGCTCGGCCACCTCTTCGCTTCTGGCCCCATCCACGGTGCAGGTCAGCAGGCGCGTCGCGCCCTCACCGTCGGCGGCGATGGCCTTGGCCATCTCCTCGCAGACCTGCCGCAGCGCTTTGACAAAGATGGTGTAGTCGTCGTCCTTCCACTCGATGAGGCTGTTTCCGGCCATGCCGTTGGCCAGCAGGACGCACATGTCGTTGGTGGAGGTGTCGCCGTCCACGGTGACCCGGTTGAAGGTCCGGGGAATGACCTCTTCCATAGCCGCTTTGAGCATATCGGCAGAAATGCTGGCATCGGTGGTGATGAAACAGAGCATGGTGCCCATGTTGGGGTGGATCATACCGCTGCCCTTGGCGATCGCCCCCATCTTCACAGTTTTCCCCCCCAGCGTGAACTGGACGGCAATGTTCTTCGGTACGGTGTCAGTGGTCATAATGGCCGTACCGGCGTCGTCGGAGCCGCCGGCAGACAGCATCTCCACCAGCGCCGGGACACCGGCCTCAATGGCGGCGATGTTCAGTGTCTGGCCAATGACACCGGTGGAGGCCACCGCGAAGTCCGTGGGCTTCAGACCCGTGGCCTTGGCCGCCGCCTCGCACATTTTTTCCGCATTCTCGTGGCTCTGCGGGGCGCAGGCGTTGGCGTTGCCGGAATTGGCGATGATGCCGCGGCACACGCCATCCTCCAGATGTTCCATGGTCACATAGACCGGCGCGGCTTTGACGCGGTTGAGGGTATAGACTGCCGCCGCTGCGCACTCCACATCGGACAGGATCATGGCCAGATCCTTTTTCCCGGTCAGATAGTCTTTCATAGACGGGACAATGGGCTGGTTGCCGTCGCCCTTGCCGGTTTTGACACCGCAGCGGATGCCCGCGGCCCGAAAGCCCTGTGCGGCGGTGACGCCGCCGGAAATGAGTTTCATAGTAATCTCTCCCATAAAAGCCGGAGCGGTCAGAGGCCCGTGGCCTCGTCCAGGCCCAGCATAATATTCAGATTCTGCACCGCCGCGCCGGACGCGCCTTTGCCCAGATTGTCGAACCGGGCACAGAGCATGGCCTGCGCTTCGTTGCCGCAGACAAAAATCTGCAAGTCATTGGTACCGGCCAGATTGTTGGAGCCGATAAAGCCGCAGGTGGGCGCTTCCGGCGGACGGATGGAGACAAAGCGGGAACCGGCATAGAAGCGCTGGTACAGCGCCCGCAGGCTCTCCAGCGTCTGGCTGCCCGCCAGGTCGTCCAGATACAGCGGCACTGTCACCACCATGCCCTGGGGAAAGTCGCAGATCACCGGCATAAAGATGGGCTTTCTGGTCAGGCCGCACAGCTGCATCATCTCGGGAATGTGCTTGTGGTTAAGGGTCACAGCGTAGTGCCGGGGGCTGACCAGTTCCGGTTCCCGTTCTTCGGCTTCATACACAGCGATGGTGCTTTTTCCGGCGCCGGTGTAGCCGGTGATGGAATGGGCTGTCAGCCGGGTTTGCGGCGGCAGGATGCCGGCCTCCACCAGAGGCCGGATCAGGGCAATGAAGCCGGTGGCGTGGCACCCGGGATTGGCCACCCGTTTCGCCGTCCGGATGGCCTCCCGCTGCCCGGCGGACAGCTCCGGGAAGCCGTAAACCCAGCCGGGACTGGTGCGGTGGGCCGTGGAGGCGTCGATGACCCGGGTGTTGGGATTTTCGATCATGTCCACCGCCTCTTTGGCCGCCGCGTCCGGCAGGCACAAAAACACAATATCCGCCGCATTCAGCAGCCGCTTCCGCTCGGCCTGGTCCTTCCGCTTGTCCGGCGCAATGGGCAGCAGCTCCAGATCGTCCCGCCCGGCGAGCCGTTGGTCAATCTGGAGACCCGTAGTGCCCTCCCGTCCGTCAATAAAGATCTTCGGCTTCATTGGGCGGCGGCCTCCTTGCGGGCATCCACAAACGCCTGGATGGCGGCAATCTGCTGCTTGACCGCCTCTTCAGAGGGGCCGCCATAGACGGTGCGTCCATTGACACAGGTTTTCAGCTCCAGAGCCTCGTAGATGTCGGCGTCAAACTTGTCGGACACAGCCCGGAAATCCCGCAGGGTCAGGGTATCCAACTGCTCGCCGGACTTGATGCAGTTGTTGACCAGCCGGCCCACAATCATATAGGCGTCCCGGAAGGGCAAGCCCTTGCGCACCAGATAGTCGGCGCAGTCCGTGGCGTTGATAAAGCCGGCGGAGGCGGCCCGTTCCATATTCCGTGGCAGCACAGTCAGAGTATCCAGCATGGCGGTGAACACCGGCACGCACAGTTCCACAGTGTCGATGGCGTCAAACACCGGCTCCTTGTCCTCCTGCATGTCTTTGTTATAGGCCAGGGGGAGCCCCTTCATCACCGTCAGCAGCGTCATGAGGCTGCCATAGACCCGGCCCGTCTTGCCGCGGACCAGCTCGGCCACATCGGGGTTTTTCTTTTGGGGCATGATGGACGAGCCGGTGGAATAGGCGTCGTCCAGCTCCACAAACTTAAACTCCCACGAGCACCACAGGATGATCTCCTCCGAGAACCGGGACAAGTGCATCATCAGGATGGAGCAGGCAGACAAAAATTCAATGGCAAAGTCCCGGTCGGATACCGAGTCCATGGAGTTGTCCGTGGGTTTGGAAAAGCCCAGCAGCTGGGCCGTGCGGAACCGGTCCACGGGATAGGTGGACGTCGCCAGGGCCCCGGCGCCCAGGGGGCTTTCGTCCATTCGGGCCAGGCAGTCCTCCAGCCGGGTCACGTCTCGGCGCAGCATATTGGCATAGGCCATCATATAGTGGGCGAACGTGGTGGGCTGGGCCCGCTGCAAATGCGTATAGCCGGGCATGACGCAGTCCAGCGTAGCGTTGGCCTTTTTGATCAGGATCTTTTCCAGATCCAGAATCATGTCGATGATTTTGGGGATCTCCTCCTTGACGTACAGGCGGAAATCCACCGCCACCTGGTCGTTGCGGGACCGGGCGGTGTGCAGGCGCTTGCCGGTGTCGCCGATGCGGCTGGTCAGCAGCGCCTCGATGTTCATATGAATATCCTCGTTGTCAAGGGAAAATTCCACTTGGCCGGCCTCGATGTCGGCCAGAATCACCTTGAGCCCTTCGACGATTTTTTCCGCTTCGTGGGGCTCGATGATGCCCTGTTCGCCCAGCATGGTGGCGTGGGCAATGGATCCGGCAATATCCTGCTGATACAGCCGGGCATCAAAGGTAATGGAAGAGTTGAAGTCGTTTACCAGGGTATCGGTTTCCTTCTGAAACCGCCCAGCCCATAGTTTCATGGCAGATTACCTCGCTCGTTCAAACTTAGAGTGGAGAGTTGCGCGTGAAGCGTGAAGATGCTGTGACTGCACAATCACCGCATGCCACTCTTCACGCTTCACACTTTAGCGCAGCTTGCCCTGTTCCCGCAGCGCCTGGACAGTGTCCGGCAGGCCCCAGAGGTTGATAAAGCCTGTGGCGTCGTCCTGGTTGTAGTCGCTCTCTTCAAAGGTCACCAGGTTCTCGGAATACAGGCTCTCAGGGGAGGTGACGGAGGCGGTGATGACGTTGCCCTTGTAGAGCTTCAGCTTCACCGTGCCGGTGACATGCTCCTGGGTCTTGACGGCGAAGGCCTGCAGCGCCTCCCGCAGAGGGGTAAACCACTTGCCGTTGTATACCAGATCGGCAAAGTCCACCGCCAGCTTCTGCTTCATGTGCTTGGTGTCCTTGTCGATGGTGATCATCTCCAGCACCTCGTGGGCCCGGTAGAGGATGGTGCCGCCGGGCGTCTCATACACGCCGCGGTCCTTCATGCCCACCAGCCGGTTTTCCACAATATCCAACAGGCCGATGCCGTTGTCGCCGCCCAGCTTATTGAGCTTGCGGATGATATCGCTGGCCTTCATCTTCTCGCCGTCGATGGCCACAGGCCAGCCCTGCGCAAAGTCCAGGGTCACATAGGTGGGTGCATCGGGAGCCATGGCGGGAGACACACCCATCTCCAGGAAGCCCGGCTTGTCGTACTGGGGCTCATTGGCCGGATCCTCCAGATCCAGGCCCTCGTGGCTCAGGTGCCACAGGTTTTTGTCTTTGGAGTAGTTGGTCTCGCGGCTGATTTTCAGGGGCACATTGTGCGCCTCGGCATAGTCGATCTCCTCGTCCCGGCCTTTGATGTCCCATTCCCGCCAGGGGGCGATGATCTTCATCTCCGGGGCAAAGCGCTTAATGGCCAGCTCGAACCGGACCTGGTCGTTGCCCTTGCCGGTGCAGCCGTGGGCAATGGCGTCGGCGTTCTCTGCCTTGGCGATCTCCACCAGGCGTTTGGCAATGATGGGCCGGGCAAAGGCCGTGCCCAACAGATAGTCCTCGTATTTTGCGCCCATCATCATGGACGGGATAATCACATCATCCACCATCTCGTCCACCAGATCCTCGATATACAGCTTGGACGCGCCGGTCTTAAGGGCCTTTTCCTCCAGGCCGTCCAGCTCGTCGCCCTGGCCCACATCGGCGGATACGGCGATGATTTCCGGGTTGTTGTAGTTTTCTTTCAGCCAGGGGATGATGATGGAGGTGTCCAGGCCGCCGGAATAGGCCAGCACCACTTTTTTGATCTCAGACATATTCAGTTCCTCCCAAAAGATATTCCATAGGCAGCCCGCCGGAAAGCAGCACAGGCCACCATTGATTTTCGTGGACATTCTATCACAGCCGCCGGCATTTGGCAAGTAGAATATTGCATAAGAATACGAATAGTTTTCCGTCATTCTTGTGTTTTTGATTATAAATATGCATTATATTCATCTTTTTGTGTATATTTATTCGTGTATACAGCGTTTTTTGCATTTTCCGGAGACCCGGCGCGCTCACCGCGCCGCACGGCGGCGGCAGCTCCGGTTTAGCTATTCAAATACTCCGCTGCATAGGTGCCGGCAAGGAAGCCGGAGCCGGACGCCCAGCTCATTTCACCGGTAACCATCATGCGGTTGTCGCCGGGACCTCCGGGATTCTTAGCCCAGCCGGAGGCGTTATCGCCGGTGGCGTAGAGTCCGGGGATGACGCCGGATTTGTCGGCCCGATAGACCTCCGTTCTGCCGTTGATCAGCATGCCGCCGAATGCGCCGTCGGTGGCCATTTTGCCATAAATGGCGTAGAAGGGGCCGTTTTGAATGGGAAGCAACGGATTACGGCCAAAATCTTCATCCACGCCGTTGGCGCAAAAGCTGTTGTAGCGCCGGATGGTCTCCAAAAACGGTTCCACGGCAATCCCGCACTGCCTTGCCAGATCCTCCAGCGTATCCGCCCGCTTGCAGGGCGTGTCCAACGCAATCTCAGATTCCAGCTCTTTTTGATAATCCGCAAACGCACCGCCGTTCTGCTTGGCCATGCGCTGGGCCAGATTTGTCATCATATCGCTGTCAAAGATGGACCAGGCAATCCGGCCAGGCTGGTCACCAATGACCGCGGCGCCGTCAGAGAACTTGCTGTCGTTGAAGAAGCGTTTGCCCTCCAGGTTTACCTTGATGCTGTCGGGCTGCAGGCAGTACTGGAAGAGTACAAAGCTGAACGGGTGGTGTACCGGTCCAAACAGGTTCACAAAGAAATTGTCATAGTCGATGTACGCGCCGGCACTCTGACCCAGAGGCACCACGTCGCCGGTGTTGGTGGGAACGGCAAACCGGTGAACCGGCTCATCCCCGGCCCGGTCTGAGAAGAACCAGGGCCAATATGTTCTCAGCAGCTCGTCGTTGTGCGCAAAGCCGCCGGAAGCGCAGATCACCGCTTTGCAGGAGATCTCCGTCACACCGCCGGGATCCTGGGCCACCACACCGCAGACCGCGCCGGTTTCGTCCACTTTGATCTCCACAGCCCGATGGCTGGTCAGCAGTTCAATGCCCAGCCGCGGGAACTGCTGCAGCATCATGTGGACCAGGAAGCTGCCGCCGTGGCCAGGGCCAATGGCATCGTCATAGTTCTTCAAATTGTAAAATACGTTGCCCCTGGGCACATTGTAGTAGGTTTTCCCATCAATCTGCGTGACTGCACAGGCCTCCTTCACGCCAGGCAGCGCAATCATCCAGTCATACAGCTGCCGGGGTGCTGCCTGGGCGTTTTTCACCAGCTCCGGATCCAGTTCCGAGAGGAAGGACATGTCCCGCTTGGGAGGGCCGCCCTCGCCGCCGGGACCGCCGGGACCTCCAGGACCGCCGGGGCCGCCTCTGGGCGCGCCGTTTTCCAGCTGGAACCCGGCGTACCAGGCGCTGCCGCCGGGCTTCGCCGCCTTTTCCAGCACAACGACCTTCTTCCCGGTCAGTTCCGCCGCACGAACTGCCGCTACCGCGCCAGAGCCGCCGCAGCCAATGACCACCAGATCACAGTCTTTGTGTACCGGCGCATGCGCCGGAGCCGCCGCCGTATCCTCCGTATTGACAACGGCGCCGACATTACAGATGGACTGGCACAAGCCGCAGCCAATACATTTGTCCTGATCGATGGCATAACAGGTTCCCACATAATCGATGGCGCCCACAGGACATTCCAGGGCGCAGTTGTGACAGCACAGACAGGTTTTTTGAATCTGATACATAAGAAACCTCCAATTTCTCCGAAGTTGTCCATTCTATTATAAAAGTTTTGTATACGAATAGCAATAGAAAGCTTCAAATCAACCCATGTGCGCTGAAAATTGCAGCGCATAACGCGGCGAATGCATGCGATTTTCTCGCCTTTTTCCGCAACTTTCTCGAAAAACCAGGCAAAAAGCCGCATCTTCCTCTTGCCAAGCGCTATTACACATTGTATAATATTGATTTGTGAGATTTTAAATTCCAATGTGGATTGTCATACAGAAGGGAGTATCCGAGTTTTATGACATCGGAAAACATTCGAAACATTGCCATCATCGCCCATGTAGACCACGGCAAAACCACGCTGGTGGACGAAATGCTCAAACAGGGCGGCGTCTACCGGGAGAATCAGGCCACGGTGGAGCGGGTCATGGACTCCGGTGATCTGGAGCGGGAGCGGGGCATCACCATTCTGGCCAAGAACACCGCCGTCCACTACAAGGACACCAAGATCAATATTGTCGATACGCCGGGTCACGCCGACTTCGGCGGTGAAGTGGAGCGAATCCTGAAAATGGTGGACGGCGTCCTGTTGCTGGTGGACGCCGCCGAGGGCCCCATGCCCCAGACCCGCTTTGTCCTTCAGAAGGCCCTGGAGCTCAAACACAAAGTGATTCTGGTGATCAATAAGGTAGACCGGCCTGACGCCCGTGTAGATGAAGTGGTGGACGAGGTGCTGGAACTGCTGCTGGAACTGGACGCCACAGAGGAACAGTTTGATTCCCCCACCGTATTTTGTTCCGCCCGCCAGGGCGTGGCCTCATATTCGCCCCACGAGATGGGGACGGATCTGCGGCCTCTGTTGGACACCATTGTGGAGTATATCGACCCTCCCAGCGGCGACGACGAAGGCCCCCTGCAGCTGTTGGTTTCCTCCATCGACTACAACGAATATGTGGGCCGCATCGCCATTGGCCGCGTGGAGCGGGGCGTCATCCGTCAGAATCAGGAAGTTTCCGTGTGCGACTTCCACGATCCCGACCACAGCCAGAAAGCCAAGGTTGTCGCTCTGTACGAGTTCAGCGGCCTGGGCAAGACCCCCATTCAGGAGGCCCACGCCGGCGAGATCGTGGCTTTCTCCGGCATTGCCGACATCACCATTGGCCGTACCATCTGTGCGCCGGACGTGGTGGAGCCGTTGCCTTTCGTGCAGATCACGCCGCCCACCATTGAAATGACGTTTTCCGTCAACGACTCCCCCTTTGCCGGCCGCGAAGGCAAATATGTCACCTCCCGCAACCTGCGGGACCGGTTGGACAGGGAGCTGCTGAAAGACGTGTCCCTGCGGGTCACGGAGATGGGTACGGATGCCTTCAACGTGGCAGGCCGCGGCGAAATGCACCTGTCGATTCTCATTGAGACCATGCGCCGCGAGGGCTATGAGTTCCAGGTCTCCACTCCCCGGGTCCTGACCAAAGAGATCGACGGCAAAACCTGCGAGCCGGTGGAGCGGCTGGTCTGCGACGTGCCGGAGGCCAGCGTCGGCGCAGTCATCGAGAAGATCGGCCAGCGCCGGGGCGATCTGGTGACCATGACGCCGGTGGGCAGCCGGATGCGGCTGGAATTCCTGGTGCCGTCCCGGGGCCTGTTTGGCTACCGTACAGAGTTCCTCACCGACACCCGCGGCGAGGGCATCATGTCCTCGGTACTCGACAGTTACGCGCCTGTCAAGGGCGAGATTGCCCGCCGCAGCAGCGGCTCTCTGGTCGCCTTTGAGACCGGCGAAGCCGTCGCTTACGGCCTGTTCGGCATTCAGGACCGCGGCACCCTGTTCATCGGCCCCGGCACGCCGGTTTACGCCGGCATGATCGTCGGCCAGTGCAATCGCAACGAGGACATGTCCGTCAATGTCTGCAAGAAAAAGCAGCTGACCAATATGCGTGCGTCCGGCTCCGATGAAGCCCTGCGGCTGGTTCCGCCCCGCACCCTGAGCCTGGAGCAGTGCCTGGAGTATCTGGCTGACGACGAGCTCCTGGAAGTCACCCCCAAGAATCTGCGGATGCGCAAACGCATCCTGGACCACTCTGAGCGTATGAAGGCGCTGAAGGGCGGCAAATAACCAGAAAAGCACCATGGGAGATTGCCTCCCATGGTGCTTTTCCTGTGCGCGATCCGTGTTTTGCCCCGGCAGGGCCGGCGTTACATCCGCTCCAGTACCAGGAACCAGTGGCAGTTCCACTTGTCGGGAGCCTCGATCCCGGGCGCGAAGATCTCTCTGGGCGGGACGGCGAATTTCCACTGGTCCGCCAGCAGCGCGGTCAGCTCCGCATAGTCCAGATATGTGTGCGGCACGCCGTTTTCCCAGAGCGTATCGCCCTCTCCCGCCGGGCGGTTCTCATAAGCCGGGGCGCGCTTGGACAGCAGCGTGATAAACAGCTCGCCGCCGGGCCGCAGTACCCGCCCCAGCTCCGCCAGTGCCTGGGCCATGGCCGCCGGGGCGGCGTGATAGATCACATTATAGCAAACGGCACAGTCAAAGCCGCCCTCCGCCAGCGGCAGCGCGGCCATATCGCCCCGCGCCGTCTCCACAGCCAGCCCATCCTGCGCAGCCCACTGGCGCAGATAGTCCAGGGCCGTTTCCGACTGGTCAAAGCCCGTCACGCGGAATCCCCGCCGCGCCAGAAAAATCGCATGGCGGCCCGGCCCGCATCCGTGATCCAGGCAGGTACGGAACCCCTTCTCCTGCCAGCGGCGGGCCAGATAGTCGCTTTCCAGGCATGGTTCCAGCCACTTTTGGGCCTTGGCCCGATCCCAGCCCCATCGCTCGTTTAGCGGCATGGGATGTCCTCCGCGGTGCGGATCAGGTGGCAGTCGCCCACCGGCGTCACTTCGCCGTTCCGGACGATCAGGGCGCTGGTGTTCTCCATGGCCCAGATGGGCACGTCCCGTTCCGTCAGGGCGCGGCGGATGCCGTCGTTCTGGGCCTGAGAAAAGGCATAGTGGACCTCTACGTCAAAGCCCAGGCCGCATTGCAGGCCACGGCTGCGCATATATGTGGGATAGTCGTCGTCGGGCGAAATGTGATAGTCGTCGATCTGCATCATGGCTCCGGCGCTGGCCCCCATGAGAATGCCGGGAAACTGCTCCAGCACCTGAGTCAGGCCAAATTCCCGCACCCGGTCCATGGCACGGTCCGGCAGGCCGCCGGTCATAAATACGATACCGGCGGTTTCGATCATGGCTTTCGCCTGAGCGGGCGTGTGGGTGAAGTAATTCACAAACCGCACCTGGTCCCGGCCAATGCCGTAGGCCGCGAAGGGCCGCAGGACCGCCTGGGCGTGTTCGCCGTCCGGCCCGTACTCCCGCTGCCAGGCAGCGGCGTCCGGCACCGCGCCGTCGCTGAAAGAAAAGGGCAGGACCGTGACCTTCATGTCAGGCTGCAAGATGCCCTCCATGGAAGGACGGCACCACAGCTCATCGAAATTGTAATGACATAGCAAAATGTGCATGGGGACCTCCTTTGGATTTGATTGTTCGGCACAACTGAACTGGCCGCGGAAGGGTGTGGAATGCCCCGTCTTCTGAACTGAACAAGAAAAATGCCATGGACCACACGTATACTGGTCCATGGCATTTTTTCGTCTGCGCTGCAGAGGCCGGAGGGTTAGTCCACCGCGATGACCTGCCGGCCATTGTAGGTTCCGCACTCCTTGCACGCTCTGTGGGGCAAACGCATCGCGCCGCACTTGGGGCACGCGACCAGGCCGGGCATGTCCAGCTTCCAATGGGAAGAACGACGTTTGTCGCGTCTGGCTTTGGATACTTTACACTTGGGTACTGCCATGTGGTGACACCTCCTTGACGAAACTTACCGCAAAGCGGCAGTGCTTACACTTCTTTATCCTTTAACAGCTGCGCCAGCGCAGCCAGTCGGGGATCTATCTCTTTTTTGCAGCCGCAGGGGCCGTCGTTCAGGTTGGCCCCACACCGGGGACACAGACCCTTGCAGTCCTCGCTGCAAAGCATTTTGGAATCCATGCTCAGGACGAACTGGGTGTTGACAATCTCCTCCAGATCCGCCTCTTCGCCCACCAGTTCAAAGATGTTCTCATCTTCGTGTTCCGCGTCGGCCAGCGCCGGCGTCAGAACCGCTTCCATCTGATGGACATACGCTTCCGTATAGGGCCTGCAGCACCGGTCACAGACACAGTGCAGCGTGGTGGAGATGGTACCGGTCAAGATCAGGACGCCCGCCGTGTTCTTTACCTCACCGGCTGCATGAACCGGTTCTTCCACGGGGCGGCAGCCGCCGAATTCCAGATTGCTCAGATCCAAATCGGCTGTAAAGGGAATCGACGCGCCCGGCTGATCCAGTATTTTTGTCAAACGAAGCAGCATAGCCGCATCTCCTTGCCCATAGTCATGCATCAGCTATTATATCGAATTGCCTCGGAATTGTCAAATCTTTTTTGCCCGGAGTCCCGTCTTTTTTCAAACTTTGAGCCAGCGTCCATGAAAACTGTGTTTTTTTCGATTTCGCTGTAGAATCCCGCTTTTCCCCTTGACAATCCCGCTCCTGTCAGGGACAATGGTTGCAGGTGAGCATTATGAGAGAATTTACAATTGGACAGCAGGACGCAGGTCAGCGTCTGGACCGGTTCGTGGCAAAGGCCGTCCCTCTGCTGCCGGCAGCGCTGCTGCAAAAATACATTCGGCTCAAACGCATCAAATACAACGGGAAGCGGGCGGAGCGGGACACCCGGCTGAAACCGGGAGATACCATTCAATTATACATCAACGACGAGTTTTTTGACAAGCCCCGGGAAGAAAATGCGTATCTGACCGTGGCCACGCCAAAGCTGCAAATTGTCTATGAAGACGAACAGATTCTCCTGGTAGACAAGCAGCCAGGCCAGGCCGTCCATCCCCATGACGGCGCAGAATACGGCAAAACCCTCATCGACCACATTCAAGCGTACCTCTACGCCACGAATCAATGGAAGCCCCGGGAATCCCACGCCTTTACACCGGCGCTGTGCAACCGCATCGACCGGAATACCGGCGGCATTGTCATTGCCGCCAAAACAGCTGAGGCTCTGCGGATTATGAACCAGAAGGTCCGGGACCGGGAGCTGGAAAAACGGTATCTGGCGGCCATCCACGGCGTCATGAAACCCCGGGAGGGTCGGCTGGAAGGACAAATTTTCAAAGACGCGGCCAAGAACCGGGTCTATGTCACCGACAAGCCCCAGAAGGGCAGCAAAACCGCCGTGACCCTGTACAGGACCCTAGCGGCAGCAAACGGCCTGTCCCTGGTGGAATGCGACCTGATTACAGGCCGCACCCATCAGATCCGCGCCCAGTTCGCCGCCGCCGGCCACCCGCTGCTGGGCGACGGCAAATACGGCCGCCAGCAGGAGGACAAACGCTATGGCCGCAAATTTCAGGCGCTGTATTCCTACAAGCTGACGTTCCGATTCACCACCGATGCGGGCTGTCTGGAGTATCTCAACGACCGGAGCTTCCGCGTCAACCGCGTGGACTTTGTGGAGGCGTATTTTCCGGAAGCGCTTGGAGAAATAGAAACCAGGGAATCCCATTGAGCGTGAAGGGTTCCGTTGACGGGGCTTGTGCAGGTTTTCCGGAAGCGGGCCGCTGCCCACCCCTGCAAAACCAATCATCCGAGGAGAAATCTCAATTTTTTGATTGACCTGCCGCAGAAAAGATGCAATAATAGTACAGTTATCCCTCTGTGCAGCCCGTTTCAGCGGCTGCGGCTGGAAGATTTCCAATTTCGAAGTTCCGTGCTCCGAATTTCTCGATTCACAAAAAGGAGGTGCTTGCATGGCAAAACCTCTCGTTGCCATTGTGGGCCGCCCCAACGTGGGCAAGTCCATGCTATTTAACAAACTGACCGGCAAGCGCACGGCCATCGTGGAGGACACGCCCGGCGTCACCCGGGACCGGCTCTATGGCTCCTGCGACTGGAACGGGCGGGCCTTTGATCTGGTGGATACCGGCGGCATTGAGCCTGGCACCGACAGTCAGATCCTCAAATTCATGCGCCAACAGGCGGAAATCGCCATTGAGACCGCCGACGTCATTATTATGGTGACCGATGTAAAGACTGGCGTCACCGCCGCCGACAGCGACGTGGCCGTCATGCTCCAGCGCGCCCGGAAACCTGTGATTCTGGCCGTCAACAAGTGCGACAGTGTGGGCCTGGTAAATCCCGATGTCTATGAGTTCTACGCTCTGGGGCTGGGCGATCCGGTGGAGGTGTCCGCCTTCCACGGCCACGGCACCGGGGACCTGCTGGATCTGGTGGTGGAAAACCTGCCCCCTGCCCAGGACGACGAGGACGAGGAGGACGTCATCAAGGTTGCCATCGTCGGCAAGCCCAACGTGGGCAAGTCCAGTCTGCTCAACCGCATCCTGGGCGAAGAGCGGGTCATCGTCTCCGACATGGCCGGCACCACCCGGGATGCCATTGACAGTGACTTTGAAAATCAATATGGCAAATACCGCTTTATCGACACCGCCGGCATGCGCAAAAAGGCCAAAGTGGACGACAGTGTAGAGCACTACAGCAACCTGCGCTCCATCGCCGCCATCGAACGCGCCGACGTATGTCTGGTGATGCTGGATGCCAACCAGGGCGTGACCGAGCAGGACACCAAAATCGCCGGTTTATGTCATGAGGCCGGCAAGGCCAGCATTTTGGTAGTCAACAAGTGGGACGCTGTGGAAAAAGATACGCACACTATGGACCGTATGACCGAAGACATCCGCCGAGATTTGGGATATATGCAGTACGCCCCGGTGCTGTTCCTCTCAGCCCTGACGGGCCAACGGGTGGAAAAACTCTATGAATTGATTGATATTGTGGCAGCCAACGCCGCCCTGCGCATCACCACCGGCAATCTGAATAACGTCCTGGCCGACGCCACCGCCCGGGTTCAGCCCCCCAGCGACAAGGGCCGCCGTTTGAAAATCTATTATATGACGCAAACCGGCGTCAAGCCGCCCCATTTTGTGGTGTTCTGCAATGACGCCCGGCTGTTCCATTTCTCTTACCTGCGCTATCTGGAAAACCAGATTCGCAGTGTCTACGGCCTGCAGGGCACTCCCATTCAATTCACCATCCGCCAAAAGGGCGATCAGGAGGGCTAGGCCATGATTGTGTCACTTCTCTCCGGCCAGAGTGCCGCAACAATCCTGCTTTCAGCGCTGCTGACCGCCGTCGCCGCCTATTTCTGCGGCTGCTTCAACGGCGCCGTCATCGTCTCAAAATACATTCTCCATGACGATGTGCGAACGCACGGGAGCGGCAATGCCGGTCTGACCAATTTCCACCGCACCTTCGGCGGCCCTTTGACCGCCGTGGTCATTGCACTGGACGTGCTCAAGGCTGTGGCCGCCGTGCTGGTTGGGATGTTTGTGGCCCGGCACATGCTCCTGGACAATTCTCTGATCGTAGCGCTGGGCAAATACTGGGCAGGGCTGTTCTGCCTGCTGGGGCACATGTTTCCCTGCATGTTCAGCTTCCGCGGCGGCAAAGGCATCATGTCCGGCGGGACCATTGCCATTATGATTGACTGGCGCATTGCCCTGCTGGTGTGGGGCGCGTTCCTGGTGCTGGCAGTGCTGACGCGGTTTGTGTCCCTGGGCTCCGTATCCACCGGGATTCTGTTCCCCGTGGGGACCTGGTTCGTCTATGAAGATTGGCTGCTGTTGGCGCTGTCGGTGGTCATCGGCGCGCTGATTATCTGGAAGCACCGCGGCAACATCCAACGGCTGCTCTCCGGCACGGAATCAAAATTTTCCCTTCACAAAAAGAAGGAGACAGGAGGAAACACATGAAAGCTGCTGTGGTAGGCAGCGGCGGCTGGGGGACAGCCCTGGCTATGCTGCTGTGCGAAAACGGCCACGATGTCACCGTCTGGTCCTATTCCGAAGAGGAATCCAACATTCTGCGCACCACCCGGGAGAACCCGCTGCTCAAAGGCGTCGCCCTGCCCGAGGCGCTGACTTTCGTCTCCGACATTGGCTGCGTGGCGGGGAAAGACCTGGTGGTCATGGCCACACCGTCTTTTGCCGTCCGGGCCACCGCCGCCAAGGTGAAGGAGCATCTGAGTCCCGGTACCGTTCTGGTATCCGTCTCCAAAGGCATCGAACAGGGCACCTCCAAGCGCCTCAGCGAAGTCATTGCCGAGGAGACGGGCCGCACTGTGGCCGTTCTGTCCGGCCCCTCCCACGCCGAAGAGGTGGCCCGGCGCATTCCCACGGGCTGCGTTGCCGCCTGCACCGACCGGGCTTTGGCGGAGTTTGTGCAGAACGCCTTTATGAACGAACGCTTCCGCGTCTATTCCAGTCCCGATGCAGTGGGCGTCGAGTTGGGCGCCGCCCTTAAAAATATCATCGCCCTTTGCGCCGGTGTCTGCGACGGCATGGGCCTGGGTGACAATACCAAGGCTCTGATGATGACCCGCGGCATGACAGAAATGGCACGCCTGGGTGTGGCGCTTGGCGGCCGCGCGGAAACCTTTGCGGGGCTCAGCGGCATGGGCGACCTGATCGTCACCTGCACCAGCATGCATTCCCGCAACCGCCGCGCTGGAATTCTCATCGGCAAGGGCTACAGCGCCCAGGAAGCCATGAAAGAGGTGGGCGCCGTGGTGGAGGGCTATTACGCCACCGCCTCCGCTGTGGAACTGGCCAAAAAGGTGGGTGTGGAAATGCCCCTGGCCACCGAAGCCTATGCCGTCCTCTACGAAGGCAAAGATCCCCACCTGGTGCTCAGCGGTCTTATGTCCCGCGACAGAAAATACGAGCTGGAAGACGCCGGCTGGGCGTAAAATCTGCCGGGAAACCGGCCGGAACCTGCCGCGCCGGCACGCTCTGGTGCGCTTGCCGGGCCGTCTGCATGCGCCGCCGGTCCGCCGCACTTTTGAGAAGATGCTCCCAGCTTCCCGCTTTGCACGCTATTTCTCTAACTGAATCCGAGGTGTCCCATGAACCACTGCTACATTCCTGAAGACTACCGCCCCCATCTGGGGCTCTATGACACACAGAAAGCCATCGGCCTGATTAAGCGGCTGTTTGCCGACACTCTCTGCGGCAATCTGATGCTCCGCCGCGTTTCGGCGCCGCTGTTTGTCGAAGCCGCCACCGGCCTCAACGACAACCTCAACGGCGTGGAACGCCCAGTCAGCTTTGATATTCCCGCCACCGGCTCCGAAGCCCAGGTGGTGCACTCCCTGGCCAAATGGAAACGATTGGCCCTATGCCGCTATGGCTTTGCCCCAGGCACGGGCCTGTACACCGATATGAACGCCATCCGGCGTGACGAAGAATTGGATAATCTCCACTCGGTCTATGTGGACCAGTGGGACTGGGAGAAGATTCTGCCCGAAGGCCGCCGGGATCTGGACTACCTGAAACAGACCGTAGTCCAGATTGTGGACGCCATCTGGCAAACCCAGCGAACGCTGATGTCCATGTTCCCGCAGCTCTGCGCCGTGCCCACAGTGGACCGGGAGATCACCTTTGTGACCACCCAGGAGCTGGAGGATCTGTATCCCCAGCTGCCGCCCAAGGAGCGGGAAAACGCCTTCGTCAAAACGCACCGCACCACCTTCCTAATGCAGATTGGCGGCAAGCTGAACAGCGGCAAACCACACGACGGCCGCGCCCCCGACTATGACGACTGGCAGATGAACGGTGATCTGCTGTTCTGGAACGACCTGTTGGGCTGTGCCTATGAAATTTCCTCCATGGGTATCCGCGTCAGTCCTGAGTCCCTGGACCGCCAGTTGACCCTGTCCGGCTGTGATGACCGCCGCCAGCTCCCCTTCCACCGGATGTTGCTGGAGGGGAAGCTCCCCGCGACCATCGGCGGCGGCATTGGCCAATCCCGGCTGTGTATGCTGCTGCTGGGAGTCTGCCACATCGGCGAAGTCCAGTCGTCGGTCTGGGATCCGGAGACGCTCGCCGCCTGTCAGGCAGCAGGCATTACACTGCTGTGAACTACATTCCGTTTCATGATGCAAAAACCCGCTTTCGCCAGATGGCGAAAGCGGGTTTCGGCTTATTCTGTTGGCATTTCTTCTCCCGCCGGTTCTGCGGGCTCCACCGGCGTCTCCGTCTCAGCAGATGCGCTGGGCTCCGGTTCCGCAGACACGCTGGGTTCCGGCGTCTCAGTCTCCGCCGGCACCTGCGACGGGGCCGGCAAATCCACCGGCTGAGAGGTTTCCGGGGTCTGTGATGTCTCCGCCGGCGTCTCCTCTTCGTCCGCGCCGGCGCCGTCAGATCGGACGGTGATCCGCTGGGGCCGGGCCTGATAGGTGGTCTCGTCCTCCAGTGTCACGGAAATCTCGTTGCCGTCCCGGTCGTACACATGGCGGTAGCTGACCCAGGTGGAACCCACATAGGACGACTGCAGCACCGTGCCGGCGGGAACGGAATCGTCCACCACTTCTTCCGGTTCGCCGGGCTGTTCCGTGCTCAGCTGCTCAGTGGTCATCTCCACATAGGTACCGTCAATGTTCGTACCGTAGAAGGTGATATTCACATAGCCGCCGGACACATTGGCCTCAATCCGAATGGGATAGTCGGTGTTGTTGCGGAATTTGAAATCCAGGCCCGTGTCCCAGTAGACCGTGGCATCCAGGCCGGAGGGCACATAGCTGACAAAATACATGTGCTCTTCCCGCTCCACAATTTCCAAATTGGCATACAGCGCGCAGACATAGATGGTGGAGGTCACCTGGCACACACCGCCGCCGGCGGAGTCCTCTGTCTGACCATCCACATAGATGGCCGCCGGCAAATAGCCCCGCTCAGACGTCCGCTCTCCCACCGTGTCATTGAAGGAAAATGTCTCTCCGGGCTGCAGTACCGTGCCGTCAATGGCCTCGCAGGCCAGGGTCAGATTGGTTGTCCGGTTGCTGTTGGCTGTGTGCGGACTGGAGTAACTGGACAATACATCCCGGAACAGCAGCGCCTCCAGCTCTGCTTTGGTGATCTCCGCCTCCTGCACCTCCAGCTCAATAATCACTTCTTCCCCTTCTCCGGCCCACGCCAGCGCCTGCTTGGCCGCCTCCAGATCAAATTGCTGGCCGCTGACCTCCTGGGATACTTCACCCGTTTCCGGGTCGTATTCGGCATTCTGGGCCTCTGTACAAACCTGCTCATACAGGGTGTCCAGGTCCACGCTGGCGGCCTCCTCCACGTCATAGTCAAAATACAGCGTGGAAAAATCGTTGTTGTTGAAGGCAGACACCACCAGATCATACAGCGTGTCCGTGTCCAAACTGACACCGTCGGTGCCGGTGACAATGACAATCCGCTCCTGCGTCAGATCAATGTTGCAGGTAGCGTTAACCATCTCCTTGGACACCTCGGCCGCAGTTTGGAGAATGACTTGTTGAATATACTCCGTGTCCAGCTGCAAATCCGTGGTGATGTCAATCTCATGGACGGAATTCTCGGCCTCACGGCGGGCCTTGGCAATGGAAAATACGGTTCCCTGGCGGCCATACTGATAGGCACGTTCCACGGCCTCCTCCACGTCCAGGGCCACCTTGGTCATTTCCGGCGTGAAGCTGATGGTCCGATCCGGCAGTTCCACGATCAACGTACTGTCGGAATAAGTCTCCTGCACTGCGGCATTGACCGCATTAACCGCCTGCATCCGTGTCATACCGCCCACATTGACGCCAGCCACGTATACATTGGGGAAAATATAGTCGTAGCTGGCCAGATTACGGGCGTAAATATACACACTGCCTAATGCGCCGATGGCCAACACAATAGCCGCCACCATAAAAATCACCGCAGCGGAGATCTTGGCATTCTTCTTTCTGGAATACCGGCCCCCGGTTCGTTTCATTGGGCTAATAGAAATCCCACCTTTATTTTTCCGGTGCAGCACACTGCACACACAATTTCCCCATCTTCTTCCCATTATAAAGGAAGCCTCCGCGGATTGCAATGTCAAAACAGGGGCTTTTCTGTGGGAAAATTGTAAACTTTTCAGATTCCCCTCTTTCGCAAAGCGGAGGCAGCCGCTTTTGACTGTTTGCGCGATCCGCGCTCACCGCCAGATGTCCAGCCCCAGAACATCCATGCTGTGCTGCATATGGATGGCCATGGCGTGTTCCGCACCGGAGGCGTTGCGCTTGCGCAGAAACTCCATCAGCAAAGCGTGATCCCGGCGGGTGTCCTCCGCCAGCTGCCGGCCGTGCTCGCCGGACTCTACGGCAGTGGCTACGGCCTGGTTAATCATGGGCAGCAGCCGCATCATAAATGCGTTATGGGTAGCCCGGACAATCGCCGCGTGAAACTCCCGATCCGCTGCTGTCCGGTCCCGGCCCTGACGGATGCAGGCGTCCACCGCTTCGCCCAGCTCCAGGATCTCCGCCAACTCCTCCTGCGTGGCGCGGCGGCAGGCGAGGGCCGCCGCCTTGGGCTCAAATATACTGCGCAGCTCAAACAGATCCCGCAGCTCTCCCCGCACCCGGTCCAAGCCGGAAAAGCCATAGTCATTGATTTCCGCCACACGCTGGCTGACAAAGGTGCCGCGGCCCCGCCGCACCTCCAGCACCCCTTGGGTAGTCAGGGCCCGAATAGCCTCCCGCAGTGTGGTCCGGCTGACCCCCAGTTCCCGGCTCAACTCCAGCTCATTGGGCAATTTCTCTCCTGGAGAGAGCCGTTTTTCCACGACGATTTGATTGTAGAGCCGCTGGGCGGTCTGCTGAGAAAGGCTTTGTTTTTCCATAGCCGGCCCCTTTCCTGGAATTTGGAAGAACAACTTTCCTGCGTACAGGCGGTCAGAGATCACAGATCGGAGTTCTAAAAGCCGGAACTGCGCGTTCTGGCGCCGGCAAGCCGCAGGCCTGCCCAGTTGTTCCGCCTCCGGCAGTCTGCTTCTTTGTTTTGCAGCAAAGCAGCAGGATTGCCTGCATCGCGTCTTTCCGGAAAACCCACTTGACATCTCTGCCCATATCATATACTATGTAGTCAGACAATGCAAGAGAAATCATACAACTATTTCGTACTTTTCGAAGGAGGTCCCCCTATGTTGAAAAGCGCCAATGTGACGCAGGGCGTGGATCGCGCCCCCAACCGCTCCCTGCTCAACGCCCTGGGCTACACAAAGGAGGAACTGGACCGGCCCCTGATCGGGATCGTCAGTTCCTATAACGAGATCGTCCCCGGCCATATGAACATCGACAAGATTGTCGAAGCTGTCAAGGCCGGCGTCTCCATGGCCGGCGGCACACCCATTGTGTTCCCCGCCATTGCCGTATGCGACGGCATCGCCATGGGCCATGTGGGCATGAAATATTCTCTGGTGTCCCGGGATCTGATCGCCGATTCCACCGAGGCCATGGCCATTGCCCACCAGTTCGACGCCCTGGTCATGGTTCCCAACTGCGACAAAAATGTCCCCGGTCTTTTGATGGCTGCGGCGCGGCTGAACATTCCCACCATCTTTGTCTCCGGCGGCCCCATGCTAGCCGGACGGCTGAAGGACGGCCGCCGCACCTGCCTGAGCCACATGTTCGAGGCCGTAGGCGCCTACCACGCCGGTACCATGGACGAAACCGGGGTGGATGAATATGTGGAGAACGCCTGCCCCACCTGCGGCTCCTGCTCCGGGATGTACACCGCCAACTCCATGAACTGCCTGACCGAGGCCATCGGCATGTCCCTGCGGGGCAATGGCACCATCCCCGCCGTGTATTCCGCCCGCCTGCGGCTGGCCAAACACACCGGCATGAAGATCATGGAGCTGCTGGAAAAGGACATTCGTCCCCGGGACATCATGACTGAAGCGGCTTTCCACAACGCCGAGACCGTAGATATGGCTCTGGGCTGCTCCACCAACACCATGCTCCACCTTCCGGCCATTGCGCGGGAATGCGGCATCCGGCTGGATCTGGACATGTCCAATGAGATCTCCGCCAAAACCCCCAACCTGTGTCACCTGGCCCCCGCCGGCGAGACGTACATGGAAGATCTGGAACGTGCCGGCGGCGTCTACGCCGTCATGAAAGAGCTGACCAAAAAAGGTCTGCTCTACACGGATCTGATCACCGCCACCGGCAAAACCGTGGCGGAGAATCTGGCGGACGTAGAAAATCTGAACCCAGAACTGATTCGCCCCATCGACAACCCTTATTCTCAGACCGGCGGCATCGCCGTCCTCAAGGGCAACCTGGCCAAGGACGGCTGCGTGGTCAAGCAGAGCGCCGTAGCCCCGGAAATGATGCAGCATGAAGGTCCCGCCAGGGTTTTTGACTCCGAGGAAGAGGCCATTGCCGCCATTTACGCCCGGAAGATCCAGCCCGGCGACGTGGTCGTCATCCGCTACGAAGGTCCCAAGGGCGGCCCCGGCATGCGGGAGATGCTCAATCCCACCTCTGCCATCTGCGGCATGGGCCTGGGCGAAAGTGTCGCGCTCATCACAGACGGCCGGTTCTCCGGCGCCACCCGCGGCGCAGCCATCGGCCACGTCTGCCCCGAGGCGGCCATGGGCGGTGTCATCGCCCTGGTGGAGGAAGGGGATCGGATTGCCATCGACATTCCCAACTGCTCCGTAACCCTGAAGGTCTCTGAGGAGGAACTGGCCCGCCGCCGTGCGGCCTGGGTCTGCCCGGAACCGAAGATCAAGACCGGCTACCTGGCGCGGTACGCCAAGATGGTCTCTTCCGCCGCCGAGGGCGCCACGCTCAGCATCGACTGACGCATCCTCCGGCGCCGGAACCGCTGCCGCGGAATCGGTTTTTGATTCCCAAAATGTAAACATACGCAAACAGTCCGAATGTACAGCCATTGCTGCGCATTCGGACTGTTTTGATTGAAACCGCAGGCCTCACGGGCTGGGGCGGCGCTCCAGGCCCGTGTACTGTCTGTCTCAGTTATCCCAGAAAATCCTTCAGTTTTTTCGACCGCGACGGATGCCGCAGCTTCCGCAGGGCCTTGGCCTCGATCTGGCGGATGCGTTCGCGGGTGACGTCAAACTCCTTCCCCACCTCTTCCAGCGTGCGGGGGCGGCCGTCTTCCAGGCCGAATCGCAGCCGCAGAACCTTTTCCTCCCGCTCCGTCAGGGTGCCTAAAACCTCCTTCAGCTGTTCGCGCAGCAGGTTGGCACTGGCCGCCTCCGCCGGCGCGGAAACTCCTTCATCCTCCAGGAAGTCCCCCAGATGGCTGTCCTCCTCCTCGCCAACGGGCGTCTCCAGAGATACCGGCTCCTGGGCAATCTTCAAAATTTCCTCCACTTTGGGCACGGTCATGTCCAGCGCATCGGCCAGCTCCTTGGAGCTCGGATCGTGCCCCAACTGCTGGCTCAGCTGGCGGGACATGCGAATGACCTTATTGATGGTCTCCACCATATGCACTGGAATGCGGATAGTTCGGGCCTGATCGGCAATGGCCCGGGTAATGGCCTGCCGGATCCACCAGGTGGCGTAGGTGGAAAATTTATATCCCTTTTCGTAGTCGAACTTTTCTACGGCTTTAATCAGGCCCATATTTCCTTCCTGAATCAGGTCCAGAAACAGCATGCCCCTGCCCGTGTACCGTTTGGCAATGGACACTACCAGCCGCAAATTGGCCTCCGCCAGCTTTTGACGGGCGCTTTCATCGCCCTGTGCCATCCGCTTGGCCAGCTCCACTTCTTCCTCAGCCGTGAGCAGCGGCACCTTTCCAATTTCCTTGAGATACATCCGTACCGGATCGTCCACCTGGACGCCAGCATCCGTTTCTGCGGCGGCCACAGCGCTGGCGGCCCGTTCCGCATCCTGCGTGGTATCTGGATCCTCCGGGATAATCTCCAGAATATCATCCACGGTGATCTCCACTCCGGCAGCCTCCAGCTGGGCATAGAACTGCTCCACCACCTCGTCGCTGACGTCCAGCGTGTCAAAGAGATCCAGCATGTCCTTGGAGGCCAGTTTTCCCGTCTGTTTACTCTGCTCCAGAAGCTGCTGGAGCTTCGGCGGCAGCGCAACTGCCGTCACCTTGGGTTCCTGCTGCGTACTCATAAGCTCACCCTCCATACCCTTTCTTTTGCTTATACCGGTTTTGGATTTCAATGAGGTCAGCAGCCTGGCTGACGCCGCGCCGCTGCCGTTCCATCGAAATAATCTGTATGTAGTCCTGAAGCGCCCGTTCGCTGACAGTCTCCTCCTGCCGCTGGGCCATGGCCGTCAGGTGGGCCAGTTCCTCCGCCGTAAAAGCCTCGCCCAGCGTCCCCAGCTGCACGCCATAGCCGCAGTCATACTGTTCCCGCAGCGCATCAAACGCACGGCCCAGCAGCGGCGACGAAAACTGGCTGCCATCCAAGCTTCCCACCTGCGCAAACAGGGCCGGCTCTGTCAGAAGCTGCCGCAGCAGCCCCTCCTCCGCAGCAGCGGAACGCACATTGTCATAGTGCACACCGCGAATTTGCGGCTGGAGATTGTTGGCTGGCGAGAGATTCTTCTGCGTCTCCTTCTTCTTGGCCCGGGCCATCCGCTGGCGGTACGCCTTCTTCACCTCTACCTCCATGGCCTGAGCTGTAATGCCGGCGGCCTCGGCGGCGCGGCCGCCATAGACCTCCCGTTCCACAGCGCTGGGCAGCGCGGAGACCACCTCCACCGCCTCCTTCAGATAAGCCACCTTCTGGTCATCCTGAGTCAGGTCATACTTCCGTTGAATGGACTGGAGTTGATACTCGGCGTAGTTCTCCGTCCGGTCCAGCAGTTTGCGGAACCGGTCAGCGCCGTATTTCCTCAGGAACTCGTCCGGGTCCTTGGCTCCCTGCATCCGAAGAATCCGCACCTTCAGGCCCGTCTCCTCCAGCATGGAGATGGCGCGGCGGGTGGCGTTCTGCCCGGCCTCGTCGCCATCATAGGTGATGACCACCTGCTTGGTATATTTGGCCAGGATGTTGGCGTGTTCTGTGGTCAGGGAAGTGCCCAATGAGGCCACGGCGCTGTCGAATCCGTACTGGTGCAGGGCGATGGCATCCATATAGCCCTCTGTCAGAATGATTCTGCCGGCTTTGCTGTTCTTCGCCACATTCAGGGCGAACAGATTTTTCCGCTTGTTGAAAATCACAGTCTCCGGAGAATTGAGGTACTTTGGCGTACTGTCATCCATGATCCGCCCGCCGAAGCCAATCACATTGCCCCGCACATCAATGATGGGAAACATCAGCCGGTTACGGAACCGGTCATAGAGGCCGCCCTTCTGGGATTTGACCAAAAGGCCCGCGTCCAACAGATCCTGCTTGGAATACCCCTTTTCCAGCATGGCGTTCATCAAACCGTCCCAGCTGTTGGGGGCATACCCCAGGCCGAACCGGATGGCAGTCCGCTTACTCAGCCCCCGCTGGTCAAACAGGTACTGGCGGCACTGTCCGCCTTCCGGCCCATAGAGGCAGGTGTAAAAATACCGCGCCGCATCCTTGCACAGCGTCCACAGCTGTTCCCGGCGATTGTACCCGCTGGCATACGCGCCGTCGTTGGGCACTTCCATGCCCACCCGCCGGGCCAGATACCGCACCGCGTCCACAAACTCCAGGTTCTCCCGCTCCATGACGTAGGAAATGACGCCGCCGCCCTTGTGGCAGCCGAAGCAATAGTAGATCTGCTTGTCCGGCGCGACGGAAAACGACGGCGTCTTTTCCGCGTGGAACGGGCACAGGCCGAACAGATTCGATCCCTGCCGCGTCAGCTGCACCGTCTCACTGACCACCTCCTCCAGAGGATTCCGAGACACCAGCTCGTCGAGAAACGCCTTTGGAAAGGCCATCGTATACACCTCCTTATACCATGTGCATTTTTGCAGAAACTATGCCAAACTCCGTCCCTAACGTCCCTGCCACGCCGTGGGAATAAAAATCTCGCTGTATTTGTAAATTGCAAATTTGTCCGTCATGCCGGCAATATAGTCCGCCACAGTTCCTTCGATGCCGTCAAAATCCATCTGCGGCAGGAAATCGGCGGGCAGCTTGTCGGGATGATCCACATAATAGTGATATAAACTTTTGACGATTTCGCGGGCTTTATGTTCCTCTCCTTTGGCCACTGGATTTCGGTAAACCCGTTCAAACATGAACGTCCGCAGTTCCTCCATGGCTTCGGCCACAGCCGGATCCCGCTCCAGGGCAGGCTTGCCCATGGAGTGCTCGATGATATCCGTCACCAGGGTATTGATGCGCTGGGAGTGGGTCGATCCAAGCACATCAGCAATATGGCGCGGGATGTCCGCATTGGTGAGAATCCCGGCCCGAATGGCATCGTCAATGTCGTGGTTGATATAGGCAATGCGATCCGACAGGCGGATAATCTGGCCCTCCAGCGTCTCGGGGATAAAGCTGCCGGTGTGCCCCACAATGCCCATCCTGGTTTCATAGGTCAAATTCAGGCCCTCGCCGTCCTTTTCCAGCTTGTCCACCACCCGCAGAGACTGCTCATTGTGATGGAAGGGCCGGCGCATGACCTCGTTGAGCGCCACCTCGCCGGCATGGCCGAAAGGCGTGTGTCCCAGATCGTGTCCCAGGGCGATGGCCTCCGTCAGATCCTCGTTGAGCCGCAGGGCGCGGGCAATGGTCCGTCCAATGCGGGCCACCTCCAGGGTGTGCGTCATGCGGGTGCGGTAGTGATCTCCCTCCGGCTGCAAAAACACCTGGGTCTTATGCATCAGGCGGCGGAAAGCCTTGGAGTGAATGATCCGGTCCGTATCCCGCTGATAGCAGGTCCGCGTCTCGCTCTCCGGCTCCGGCAGCAGACGTCCCTTTGTCTGTACCGCTCTGGCCGCCCATGGGGCCAGGAACTGTACCTCTATCTGCTCCAGCTCTTCCCGTACCACAGCGATCCCCCCTCTATAAATATACGCAATTCACACCGGGATTCCTGCACATTCTCCAAAAATTATTTCGTTTCAAGGTGTACAGCAGCCCGGTTTCCGCCGTGTCACTCCGCCGTACCAAGCGCCTGCTTCCGCTTCCAAATGTCCACACATCCCTGGCGTTCCGCCAGCCGGAACAGCAGCTCCAGCTCCGGGTACGGAATAAATGTTCCCGCCTGCACCATCTCCAGCACCTCTTGCCGGCTGGCCCAGCGGACTGCCTGCACCTCCGAAGGCTGGAGCGTCAAATACTCCAGCCGCACCTCTTGCCGGATGAGCCAGAAGTCGTCGAACCCCTGGGAGAAGCTGACGGAAAAAACAGGCCGCATGCCAGACAGATCCAGGGCCAGGCCCAATTCCTCCTGCACTTCCCGCTGGGCGGCGGTGCGGCTGTCATCCCCGGCCAGGGCCGATCCGCCCACGGACACGTCCCACATGCCGGACCAGCCCTTTTTCCACGGCTGCCGCTGCTGGATCAGCAGCTTTCCTTCCCCATTGAAAATACAGATATGCACGCACAGCCGGTACGCGCCGTCCGGCCAGGGGTCGCCCCGCCGGTGGACTCTGCCCGTACGTTTGCGGTCCAAATCGTAGATATCCCACAGCTCGCCGGCCTTTTCACTGATCTGTTCTGCCGGCGGCACAGGGCCGATACGCAGTTCCTCCATGGTTTAGTCCAGCTTTCCGTAGGTCTTTTGCACAAAGCGCTCGCTGCTGATGACGAATCGCTCATGAACGCCCTTGCCGATGGGCCCTTTGGCGTCGTAAGCTGTCACGGAAAACACCAGCTTTTTGCCCTCCACTGCCGTCAGCTCCGATTCGGCCCAAACCGGCATACCCACCGGCGTGGCCGCATCGTGGGACACCTGCAGCAGGGTTCCCACCGTGGACTGTCCCGCTTCCAAAAAGGGCTGGACGCTCTCGCAGGCAGCCTTCTCCATCAAGGCAACCATACATGGGGTGGCAAAGACCCGCAGGCTGCCGGAACCGGCGGCTGCCGCGGTATGCGTTTCCGTCACCACCATCTCGGCGCGGCCCCGCAAGCCAACGGTCAATTCCTTCATATTTGGATCGCTCCTTTTGCTTCACAGAATTCGCAACCGGCACACGGCGCATCTTGTACCAGTTTGGATATAAGTACCCAAGATTATCATAGAGTCTTCTGCCGCCAAAGTCAATGAGAATTTGAAAAAAATTTGCTTTTTGCTGGCATTGGGGCTATAATCAGTGCAATACACCTGTCAAGACACGTTTTTGCGTGACGATCTGAAGGAGATTAACAACTATGAATACAAACGAAAAGCTGAACCTGACCATGCTCTGTGATTTTTACGAGCTGACCATGGCCAACGGCTATTTCCTCAGCGGATACCGGGAGCGAATGACCTACTACGACCTGTTCTTCCGCAGTGTGCCGGATAACGGCGGCTTTGCCATTGCCGCGGGCCTGGAACAGGTCATTGACTATATCCAGGACCTGCACTTTTCCGGCGAGGACATCGATTATCTGCGCAGCCGCGGGATCTTCTCGGAACAGTTTCTGGACTATCTGCGCAACTTCCGCTTCACCGGCGACCTGTACGCCGTGCCGGAGGGGACGCCGGTCTTTCCCAAGGAGCCGCTGCTGACAGTCCGGGCTCCCGCCATCCAGGCTCAGCTTTTGGAGACCTATCTGCTGCTGGCCATCAACCATCAAAGTCTCATTGCCACCAAAGCCAACCGCATTGTCCGGGCCGCCCAGGGCCGCGCCGTGCTGGAATTCGGCTCCCGCCGTGCCCAGGGCGCGGACGGGGCGATTCTGGGCGCCCGCGCCGCCTACATTGGCGGCTGCGCAGGTACCGCCTGCGTGATCTCCGATCAGATGTTTCATGTCCCTGCCGGCGGCACCATGGCGCACGCCTGGGTGCAGATGTTCGACAGCCAGTACGACGCTTTCAAAACCTACTGTCAGCTCTATCCGCACAATGCCACACTGCTGGTCGACACCTACAACACCCTGAAAAGCGGTATTCCAGACGCCATCCGCGCCTTCAACGAGGTGCTGCGCCCTCTGGGCATCACCAAATGCGGCATCCGTCTGGATTCCGGCGACATGGCCTACCTGACCCGCCAGGCCCGCAAAATGCTGGACGATGCCGGCTGGCCCGAGTGTACCATCACCGTCTCCAACTCTCTGGATGAGTATCTGATTCAGGATCTGCTGCTGCAAGGGGCCAAAATCGACATCTTCGGCGTCGGTGAGCGGCTGATCACCGCCCGGTCCGAGCCGGTGTTCGGCGGCGTATACAAACTGGCTGCCGTGGAAGACGCCGGCGGCAAGATCGTTCCCAAGATTAAGATCAGCGAAAACGTGGGCAAGATCACAAATCCCCACTTCAAAAAGCTCTATCGCTTCATCGGCAACGACACCGGCAAGGCCATCGCCGACTATCTGACCGTCTATGACGAGACGGTGGACGACCGCCAGAGCTTATTGATCTTCGATCCGGAGGCCACCTGGAAGGAGAAGACTGTCTACAACTTCACCGCGCGGGAACTGCAAGTTCCCGTGTTCCTGAATGGCAAACTGGTCTATGAAAAACCCGCCCTGACCCAGATCCGCGACTACTGCGCCCAGCAGGTGGACACCCTCTGGGAGGAGGTCAAGCGCTTTGACAATCCCCATAATTACTATGTGGACCTGTCCCCAAAGCTGTATGACATCAAAATGGATCTGCTCAAGCACCACAAATGAGGAGGCCCTTATGAATGCACAGCAACGGCGTGCCGCCCTGCTGGAAGTCCTGCAGGGCGCCGGCGGCCCTGTCAGCGCCGCCTCCCTGGCGGCCAGGTTCCAAGTCAGCCGGCAGATCATTGTCGGCGATGTGGCCCTGCTCCGGGCCGGCGGCAGCCCCATCGAGGCAACCTCCCGGGGCTATGTGCTGCGCGCCGCCGCACCGGAGCTGGTCCGTACGGTGGCATGCAGCCACACCTCGGAAGACATGGAGCGGGAACTGAATATTATGGTAGACAACGGCTGTGAAGTTCTGGACGTGGTGGTGGAGCACCCGGTCTACGGCCAGCTGAGCGGCGGTTTGCATCTGTCTTCCCGTTACGACGTCTCTCAGTTTATCCAACGTGTCAGCGCCGAAGACGCCAAGCCCCTGTCCGCCCTGACCCACGGCATCCATCTGCACACCCTCTCGTGTCCCAGTGAGGACGCCTATCTGCGTGTCAAAGCCGCGCTGGCCCAGGCGGGGCTGCTGGTAGAAGAGGGCTGATGCCGAATCTCTCTGAAATCTGCGGAAAATCCCCCGCCGCGCAGCGCGCAGCGGGGGATTCCGCATTCCAGGGGGGCTTTATGCTTCCCCGCGCAGAAATTTATGCTGTCGTAGTCTCAAGCTCCGTAATCAAACTGCCGCTGCTGCCGCATCCGTCCGGCGGCAGCAGGACATAAACCGCTTTCAGCGTATAGGTGCGGCCGCTTTCGAGATCCGCAAAAGCAGCCTCCGCACAGCACGGGTCCGCCGTCTCTTCCAGCGCGCTGTGCATTGCCACCACTTCACCGGACTGGGCATCCAGCAGCAGCACCCCCACATATGAAAACAGGCACTGCTCAGTGGCCATTCCCGCAGCCTGACAGGAAATCATGCGTTCGCTCGCTTCAGCCGCCAGATTCAGGTAGGTAAATCCAGCCACCGTCTGGTCCGTCTGCTCCAGGGCATACAGGTACCCCTGGGCATTGGCAAGCACCGGCTCTCCGGCGCCTGTTCCGCCGTCATCGGAATCCAACGCATACTGGTACGCATGGGCAAACGCAACCTCCGTTTCCCCAATTTCCGTCAGAGGCGGCGTGGATGCTTCATCCAGCAGCAGAGCATCCAGCTGGGCTTGTATCCCGGCCGGAAGCGCCTCAAATCCATCCGCATCAAAATGGCGGTACACATCGCCCCAGGTTGACTGGCCGGTTGGCTGATATGCGCCGGGTTGTGTGTCACTGGTGATCTTCAAGAAGCAGACTCCCAGCAAGATCAGTATCATCGCAGCTCCCAAAGCCATCGCTAAAAAATGACCAAAGGCTTTTGGGCCGTGCTTTTTTGTCACCGTTTTCATCTTTCACACTCCCTCGGAAGTATTAAGTTGCCCCAAGCTAACCACCATAACTAAACATGATCTTCTGGAATTACTTGTCCCAGAACCGGCCTTTTGCTTCCTGTATGCAGGGGTGTTTCTGCCGTAGCGCAACGCTTTACTCTGTTGTCGTATCTATTTCAACAGTTAAGTTGTTGCTTATATACAGATTCATTCGAGTTAGCTATCAGCAACTCCACTCCCACTATATATAGTTTTCTCTGAAATGTCAATATTTTTATGCTTTATGCTTTGTTTTTCCATTCCCACGGCACATGGAAGCGCCCCTGTGCGGGTTTCCTTCCGCCTGCGCCGTAAAACAATTGCTTTTTCCGGCGGAATGTATTATACTGCCCATAGAATCGCATACTAGCTGTAATAATTGCAATCAGAGCCACACAAGCAAACAACTGAAAAGGAGCGATGACGATGTCTGTTTATGTATTTGATAAAACAAACTTTTCCAGTGAAGTGCTCTCCAGCGACAAGCCGGTCCTGGTGGACTTCTGGGCCAGCTGGTGCGGCCCCTGCCGCATGATGGCCCCCGTGGTAGAGGAAATCGCCGAAACCCATCCGGAGATCAAAGTGGGCAAGGTCAACGTGGACGAAGCACCGGAGTTGGCCAGCCGCTACGGCGTCAGCAGCATTCCCACTCTTATGGTGTTCAAAGGCGGCAAGCCGGTGCAGACCACCGTTGGCGTACAGCCCAAGGCAAACGTAGAAGCGCTGCTGTAAACACTGCCGTTTCAATCCGATGCCCGCAGGGCGGCCTGAAGAGCCTCACCCTCTAAAAACAAACTCACAAAAAGTTCCGATTATTCCCACAATCGAATAATCGGAACTTTTTTGCATATTCTCAAGGCACGGCATCCTGAACCTCACTGTTTCCGCCCCTGTTTTTATGTATGTACACGCGCCGCGGCGACGCGCTTCTCCCGCTCCATCATCCCCTTTACCGGCAAGGCGGTCCTATCCGCCTTTCCGCAGCTGCCGCAGGAACATCAGCACCGCCGCAGCCAATATCGCCGCGCCATACCCCAAAACCCACCACAGGTGCGGCAGCGCCTGTGCCAGGCTGCCGCCCAGGGCGGCACGCCCCAGCTTCACGGCGTGGGCAAAGGGCAGTGCATTGGCCACTGTGCCAAACCAGCTGCCCAGCAGGTTCGGGTCAAACCAGACGCCTGACAGCCAGGCCGTCAGATTGGTCAGCAGCGCCCCGCACAGGCCTCCCACCTGCCGGTCGTTCAGCATCGCGCCGCACAGCAGCCCCAAGCCAATAAACACCAGGCTGACCGGCAGGCTCCCCAGCACCGCCCAAAGTACCCCTGCCGAAAACCGCATACCCAAAGCCAGCGCTCCCAGATAACACAAAGCACTCTGGCTCAAAGCCATGGGCAGCAGCGGCAGCGTATAGCCCAAAATAAAGTCCGCTGCCGTCAGGGGCGTTGTGTACAGCCGCTGAAGCAGCGCGCCGCCGCGATCCCGGGCAATCAGCGAAGCAGAGAAAAGCGTCAAAAACGACTGCCCAAACACCGAAATTCCCGGCGTCAGCTGCTCCAACCGAAACAGATCCACAGGCAAATTGGCCTGGATGGCCGTCATAAGCAGCAGCAAGATCAACGGGAACCCCAGCCCGAAGGCAATGGCCAGCGGATCCCGCACGATATCCTTCCCCGTCCGCAGGGCAAATGTCCGCATCCTATTCCGCCTCCTTTACCAGCGCCACAAAGGCATCTCCCAGAGTCTCCCTTCCTGTGCGGGCCTCCAGCCCGGCAGCGGTGTCCACTGCCAGCAGCCGCCCTGTTTGCAGCACAGCCACCCGGTCGGAAAGCGCCTCTGCCTCCTCCATATCGTGTGTAGTCAGCAGAATCGTGGTTCGGCCCTTCAGCCCACGAATCAGATCCCACAGTTCCCCGCGGGCCAGGATATCCAGCCCCTGGGTGGGTTCGTCCAGAAACAGCACGTCCGGCTCCGGCACCAGCGCCATAGCAATACTCAGCCGCCGCTGCCAGCCGCCGGAGAGCGTCCCGGCCCGTTTTCTCGCCGCCGGTTCCAGCCCGAACTGCCGCAGCAGCCGCCGGATCTGCGCCGCAGCGGCATCTCCCGGCAGGCTGTACACACCGGCCATCAACGCCAGATTCTCCTGTACCGTCAGGTTTCGGGCCACAGCCGTCTCCTGCGGCGAGACAGCCAGATGGGCTTTGGCCGCCCTGGGCTGGGTGCAAATGCTTTTTCCACACAGCCACGCATCGCCGGCTGTGGGCCGGATCAGGCCGGTGAGCAGTTTGATCACGGTGGTCTTTCCCGCCCCGTTGACGCCCAGCAGCGCCAGCAGTTCGCCGCTGTGGACGGTCAGGTCCAATTGATCCACCGCATGCAGCGTGCCATAGGTTTTGGTCAGCCCTCTGGTGACAATGGCATCCATTGGCTTCTCCCCTCCTTCTCATGTCTTGCCGGGTTCTTCTCTTTGCAGCCACCGCAGCCGGATGCCCTGATAGGCATCGGAGACCATACGATTGATGTGCGCCTCGTCCCAGTCCAGATAGGCTGTGGCGGCCATGGTGGCAATGCCATGCACAAAAATCCACATCTCCAGATGAAAGAGATAGGCCGAATCCGCATCCAGGCCCGTGTTGGCCTGGATCAGCTTCAGCAGGCCGGCAATGGATTCCCGATCCTCCGCCACGGTTTCGCCGGAACGGTCCCGCATAAACAGCAGCCGGAACAGTTCCCGCTCCTGTCTGGCAAACCGTATATAGGCCAAACCGCTGGATTTATAGGGCGGCACGTCGGATTTGGCCATATCCTCGTCCAGATACTGCTGATACAGCGCGCCGGCGGCCCGCAGCACATCCGCTTTCAGCTCCTCCATGGATACGTAGTTGCTGAAAATGGGCTGCGTGGAGCATCCCAGCCGGGCCGCAATGGCCCGGGCGTTGAGCGCCCCCTCACCGCCCTCCCGCACCAGTGCCAGGGCGGCGTCCACAATGTTCTGCTTTGTAATCTTAATTTTTGGCGGCATTTGTGTCCCTCTTTAAATATCATATGTTATATATCTATTGTTATTATAAAGGCAGGCCGTGCCCCTGTCAAGTGCCAATTCCGGTCCGTCCCCCGCCGGCAGCCAGTGCGCAATGCACCGCGCACAAAGCGGAACAGGGGCGGGATCCACATCCCGCCCCTGTTCCACATTTTACAGGCAGCCTTCGGCTCCATCGCGTTCTGCCCCCGCTTTGGACGCCCTGCCAAGTTTCAAAGAAACTTTACTCCAACATCGCCGCAATCTTTTCTGCCACCGGCGTCAGTGCCGGGGCCTGCACTTCGGCCAATTTGCCGAAGTCGGCAGCCAGCGCCAGCATGGGGTCATACTCCACCTGCGCCAGCAGCGGCAGATCCAGGGCCTTTGCATGCTCCGGCACATCCTGACTGGTCTCCATAACCATGTTTTCAACCACGCCCAGCACCGGAATCATGACCATTCTCAACAGATTGGTGGTCTTTCTGGCCATATAATCGCTGATGTTGGACGGCGTGGAGACACAAACCGCCCCGTCAAAGGGGATCACCGTATATGCCTGCAGCGGCACGTCGCCAATCCCCGTAGGCATATCCACTAGCAGAATATCCGGGTCATCCCACTTGACATCCGTGTAGAAATACAGGATGCCTGCTGCCAAATCCTTCCCGTACCACAGCAGCGGCTGGTCGGTCTTCTCATAGATATTGCCCATGGAGATAAACTCCACGCCGTTGCCTGCCGGAACCGGGAACACCAGCTTGTCGTCAGAACCGGCGGGATCCTGCTTGTCGTACAGCAGATGGATGGTGGGGCCGGTCAGGTCGCCGTCCAGGATGGCGACCCGTTTTCCCATCCGGGTCAGCTCGCCCGCCAGAAGGGCGGTGATGACGCTTTTGCCGGTGCCGCCCTTTCCGGAATAGACAGCAATGATCTTCTTCGCCTTGCGGGGCGTCACTTTCGAGTCGCCGCAGTCGCTGGAACAGGACGAGCAATTTCCAGAGCAATAGCCCTCCGCCTCATCTTCAGCCTGAAGCCGCTCCAGCTCTGCCTGCAGTTCTTCTTCGCTCCTGCCATAAAATGCGCTGATATCCATAAAAACAGTCCTCCAAAACTCTGTTTCATTGCGTTGTTCCTCTATTATACACAGGATTCGCAGGTTTCACAAGGGTGAGATTTTTCGCAACCCAGCAGCACTGTATACAGCCTGTCTTCTGGTTGTCCATCCGGTTTGGCCCTGCTTGGCACACAAATCAGGGACAGCTTGAAAATCAAGCTTTTCAAAGTTTTCAGTCTCTCTGAAAAGATGAAAAAAGCCTTGAAATCCTACAGATTTCGGTACCGTCAAGCGTGATGCGCAAATTTGTTTGCAGCCTCTGCGTGAATGCGGCCGGCCGGCAATGGAAGCGTCTTTCCGAGCCGTCTCTAAGCGCTTCATGTATATGAATTTTTTCTTGCCCCACAGTGCCCCGGTCGCGGCCTCCACCCGGCTCGCAGAGACACCGGCAAGATGTATCCCGATGAGGGCTTTTTCCACGCTGTCTCGGGCCAGTCCTTTGCGCCGACTCTTGATTACTTCCTCGCTTAGCTGTACATTTTTCTCGGAGATGGTTTACAGGCGCCTTTAGAATGGTGCGTCACGACTTTATTCTATCAGAGTGCTGCAAACCATGCCTATTTTTATCTTCAGCTGCACAGGATGTTATATAAGTTGTACGAACGATCTACTGGTCATTTGTGACAGCGTTTTGGCCGTTCTTCGCCCAACGGCATTCAAACTTATGGAAAAGAGCCTGTATCCCAGTGTGTGATTTGGGATACAGGCCCTCCGCTTCCTAATAGGTATTCGGCTTGCTGCACATAGATAAAAACAAGTATGTTCGCTTTCGTATGTGTTGCTTCATAGCGAACAGCGATCTACTTAAAAATGCACGTTGCTCAGTATTCTCCTTTCGTTACTATGATATACGTTTACTTCTGCGCTATTTGCTTTGCCTTCTTGTGCGCGACAAATTCTGAACTAACTACTAATAAGCAGTACCCTAGATGGTGTCGTCAATAAACAAGGAGCCAAATAGCAATACAACGGATATGGACAGCAGCAACGAAAGAAGCGGCGTTTTTAGC
>CBCPMX010000011.1:0-6362 GCA_965120355.1 uncultured Oscillospiraceae bacterium
AACCAAAAATTTTTTGAGTTAGCGATTGACAACCTGCGGCCGGTATGATATTATACTCCCGCAGAGGTTAGCAAGGGCTAACCAAAAGGCGACGCGAACCGTAGGATCTGCCGCATAATCGGGCCCGTTTCCTCCTTGTGCTTGTATGCGGCGATGGGGAGATCCGTACGGCGCGGTGGTGAAGCCTTGCGCTTTTGCAGCCAATTCCCTTCTGATATACTCCAAATGAACACTCCAAAAAATTGTCGCAAAAAGGGCAGCCGCAAGGCTGTCCTTTTTGTGTGTATTTTGGGATATGTAAAAGGATGCTTTCAAAGCGCGGAGAGACTGTATGAATTCAAAGCAATCGTTCTATGAAAAAGAATCTATTGTACAGTGTGGAGGTGGGTGTGGTAAACTAGATACAGTATTTGCAAAGGAGGCTCCGACATGAGCACAGAATTGGAAGTCAAGCTGCAGGAAGCCCTAGACCGTATTGAGCGCCTGGAGGCGGCGCAGGCTTGCAGAAATCTGATGGGAAAGTATTCTTATTATCATACTGCATTTCGAAACAAGGATTATATGGAGTTGTGGGCGAACCGGGAGGACAGCTATTACCGGTTCCCCTTCGGCGAGTATCGGGGCATTGAAGCCATCCGGCACTGCTATTTGGTGGAGCATGGCGACCGTTCCGATCCCGGCATGGATCAAAATCTTAAAGGAATGCTGATGTTCCATGAAATGGATACGGAGGTGCTGGAGGTGGCCGCCGACGGGCTGACGGCCAAAGGCTGCTGGATTTCTCCGGGTCATGAGACGACGCCGGCCCGAAACCTGCAGGAGGGGGAGGAGCCCCACGGCGACGCCAATTGGTGTTGGGGAAAGTACGAGGTGGAATTCATCAAGGAAAACGGCGTGTGGAAAATCTGGCACATGATTCTCTATCCCCTGTTCAAGACCAGCTTCTACCGCTCCTGGGGCGAACCTGGCGCGGAATTCCTGAAGCCCGGCGCGCTGAATCCCATGACCGGCCAGAAAAACCCCGACTACTGGGTCTATGATGTGGACACTGTTTACCCTGCGGACGAGCCGGAGCCGCCGGTACCGTATCAGAGCTATGACGACATGCCGCACAAGATCCAGCCCAAAGAGACGGCACCCACAGCAGAGGGCTGCTGACGCTGAAAAATGAGTTATGCCCCGGCGGAACCATGGTTCCGCCGGGGCATAAACATTCCCCCAAAGGGGGAGGCCGTGTTTTGTATAGCCAGCCGGACTTACTGTGCGTTTGCGGCGTTGACGCTGCGAATATGGGCCTTCAGTTTGTCGAAGGTCTCTTCGCTGATGTCGTGCTCAATGCGGCAGGCATCCTCGGCGGCCACCTTGGGATCGACGCCCAGCTCGATCAGCCAGGCGGTCAGGCATTGGTGGCGCTCATAGATTTTGGATGCGATGGCCATGCCGCTGTCGGTCAGGTTGATCCAACCCTCTTTATCGACGGTGATATAGCCGTTTTCGCGCAGGAGGCCCATGGCGCGGCTGATGCTGGGCTTGGAGAAGGACATATAATGGGCAATATCAATGGAGCGCACAACGCCCTTTTCCTGCTTCAAAACCAGAATGGCTTCCAGATAATCTTCTGCAGATTCATGGATGACCATGATAACGCCTCCTTCTAAAAGACTTTTCTAATAGTTTATCATATTTTTGCAGATAAAACAAGGCGCATCCGCAAACAAATTGTGTAACTTACCGAAGATCGTTCAAATATGTCTGAATTCGGTCCCGATGGGTGGGGACGTAGCGGTCACTTTCCACAAAGCGGAGGAACGCTTCTTTCGAAAGCCAGCAATAGCTAATCGTTTCGCCTTCCTGAAGCGCAACAGCGTCCTTGGGGCAGGTTGTCACGCACAAAAATTCCTGATAGATCGTGTTGTGGCTGACTGCCTGACAAAGCGGCTGCAAGTGGTCTGCGGCGATCCCGGTTTCTTCCCACAGTTCCCGTATGGCGGCTTCGTATGCAGATTCCCCTTTGAGGGCGGAGCCGCCGGCGGTGGCCTCATATAAACCGGGGAAATTGGGCTTTTGGCGATCCCGCTGCATCAGTAAATAGGAGCCGTCCGTGTGGACGACGATCACTTCGCTGACCAGATGATAAAGCCCCTTCGGGATCGGCTCCCCACGGAGCAGGTCCTGCCCGGCTGGCGTTCCGTCCTGGTAATAAGCGTCCCATAGTTCCATTGTGTGGGTTCCTCCTGCGGATATGTTGTCAAATTATCTTATCATACTTTCAAAGCGGGTACAAGAGACCTGGAGGCATGAGCTGTTTTGTGAGATTTAGGCCGGTGTGCAGTGCAAAGCTTCCGGGGCTGCCGTTTCATACGGCAGCCCCGGGGTTTGTTCAGATGAGATGAAATTATTCGGTGCGCAGCGCCACTACTGGATCCTTTTTGGCGGCTACGCGGGAGGGGATCAACCCGGCGATGATGGTCAGCAGTGCGCTGATGACCACCAGAGCTACGCCGCCAACTGCGGGCAGTGAGGACTTCAACGCCGTAATGCCCGACAAGTCGCGGACGACAGCGGTAATGGGGATGTTGAGAAGCAGCGTCAGCCCGATGCCGATGAGGCCCGCGCACAGACCCACAATGAGCGTTTCGGCATTGAATACGCGCGAGACGTCCTTCTTCGACGCGCCAATGGCGCGGAGAATGCCGATCTCTTTGGTGCGTTCCAGTACAGAGATATAGGTGATGATGCCAATCATAATGGACGAAACCACCAGGGAGATGGACACGAACGCGATCAGCACATAGGAAATTCCGTTGATGATCGTGGTGATGGAGGACATCAGCAGCGCCACATAGTCGGTGTAGGTAATCCGGTCTTCCTCCTCCACAGTGTCGTTGTAGTCAGAGATCAAACCGGAAATGGCGTCCTTGTCAGCGAAGGTGGAAGCATAGATGCTGATGGTGGACGGTGAGTCCAGATCCACATAACCAAGCAGGTCCAGATTTTCCTCGTAAGTGGACTCAGAGACTGTGGCAGGCATATAGTTGTCGTACAGATATGCATACTGCTCTTCTGTAAAACCGCCAGCGTCCAACATGGCTGCCAGCTGTTCTGTGGTCATGGAGGCCAGTTGTGCCTGTACCTGCTCGGCATACTGCTGGCGAATTGCCTCGGAAAGCTGTTCCTCCACATAGGAGAACAGCGTTTCGTCGTCCATTTCTGCGATATAAGCGGAGATGGTGGCGGCATCCACGCCCATTTCAGCGGCATACTGTTCAGCCATGGTGGTTTCCAGATATTCGCGCGTCATCTGGGACATCTGTTCTTCCACGGCGGAGGACACGACCGCGTCGCTGGGCTGGCTGGCCACATCCACATAGGCGGCGGCCCGTTCAGCGGTGGAAAGGCCGGACAGATACTCTGTAACGGCATCTGCTTTTTCCGCGTCCGTCAGTGTCTCCTCTTCGCCGGTGGCGAAGGGCAGGCCGGTGAGAATGTCCGTTTCCGGATCTGCCAGTTGGCCGGACAGAATTTCCGTATTGGAGATGGCCTCGATGGCGTACTGGGTCAGGGCAGTGGTATAGCCGATGGCGCCGGTAACCATGGTGGAGGAAGCGTCCTCACTGGGCCGGGCAATGCCCACGACTTTCAGCGGGGTGCCCACTTCGCTGCTGTTGTACAGCAGTTCCATGCCGGCATCTGTGGCGGACAGATCCGTATAGGTGCCGGACTCGGCGTCATACTGATATGTCTCGGCGGGGAGGATCAGCTTGTATTCCAGATTGCACAGTTCCTCATAACTCCAGCTGCGATCCACAGCCTCGATGGTGCCGCCGGTCTGCAGAGCCTCCAGCGCCTGATCCAGTTCTTCGGTGGGAACCAGACCCAGAGAAACCAGCATCAAATCGGAGATTTCGTTGTTCTCATCCACGAACAGCACCACTTCGTTGTACGCTTCCGGCCAGGAACCGTAGAGCAGGTCATACTGGTCCTGCACCTGTTCGGAAGCCAGCTGGCCGTCCTCACCGGCCAGCAGCTCCTCCCAGATGTTCATGCTGGAATACATGGCAGACATGGAACTGATGCCGGTGGAGCCGTCGCCGCCGTACAGGGTGCTGATGGCGTCCTGAATCAGGCTTTCCAGATCGCTTTTGACAATGACGCCATTTTCATCCTTGGTGTAAACATTGAAGTCCAGGTCGTAGCTGTATTGAATGGTGGCCAAGTCGGAAATACCGCCGCCGCCGGCGTCCAGATATTCCTTAAAAGCCGTCAGATTATTGGTTTCTGTTTCCATGTTCAGCATGGCGTCCAGCATGTCGTACATGACGGAACTGGAGTATACCCGGCCGTCTTCCCGCTGAACATCGGATTCACTTCGGCGGCTGCCCATAAGGGAGGTCATTAGAGAAGTCATATCCACACTCTCTGCCTCAATGGTGATGGGGTAGGAGGACAGGGTTTCCTCCTGCACCTGATCAATATATATTTGGATCCCGTTGGACAGAGACAGAATCAGCGCAATGCCGATGATACCGATGGAACCTGCAAAAGCGGTCAGCAGTGTCCGCCCTTTTTTGGTCAACAGGTTGTTGAGGCTCAGGGACAGGGCGGTCAGAAAAGACATGCTGGTTTTGGTGGCCTTCAGGTTGGCCTTTTCCTCTTTGCCCGTAGGCTGGAATGGGGCGGAGTCGTCGATGACAGTGCCGTCCAGCAGCCGGATGATGCGGGTGGAATAGGTCTGGGCCAAGTCCGGGTTGTGGGTGACCATAATGACCAGCTTTTCCCGGGAGATTTCCTTTAAAATCTCCATGACCTGCACGCTGGTTTCGCTGTCCAGTGCGCCGGTGGGCTCGTCGGCCAGCAAAATATCCGGGTCATTGACCAGAGCGCGGGCGATGGCCACGCGCTGCATCTGACCGCCGGACATCTGATTGGGTTTTTTGTTTAACTGATCGCCCAGGCCCACCCGTTCCAGGGCCTCGGTGGCACGGCGCCGGCGCTCGGTTTTGCTGACGCCGGTGAGCGTCAGGGCCAACTCCACGTTGCTGAGCACTGTCTGATGGGGAATCAGGTTATAGCTCTGAAAGACGAAACCGATGGTATGGTTGCGGTAGACGTCCCAATCCCGATCCTTGAATTCCTTAGTGGATACGCCGTTGATGACAAGATCGCCGGAAGTATACTGGTCCAGTCCGCCGATAATATTCAGAAGCGTCGTTTTACCGCAGCCGGACTGGCCTAAAATAGAGACAAATTCGTGTTCCCGGAACGCCAGACTGACGCCCCGCAGGGCATGGACGGTGGTGTTGCCGGCTTGATAGTCCTTGGTGATGGTTTTTAGCTGAAGCATGGGTTTTCCTTTCTAGGTCCGAGTCTGATCCTGAGTTTGTTCAGCAGAGTGGGCCACATATTCAAAGATTTGGGTCAGAGCGTCCAGTCCTGCCATTGCCGTTTCCGTCAACTCATCGGGAAGCTGAGACAAAGTTTGGTTAATTGCGTCCATAAAGATCTGGAACTGCTGCAGGGTGGCCTGGCCCTTTTCTGTGATAGTCAGGGTTACGACCCGTTCGTCCTGCGCACTGCGGGTGCGGGTTAAGAGACCCAGCTTCTCCATCCGCTTACAGTGCGTGGATACATTGCCCTGATTCATTTCCAAGTGGCAGCTCAAGCCGCTGATGTTCAGCGGGCCGTTGTCCAGTTCGGCTAAAATCAAAAGCTGAGACGGCGTCAGCCCCAATTTTGCCGCAATGGGGGCGACGATCCGGCGCATGGCTGTCCGTACCTGAGTAATGCGCCCATATAAGGCGGCGCTGGTGCTGTGTAAGTTCATAAGTGCACCTCCTTGAGACAGATCGATTGGCAAAGAAATATATTGATGGGAAAATAGTACCCCTGTACAAGGAAAAAGTCAAGGAAGATCTTGAATTGTTCATAAATTGTTTGGATCCTGGGCATATTTCCGGCATGAAATGCAGCAGGCGCAATATACAGCGGCGAAGAGGGGATTTCCCGCCCGGTTTCCCGCTGCAGCAAAGGGCCTGCACGGCCAAAAAGAAGCGCCGGCCTGGGAGACTGCGTCAGCTCCGCCCCGGATACGGTGAATCGTGGGCGGAAGCGAAGAAAAGCCTGTCTGTGAAGCAGATCCCGCTTTGGCAGGACCGAATTCACAAACAGGCTTTTCTGAGTTGGAGGTACCGCCCGGATTTGAACCGGGGAATGAAGGTTTTGCAGACCTTTGCCTTACCACTTGGCCACGGTACCGGATGAACGGTGAAGCACCGTTATTTGTGTTGGAGCGGGTGACGAGGCTCGAACTCGCTACCTCCACCTTGGCAAGGTGGCGCTCTACCGGATGAGCTACACCCGCA
>CBCPMX010000012.1:0-17054 GCA_965120355.1 uncultured Oscillospiraceae bacterium
GTGACTCTGCTGCCCCCTCTTGTTCCGCTACAAAAACCAATCCCCCCGCCGCGCGGGGCGCGGCGGGGGACTTTGGGATATCTCACATTTTCTCTGGCGCTGCGAAACCCAGCAGATCAATGCAGGTTTCCAGCACGGCTTTGGTCAGGGAGATCAGGGCGATATAGCCGCCCTGCTTCCGGGCGTCCGGCTCAGTGAGGATTCTGGTCTCATGGTAGAACTTGTTGACCGCGCCGCACAGCTCGTAGATATAGGCGCAGATGGTGTTGGGAGTGGCGTCCCGGTAGGCGATCTGCAAATTGTCGGCGAACCGGCTGAGAATCAGCATCAGGTCCTTTTCTTCCGCCGTGGACGGGGGCAGGATGGCCAGCTCCGCCGGGTCCTTGCCGTACTTGGCCAGAATGGACTTGATGCGGACAATGGTGTAGAGGATATAGGGGCCGGTGTTGCCCTCGAAGGCGGAGAACCGCTCCAGATCGAACACATAGTCCTTGGTGGCCAGGTTGCTCAGATCGCCGTATTTCAGGGCCGCCATGGCGATGAGCCGGGCGGTTTCGGCCTTTTCTTCGTCGGCGACAATGTTGTTTTCGGAGATTTTGTCATAGACGTATTGGGTGACCTCACCGATGAGGGTTTCCAGCCGCATGACGCCGCCGGCGCGGGTCTTGAACGGTTTGCCGTCCTTGCCGTTCATGGTGCCAAAGCCCAGGTGATCCAGACGGACCTCCGGCGGCACGATGCCGGCCTTGCGGGCGGCGCGGAAGACCTGCTCAAAGTGCAGGCTCTGCCGCTTGTCGGTGATATAAAACATCCGGTCGGGGTGGTAATCCCGCATCCGCTGCACCATGGTGGCCAGATCCGTGGTGGCGTAGAGGGAACCGCCGTCCTGCTTGACCAGAAGGCAGGGGGGGATCTCCTTCTTGTCGCTTTCCTCCTGGATGTCGATGACCCAGGCGCCGTCGCTCTCCCGGGCCACGCCGCTGGCCTTCATCCGCTCCAGCATAGGGGGGATGTCCGGTTGGGCGTCGCTCTCGCCGAGCCAGACGTCGAACTCCACGTTCAGCTTGGCATAATTCTGCTTCAGGTCCGTGACAGAGACCTGCATAATATGCCGCCACAGGGCGGTGTAGGCGGGATCGCCGTGCTGCAGGGCCACGGTGGCGTTGTGGGCCTCCTGGGCAAACGCCGCGTCTTCCTTGCTGCGGGCGGAGGCGGCGGGATAGATTTCTTCCAGCTCGGAGATGGTGAAGGGGGCCTCGTCGGGATAGGGGCCGGTGTGATCGGGGTCAAAATAGGGCAGCTCCGGCTGACGGCGGTGGAGCTCCGCAATAATCAGCCCCATTTGGAGCCCCCAGTCGCCCAGGTGGACGTCGCCGATGACAGTGTTGCCGAAATAGCGGAAGATCCGCTTGATACTTTCGCCGATGATGGCCGAGCGCAGATGACCCACGTGCAGGGGCTTGGCCACATTGGGCCCGCCGTAGTCCACCACGATGGTACCGGGGTGTTCCTCCGTCTCCAGGCCAAACTTTTCCGCGGCGGCCATGCGGCCCAGATAGGCGGCGATGGCCTCGGGCGTCAGCTTCAGATTCAAAAAGCCGGGCTTGGCGGCCTCCACAGAAGCAAAGCAGTCGGAAGTCCGGAGCTTGTCGGCCACCTCCTGGGCGATGACCATGGGGGCCTTGTGATATACTTTCGCGGCGGGAAGGCTGCCGTTGCACTGATATTCACACAGGTCCGGTCGGTTGGAAACGGTCACCTTTCCATAGGATGGGCCGTATCCGCAACCGGCAAAGGCTTGGGAGACGCTCTGTGCAATCAGGTCTACCAGCTTTTCCATAGCAGCTTCTCCTTTCTTGTGTTTGTGGTTTGGGAAAACGTGAGATCCATCGTCTTCGGCTGCGGCTGGAATGTGCAAAAGAGGCGGTCCCGTTTGGATGCAGCGCCCTGCCCGCAGCGTGTTCTGAATCAGAGATCCCTTTGCCCTTTGTTGGAATTTTTCTATCATATCATAAAATTGGGGGCGTGTATAGCGTCAATTTGGGGCCGCTGCCGGTGAAAGTCCGCATACTGCGGGAATCAGCCCCAATTTCAGTCCGTTCGTTTCGCCAAATGCCGCACCAGCTGCACAAACGTCCCCACAATCAAACCGCAGGTGAATGGCGTCAGAACGCAGCTGAGAATTTGCAGCACAGATACAATGCCTAAAAGCCGCATCAGAACTTCCAGAACGATGCAGATGCCCACAAAGATCCCCAGCAGGCACAGCTTGGCCCGCAGCTTTGTAAACAGCATCGGCGCCAAGATGCCCAGCAGGACCGCCACGGCCAGGGCGATGCCGCCCACAATGGGCGTTTCGGATAAATTCAGCGCTTGAAAAATCAGCATAATTACCTCCATACCGGCGCTCCGGGACGGCGCCGCGTTGATAGGATGTATTGTTGGTCACAGAGCCGCCAGACGGCGGGCTACTTCCTCCGGAGTGCAGCCGGAGGTATCCAGTAAAATGGGGTCCATAGCCTGGTACAGGGGCAGGCGGGCGACGCTGCGCTCCACCACGTCGGCGGTGCGCAGGCCAAGGGCGATGTCCCGCTCCAGCCGCTGCCGCAGGAACGCTTCCCGGCAGACCAGCGAAACGGACAGGACCCGGCAGCCCTCCAATGGCAACTGGGAGACTATGGCGTCCAGAATAGCCTGCTCATGGAGTACCCAGCAGAACACAATATTGTCCAGAACATGGCAGGACAGAAAATTGCGCAGCAGGGCGCAGATGTTGTTCAGCACCATGGTTTTGGTCTGGGAGGTCACCTGGAACGGATTCATGTCCCAGCACCAGTCGCCGTCCAGAAAGACAGCGTTGTCCAGCAGCCGCTTGAGCCGCTGGCCGGCTGTTGTCTTGCCCACACCCATGGGGCCGCCGATGAGGTACAGGGTTTTCATAGCTTGTCTCCTGCCAACAGTCTGTCGCGAACAGCCCGGATTCCGGCTGTTCCAAAGTCCTCCACGGGTTTCTGAAAGTCCCAGATCAGCAACGCTGGCCGGTTTCTGGGCGCTTCGCGCACAACAGTGCCATGCGCGTCAAAACATGCCGTTGGCGCTGCCTGGTGCAGATTGATTTCCGTGCACCGGATATCCAGCGGCGGGTAGCCGGTCAGGGCACACTCCGGAAAGGCCAGAACGCGGACCTGCTGCTTTGCGGCGTTGTCAATAGCGGCGCATATGGTGCGGAAATTCTGTTCCATGTTGCCGGAGACGGCAAACTGCCATGCGGCCAGCCGCATGGCGGATCCCTCCTTGCGTGTCGCGTGTGGCATACTTGAGACCGGCGCTTGCGCACTTCGCGGTCAGGTGCATGGATATGATACCACAAACCGGCTGTGTTGTCATGCACAAAGTGGTGAAACCGGCAACCTGGTAAACAGACGTGTTCCAGCGAGAAAAGTTCCCGGAGCGGGGGAAAACCCGCTCCGGGAACTGGCCGGTCATTGTGTGACCGTATTGTCGGTCAGAAACTGCTTGAGCGGCGTGGCCATCATCAAAGCCAGCAGTATCACGCACAATACGGTGTCAATGAGTATGTAACTGCCGTTATAAACCAGGGAGTACATCCACGGATCAGTGAAGGTGATGCTGAACAGCTCCGTGGGCGCGACAATTTTATAGATGGTGATGCCGCTGATGAAGTGAACCACGAAGCGAACGAACGCCCCCACAATGGTGCCAATATAGACGCCGCCCTTCATTTTGCGGAACAGCCCGGCCAGCCCCAGCGGCGTAAAGGCCACCAGATAGTCCAGCAACAGAGACTGCCAGCCCCAGGCTACGGCTCCGTCAATAAAAATCTGAAGCAGGCCATACACAAAGCCTGCCAGCAGGCCAGGGGCGCAGCCCCAGCGCAGGGCAATCAGGAAAATGGGCAGCATCTCCAGGGAGACAGAGCCGCCGTTGGGCAGGCGCAGCAGCTTCAGCTGGTTCAGGACCAGCGCTACGGCCACCATCAGGGCGCTTTCCACCAGCATCCTTGTTTTACTTCTGGATACAGTTGCGGTTTTCATCGGATCTTCCTTTCTCTTGTTCAGATTGACTTCAGGAACCGCATTTTGTGGAGGTTTGCAGCGGCTCCTGAGAGCGGCCTGAGCCGCGGTTTTTCTCTGCCGGAGGCAAAAGAAAAACGCCGAATATTCGGCGTTGGCGGTCACAGGACTCCGAGAGGCCGGTCCGGCCGACGGAGATCCGATGCGTCCATCCCTACGCCGGCATTACCCGGATCAGGTTCTGAGGGACCGGATGGCAATGCATCTCATCACAGCCAGCGTGCGCCAGCACCCCTTGGACCATTCCTGGATCTCATTGTACTGACTTGGCAGGCAGTTGTCAATCCCAATCTTTTGTACGATCCTGGTCAGTCCGGCACATTTTGGCGGTCAGACGAAAAGAGAACATTGCAGAAGACAGAAAATTGTGTATAATATATATATATTCTTATGATGAGAAAGGATTGTTGCTTGTGAAAACGCACAAATTGTTCAACAAGGCGCTGGCCCTGATTCTGACTGTGGCGCTGCTGGCTGCCATGTCTGTGACAGCGCTGGCTGCCTACACGCCTGTGGACATTTATGGTTCCGCTTCCGGCGGGATGGGGATGCCCGGCGGCGATATGGGCGGCGGGATGCCTGCGGCTCCGCCCGGCGGCGGCTCCCAGACCTTCTATACCGGCGATGCAGTCACGGAAGTGACCAGTCAGGCCTATGACGGAGTGACCTTTGCTGATTCCACCGGCGACGGTGAGGTGGCAGTTCGGGTGGGTCCTGGCGTATCCGCCGCCATGGACGGCGTCACCGTCACCAAGACCGGAGGCAGTTTGACCGGTGACGATGCCAGCTTCTATGGGGTCAACTCTGGCATTCTGGCTTATTCTGAAGATGCGGTTGCGCCGGCGTCTCTGACCATTGAGAATTCCACTGTCACCACCAACGGCCAGGGTGCCAACGGCGTCTTTGCCTATGGAGACGCTACCATCTCCATCTCCAACTCCACCGTTACCACCCAGGGTGCTGACGGTTCCGGCGGCATTATGGTGGCCGGCGGCGGCACACTGTATGCGGAAGACTGCACCGTGGTCACCGAGGGCGGCTCCTCTGCCGCCATCCGTTCCGATCGGGGCAGCGGCGTCATGGTCATTGACGGCGGCAGTTATATTTCCAACGGCTCTCTGGGCACCGGCTCCCCGGCGGTCTACTGTGTGGCCGATATCACGGTCCGCAATGCCACCATGGCCGCCTACAACGCCCAGGCCATCTGCTTCGAGGGCCGCAACCCCGCCTATATTTACAACTGCTATCTGGAGGGCCAGTACACAGCCTCCGATGATGACGAAAACTCCAACGTCATGATCTATCAGTCCATGTCCGGCGACGGCGAGGAGGGCACCAGCTACTTCAATATGGTCGGCGGTGTCCTGAAAGCCAACAACGAGAGCGCGAGCGGCAACGCCAAAATGTTCTATACCACCAATACCTATTGCTACATCAACCTGTGCGATGTGGAAATGATCTACTCCGATACCATGGACACCTTCCTGCTGTGCGCCACCAACACCAATGCACGGGGCTGGGGCACTGCCGGTGCCAATGGTTCCGAGTGTGTCCTGTACACCATTGACCAGGATGTGTGGGGCAAGATCATCTATGACTCCTGGAGTTATCTGGGCTGCTACTTCACCGAAGGCTCCGTGGTGGAGAGCCAGTTTATCTGCCGGGAGTACAACGGCAGCCGCGGCTGCGACGTCTACTTTGACGCCAGTTCCCAGTGGATTGTTACCGGTGACAGCGAGGTGCTGGACCTGTACACCGGCGGCGCGCAGATTGCCGACGCGGAAGGCAATTCCGTGACCATCCAGGGCGCCGATGGCACTGTGTATGTCCAGGGTGAGAGCCCCTACACCATCACCGTAAACGGCGTGTACAGCACCGAGGATCACTCCGGTCTGGAATATGTGCCCGGTATTGGCACTGTCCGCACCGGCGAGTATACTTTCGACTGTACTCCCGAAGGTGTCGATCCCAGCTATATCCCCACAGCTCCCGACGGCACGGTCTATGAAGAGGCTGCCTATGAGGAGCACGAAAGCCCCGTTAACCACAATGCCATTGACGTAGTGGTCAATGGGCAGACTGTCGCCTCCGGCTGGAATGTGGACGGCAGCGTGGAGGTGCCCCTCCGGGCTGTGGTGGAGGCCCTGGGCGGCTCCGTGTCTTGGAATGGCGGCGAAAAAACGGTCACTGTCACGGTGGGCGATGTGGAGACGTCCTTTGCTGTCGGAGACGGCGGCAGCCGTGTAGAAGACCCGGGCACCACCTGGGTACCGCTGACTCTGGCGGAAACCCTGACCGGCGTGACCGCGGCCCTGTCCGAGGGAGCGGTGACCTTCTGAGGTTCCGACCCACAGACGATCTATTCTCCGGCGCGCACCGCAAGGTTTTGCGGTGCGCGCCGTCTTCAGAAAATCTTCGGCAGATGTTTACGAGTCAGAAACAGATTTGCCAAAATACTGTCACATCTGTGGGGTATGCTTAATCTGCACTTGGGACATATCTGAAAATCCCGTACCGGCCGTCTCTGTGCCCCATCCTCTGTAGCGCCGCTTGTGCTGCGTCTGGTACCTGATGCTGCAAAATGGATGGCCGGTGCGTTGCTTTTTCCCGATGTGTCTCAGGTATCCTGGTTCTTACTCTTAAATGTGTTTGCAGACGCCGACACGGTCCGGTCAACCGTGTTGGCGTTTTGCTGTAGAAAACCGGGAAACCGCCTGCGAATGTGAGAAATCTTCGATATGGCCGTCTCAGCCGGGAAGCGGACGTCCTTCTAAAAGTTTCCTTTAAGAAGGCGGAGAGGTTCTCGTGGCTTGCATTACAACGAACAGGGGCCGCTGCTATGCAGCGGCCCCTGTTCATGACCAGCTTCAATCGATGATTTCGACCGTGACCCGCTTGCCCTGGCGTTGCGCCACGGACTTGATGATGGTGCGGATCTCTTTGGCAATGCGCCCTTGGCGGCCAATGACCTTGCCCATGTCCTCGGGAGCGACCCGAAGCTCCAAAACCGTTTCCTCACCGGGAATTTCCGTAATGGAGACAGCATCGGGATTATCGACCAGATTTTTGGCCATGTAAAGCAAGAGTTCTTTCATAGTACGGTCTCCTTATTGCCAACCGAATTAGATGGCGCCGGCATTTTTCAGCAGGGCCTTGACCGTGTCGGTGGGCTGAGCGCCGTTCTTGATCCACTTCTGTGCCTTCTCCACATCGACATGAACGGTGGCGGGGTTGGTGCAGGGATCATAGCTGCCAATCTCTTCAATGCAGCGGCCGTCGCGGGGGCTGCGGGAGTCCGCAACGACAATGCGGTAATAGGGAGCCTTCTTGGCGCCCATTCTGCGCAGTCTGATCTTAACCATGGGGTTTCACCTCCAGAAAAAATACATCAAATATCTATCGCAAGACAAATGTCATGACGAACAAATTGTATCGGGCAAGGCCCTTTATCCGAAGCCGGGGAAAGAAAAGCCGCCTTTCTTGCTCAGCTTCTTCATCTTTTTGGATGCCCCCGGACCGGAGAACTGCTTGATCAGGGCCTGCATCTGATCGAACTGCTTCAGCAGGCGGTTGATCTCTTCGGTTTTGACGCCGGCGCCGGCGGCAATGCGCTTTTTCCGGCTGTGATTGAGGACGTTGGGATTCTCTCGTTCATAGGGGGTCATGGATTGAATAATGGCTTCCGTGTGCGCCAGAGCCTTTTCGTCCACCGTGGCATTTTTCAGGGCCGAGGCGTTGACACCAGGGAGCATGGCCAGCATATCCTGCATGGAACCCATGCTTTTCAGCTGCACCAGCTGGTCGTAGAAATCAGACAGCGTGAATTTATTGGTGCGCAGCTTCTGTTCCAGTTCAGCGGCTTTCTTCTGATCCAGAGCCTGTTCGGCCTTTTCGATGAGGGTCAGCACATCGCCCATGCCCAGAATCCGGCTGGCCATGCGCTGAGGGTGGAACGCTTCAATGTTGTCCAGCTTTTCGCCGGAACCGGCGAACTTGATGGGTTTGCCGGTGACAGCCTTGACGGACAGCGCCGCGCCGCCGCGGGCGTCGCCGTCCAGTTTGGTCAGCATGACGCCGTCGATGTCCAGGTAGTCGTCAAAGGCCTTGGCGGCGTTGACGGCGTCCTGGCCGGTCATGGCGTCCACTACCAGCAGGATTTCATCGGGGTGGACCTCCGCCTTGATGGCCTTCAGCTCGTCCATCAGCTGCTCGTCCACATGGAGACGGCCGGCGGTATCCAGAAACACCATGTCGTTGCCGTAGCGGTTGGCATGGTCGATGGCGGCTTTGGCAATCTCCACAGGGTTGGTCTGGCCCATCTCAAAGACCGGGATGTCCAGCTTTTCGCCGCAGACCTGCAGCTGCTTGATGGCAGCGGGCCGGTAGATGTCGCAGGCCACCAGCAGAGGCCGTTTGCCCTGTTTCTTCATGAGGCCCGCCAGCTTGGCGCCGTTTGTGGTTTTGCCTGCGCCCTGCAGGCCCACCAGCATCACGACAGTGGGCGGCTTGGAGGCAATATTCAGCTTTGCGTTTTCGCTGCCCATGAGGGCAATGAGTTCTTCGTTGACAATCTTGACGATCATTTGGGCAGGGGTCAGACTTTCCATCACGTCCTGGCCCACAGCCCGCTCAGAGACTTTTTTTACGAAGTCCTTGACGACCTTATAGCTGACGTCGGCCTCCAGCAGAGCCAGACGGATTTCCCGCATGGCCTCCTTGACGTCGGCTTCAGACAGGCGGCCCTTGCCGCGGAGCTTTTTGAACGCGGCGTTCAGTTTTTCAGAAAGACCTTCAAATGCCATGGGATGCTCCTTCAGATGGTAGGCAGAGCTTCTGCCAACGAGATGATCCGACGGGCTTCCTCGCCGTCGGGCAGGGTACGGGCGGCGTCCAAAATCTCCCCGGCGATCCGGGCGATCTGCCGGGATCGGGCCACGCAGCCCAGATGGGTTTCCAGACTCAGCAGGGCGCCCTCCGCCCGGGCGATGGTATCGTGGACGCCCTGGCGGCTGATGCCCTCGTTCTCGGCGATCTCGCCAAGGCTGAGGTCCTGATTATAGTATAGGTCAAACAGCGTCCGCTGTTTTTCGGTCAGTGTCTCCCCATAAAAGTCAAACAGCAGCGACATTTCGTAGGCGTCCCGTTTCATATCGCGGCCTCCTGTCAAGGGAAATGGCTTGATAGCCTGCTCAGTATAGCAGAATCCCGCCGGGTTGTCAAGTGCTTTTGCTTGACAGAATGCAAGGCTATCGCATCGCTTGAAAGCGATGCCCTCCGGCGGGCCCGGTTCCTTGCTGCGCGGCAAAGAACCGGCGGGGGACAACACACAGGGTATATGGAAAACGGTATTTTTTCTATCACAGCACGAAAGAAACAGAAACAGAAAATAATTTTCTTGACATTTTTAATGCTTATATTACAATAAAAGAGAAAGATGGTTGTACCTTCTTATGCGCGCGGCCAGCGGCGCAGACGCAAAGGATGCCGCTCAAGTCACAGTGGAGAGTGTGCAGGCGCGCAGCGCTTTACGTGTACAAAAAGCGCAAAAGGAGCATAAAAAAGGAACATGCGGCTCAGAGTTCTGACCCGCATGTTCCTTTTAAGGAGACATTGCTATGAAACGATCGTACAGACGCATTCTTTTTTATATCCTGATCACGGCGCTTTTCTTCCTGTCCGGCTGCGGCAAAGAAGCGGAACTGACCGTGACAGAGCAGTCGCTGTCTTTCACGGTACGGCAAACCGCCCTGAACCTGCCGGAAAACGAAGTCGCTTACGCCGCGCTGCTGGAGGACGGCATTCTGATTCAGCAAAAAGACGCGGCAGGCACCGTGTTTTGCCTGACAGATGGATATGAAACGGTGCGTCAGCTTCAAACGGCGTCCGAAGCGTTTCTCAGCGCCGTGACCGTGGCGGAAGACAGTACCATCTGGATGGCGGAGCAATCCGACGCTGCTGTTACAGTCACACAGATGACGCAGGCTGGCGAAGGACTGACGGCATTGCGTATCTCGTGGGCCAGCGAGCTGGATGTGTGCGGGCTATGCGTAGACATCACAGGAACCATCTATCTTTTGGGGAGCGGCAGCACCGGTGCGGTGCTGTATATATGCAGTGGCAGCGGAGAACTATTGGGGCAGTGGACCGGCGACACGGCGGCGGTGGCGCTGACCGCGCTGCAAGAGGACAAGGTTGCGATTCTTTTGGTAGACGGGACACTGACCGTAGTGGATACGCAGGGCGAAGAAACGGCCCGCTATGACCTGCCTGTGGATGCGCGGGGATTGTGCGGCGGCGCGGATGGGACCGTGTATATCCTGACGCCTTATACGCTCTATTGCTTTGACGAACCGGCCCGGCAGCTGCAAAGCGTGGCCGAGTGGACACAGTGGGGCCTTTCCGCCGCGCCGGACTATGTGCTTGCCGTGTCACCGGCGGAATTTCTGGCATTCTCGGCAGGCAGCCTGTTTGAGATCGAAATTACGGAAACCGACGGCGAAGCGGCGGAAAAGCAGACGCTGACGCTGGCGGTGCTGGGCAGCTTCAGTCCCACGCAGGCCGTACGGGAATTCAACGCGCTGTCAGACGCATATGAGATCAAAATTGTCGATTACACAGGCATGGACGAAACCCGGTTCAAAACGGAGCTGGCCGCCGGCATCGTGCCGGACCTGTTCGCCTTCGGCTCTGACCGGTTTGGCGCGGGCGTTTCGGCCGAACGGCTGGGGGCCGCGGGATATCTTCTGGATCTGTATGCGCTTTTTGAGGAAAACGGCGTGGCGCAGGAAAGTTTCCTGACCAATATTCTGGACGCTGCGGCGCAGGACGGGCCGCTGTATGCCCTGCCACTTTCTTTTTATATCGATGTGGTAGCCGGCAAAAGCGAGCTGGTGGGAGACGAAATGGGCTGGACATTCTCTGATCTGCAAAACACGCTGGCCGCGCATCCGGAGGTGGAATTCGTCTTTGGGTCTGCCAACACCCGGCAGTGGATGCTGGGGGAATTGCTGGCCTTCAACATGGGTCTGCTGGTGGACTGGGACAGCGGCGTCTGTCAATTTGACACGGACGAATTTCGGGGCATGCTGGAGCTGGTAAAAGACTTCCCCGCCGAGGCCGGAACCACCACCATGTCGCAGGAACTGCAGCGGGCGGCGGAGGGAAGTTTGCTGTTGGTGCAGGAAACGCTTTCCACCATCAATTCCGTGCAGACATTTCCACAGATTTTTGGGGACGCCTATACCATGATCGGCTTTCCCACTGACTCCGGCGTGGGCAACGCCGCGCATGTGCAGGCCAGTCTTGCCATCTCTGCCAGCTGCGACGCGCCGGAAGCGGCGTGGGAATTCTTTTCGTTGTTTTTGACGGAAGACAACACGCAGTTGGAAGCCTACGGCGCAGGGGGCTTTCCTGTCTATCGCCCGGCGCTGGAGACAAAGCTGGAAAACGCGGGGAATGAAGAAGCCTGGTCAGCAGGCTATGGCAGCCGGGAGGACGGCACCTGGGTGGAGCTGGTCTATACCGCCCCCACGGAGGAAGACGTGGCCCTGATCCGTGCCCTGATCGACTCCCTGGACCGCGTCCGCAGCTATGACGCCACGGTGCTGGAAATCGTTCTGGAAGAGGCGGAAGCATACTTTTCAGGGGATAAGGACCTCAATACAACGGTTTCCATCATTACATCGCGGGTACAGGTGTATGTGGACGAAAACACATAAATACCCCCGCTCACCCCAAAGCAGGCGGCGCAGCGGCGCCGCTTTCTTTGTGGCAAATCCGCAGATAGGAGGTAAAGTGCAAATTCACCCCCAGCTGCTGGGCCAGTCTGGCTCTGGTTCAAGCCAAGCGCACGGCGCGCCTGGGCAATTCGTTTGCCGGTTAGCTCCTTCTCAATCACGGAGATTCCTCCTTGCGGTTCATTTCCGACAGCTACAGCATACCATGCCCCACGGACAATGACAAGCGACGCGCCGGCGGCACACTGGCGGCGGCTACAACCGCCGGTTGACGCTATCAGTTTTTGCGCCTGCGGGTTTTCCGCAGTTTTTGAAGATCCGGTGCAAAATGCGGCACTTGACGTGCCGTGGGCAAGGCCGCATAATAAGGAAGGAGTCTTATAACTGTAAAAAAGCTAAGATCGCAAGGCTGCGCCTTGCTCGCCACTCCGGCGACGGCCGGAAAAACAAACCGAGACGCGCCATCGGCCCCCGCCGGGCGCAGCCCCAAAAAGGAGGAATCCCCAATATGGCCCATATCATTGACCAGCCCAATTGTACCTGCTGTCACCGCTGCCGGGTGGAGTGCCCCGTCCAGGCCATCCGCTTCAAAAACGACAAGTACTGGATCGATCCGGACAAGTGCGTGGACTGCGGTCACTGCATCACCGTCTGCCACAACGGCTGTATCTCCGCACCCGGCGGCAATCTGCCCAAGGCGGAGCCCCATGACACCATCACCATGGACTGCGACCTCGTGGTCATCGGCGCGGGAGCGGCAGGCACCGCCGCCGCGGCTCGTGCTGCTGCCAGCGGCCGGAAGGTCGTTGTCTTGGAGAAAAATCACGAAATCGGCGGTTCGGCCTGGTACGCCCACATGTACCGCACCCACTATTCCAAATGGCATGAAGAAGCCGGCGTCCCCGATACCCGGGAGAAGACTCTGGCGGAGTTCGAGCGCAAGACCGGCGGGCAGGTGGACATGGCTCTCATGCGCAATATTCTTGACGCCAATGTGGACATGAACAACTGGCTCATTGAAGACTACGATCTGGGCAGGGATTATGCCTTCACGCTGAAGGGGCCTTTCGGCAAGCCCGGTTTCGTCAGTACCTATCTGGAACCTATGAACACCCGCCGCATTGACACCTCGATCGGCCCTGCGGGGAACGGCTGGTATTTTTGCAACAAGTTTCATGACATTGCCGTTGCCAACGGCGCCAAATTCCTGTTCAACACCCCCGCCAAGCATCTGCTTTTGGATGGCAGCGGCGCGGTCTGCGGCGTAGTGGCCGAGGACGACGGCGGCAGGTATGAAATTTCCTGCAAGGCAGTTGTGGTGGCTGCCGGCGCCATGACCCGCAGCGTGGAGTGGGTCAACAAGATGCAGCCCGGCTTCTATGACGAGGACGGCACGACGAAGGTCCACGTCTTTACCTGTGCCACCTGTTCCGGCGATGGGCTGACCATGTGTGATGAGATCGGCGCGGATATCGACTATGTGCACAAACGTGTCGTCATGTTTGGCCCGGCCCGCCATCCCTATCCCTGCGTGACCCTGAATATCACCCGGGGCGGAGGACCCAACGTGATGTTCAACGCCGAGGGCAAGCTGCTCCAATTTGCCATGTCCATGACGGAAAAAAGTTTCCTGGCCGATGAACCGGGCCGCTATTGCTGGTCTATTCTGGATGACGCCCACTGTGAAGCCGCGATCCAGCGCAGCTATGGCGGCGAGAAGGATGTGGTGGGCATCGATCTGGAGGCATGTTATGACCGCTGGCGGGACTTCATCGCCGAAGAAGTGGAGGCCGGTTCCATTGTAATGGCGGACACCTTGGAGGAGCTGGGACAGAAGCTGGGCTTCCCGGACCCCGCCGCCTTTGCCAAAGCGGCCTATGAAGAGAGCTGCAAGCCGCCCAGAATGGGTCCCCCGCCCGGCGGCGAGGAGGACGGCCCCGGTGGTCCGCCGGACGGCCCCGGAGAAGAAGGCGGCATGTTTGGCGATATGCCGCCCATGCCCCCGGCGACCCCTCTGGAAAAAGCGCCGTTCTATGCGTTTAAGCAGAAGCTGTTCCACGAAAACGCCATCGGCGGCATGCGTATTGACGCGCAGACCCGCGTGTTGAAAGACGGGCAGCCCATTCCCGGCCTGTATGCCTGCGGCGACAACTGCAGCGGCATCATGCTCTCCGGCGCTGTGGGCGTCCAGTACATCGAGGGCGTGGTATCGGCGCTGACGTTTGCGTTCAACTCCGGATATCTGTCCGGCAAGGTTGCCTCGGAATATACAAAAGCATAATATCTTCTGAAAAACAGCGCCAGGCCGCGGCAGCGGTCTGGCGCTGTTCCGGCTTTGCTGAAAAGCCCGGGCCGCCCTGCGGCCGCTGACTTGGATCTGCAATTCAGTTCGGCCGGCTTACATTCGCGAGCCATTGCGCTGCAGCGGCCCGTCAGTCTGACGGCGCGGCTGCAATCCGTGCAGGCAGGGTGCGGGAAATGTAAAAAATCAGAAACCCGTGCCTTGACATCCCACGGGAAGAATGATACGATTTGAAAGAAATATCGGGTTGCTGCCTTCTATCAGCCGCGCATAACGCAGCAGCCGGAATTGTGCTTTTGGAAACCGCTGAATCCGTTGCCGTTGGATGTGGGCAGATTTTTTGCCCCACGTTTCAGGCTGCAAAGTGAGAAATTCCTCCGGGATTTTCAACCCTCAGCTTGCGCAAAAAAATCTCTTGCATACGGCGCTCGCCGGTTTCATCGCCAGTTCCTTGGAATTTTGAGATTCGGAATGAGAAACGAGGCTATTTTCTTTGGCAACACAATTGGATCTAACCCAGGGCGTCATTTGGCGGCGGCTGACCCGCTACGCCGTGCCCATCGTCCTGTCTTCTCTGCTGCAGTCGGCCTACGCCATGGCCGACCTGATCATTGCCGGGCACTATGTGGGGGCCGACGGCCTGTCGGCCATTAACAACGCCAGCCAGATCACCCATCTGCTGACCCAGCTCATTACGGGCCTGGCCACCGGCGGCAATATTTTAATGAGTCAATACTATGGCAGCCACGACCGGGAAGGGCGGCAGCAGGCCAACACCACGCTGTTCTCCCTTGCGCTGGTGCTGGGGACAATTATGGCAGTGGCATTTTATTGCCTGGCGGAGCCGATTATGGCGGCGTTGGGCGCGCCGTCGCTGGAGCTGGCGGCGGAATATCTGCGCATTTGCGCCATTGGCCTGCTGCCGATATTCGGCTACAATGTTCTCTCCGCTGCCACACGGGCGGTGGGCAATTCCCGATTGCCGCTGTACTGTATCGCTGTGACCACGGTGGTCAATATAGTATTGGACATTGTGTTCGTGGGCTTTTGGGGGATGGGCGTCGGCGGCGCGGCTTGGGCTACGGTCATCGCCCAGACGCTGAGCTGCCTGGTGTGTCTGGTTTATGTGCTGCGGCAGCGGGAGCTGTTTTCTCTGTCTCTGGGGAAGCTGTACATCCGGCCGGACAAGCTGAAAACCATGCTGAAGCTGGGACTGCCCTGTTCCATGCAGATGGCTGTAGGCGGCATCTCCTGGCTGACGGTGACGTTCCTGGTTAACCGGTACGGTGTCGAAGCATCTGCCGCCAACGGGGTGTGCGGTAAGATCAAGGACGTGTGCCAGCTCTTTTCCTCGGCCATGGCCTCCGCTTCCGCCACCATGGTGGCCCAGTGCCTTGGAGCGGGCCTGTATGACCGGGCCAGCAAGGTGGTTCATACGGCCATGCGCATCGCCATGGCCATGGCCGCCGGTATCATTGTGGTGGTGGAATTTTCCGCGCCAGTGCTGGTGCGGCTGTTCACTGACGATCCGCTGACCATCCAGTACGCGGTGCAAAATCTGCGCATTGAGATCATTGCGCAAATCTTCTATGCCAGCTTTTTGGTATACAACTCCCTGGCTATTGGCGCGGGACACAGCCTTTTTGCCATGGGTTCCAGCTTTGTCAACTGCATTCTGGTACGGCTGGTGCTGGCCATCGTGCTGAACCACTACCTGGGCCTGACCGGAGTGTTCCTGGCCTGTATGATTGCGCCCAGCTCATCAGTGCCTCTGGGATATATTTACGAGCGAACCGGCGTCTGGCGGCGTTCCCTGGTGGGCGCAAAGGGAAAGGAGGCGGCTCCGTGAGAAAGGAATACCGGCAGTTGGCCGTTGTTCTGGGAACCGGCGCCCTCTGCTGCGCAGTGGGCGCGTTTGCGTCCACACCGTTGCTGCTGCTGCCGGCAGTGGGGCTCCCGCTGGCCGGCGGATGGCTTTTGAAGAGGGCGGATGCCCGGGACGTGGAGACAGAGGAGCGGTTGAACCTCCTGGAACGGCGCTTCGGCTGCGATTCCAAGGACGTCTACTTTTCCCACCTGATTCACGGCGGCTTTTACCGTACGATAGAGGATGTGATCCAGGAGGGGAAACCCCTGGGATTTACGTTCTCCACAAACCGGTTCGTGGTGCTGGTGGCTCATCTGGAGCGGTGGGGCGAGACCTTTTCTGATGACGCCAGCCCCATGAATGCCGAGGCGGTGCGGCACACTTTTTTTGTCCTGCGTAACGTGTTTTCGGATCTTCTGAACCGGAAAAATCTCCAGTATGACGCAGAGGTAGACGGGGAACATGTGTGCATTGTCAGCGTCTTTCAGGACTCGGAGGAGGCGTTGTACGAAGAGCTGCGGAGCTGCGCCGCCCAGGCGGTGGAGTTCCTGGAGAATGAGTTTGGCATTTCCGTCACGGTGGCCATCAGCCGAGTGTGTGACGGGCTGTTCTCGCTGCCCCAGGCGTATAACGAGTGTCAGCAGATTCTGGAGTTTCACCGGCTCAGTGAAAACGATGTGCAGGTTTCCATGTTCTCTGACATCCGCACGGATGAGCTGGTGCCGCAGCCGGTGAATTTTGCCTGCCTCCAGGCGCAGATTCTCTCCTGCATCCGTGCGTCCGACTATACTGGTGCGCGGGAGGCCATTCGGTTCTTCTGTGCGGAGGAATCGGCCGGCATTCTCCACGATGCCAACAGCCTGCGGTTCCGCCTGTTCGGCACGATCAATACCATCCTGACCGTGCTGGATGAGCTGAAGCCTACCTTTTCCGAGGCGTTTTATGAGACGTTGGGATTGCCGGACGCACTGCTGTCCTGTCAAACTATGGCGGAGCTGTTGGAACAGTCGGATCTGCTGTTCGGCAAACTCATTGCCGCCGCCGGGCAGGAGCGT
>CBCPMX010000013.1:0-7492 GCA_965120355.1 uncultured Oscillospiraceae bacterium
TTTTACAGCAAGTAAATCATAGCAGATCTCCCAGTGCCACCAAGGCTTTGTTCAGGTTTTACTACCCACACTTAGTACAATAGAGCCGTTTTTTGAAGTGTGCGCAGCTTTTTTCTAATACGGTTTCCGTTTTTAAGCTCCATCGCGGGATAAAGCATATGCTCAATCAGAAATTTGTGGATATTCATTGGTGTGTGCCCCTAAACAACCGAATTTACATTCCGTTGTTTAGAATCTGGGAGAAATCAAATGGCAACCAACATCCGATAAGAAAACATAGAAGAATCGGATACTGGTTGCCCATTAAACGCAGATTGGTTGTACAAAATAATACAACTTTTGTCCAGCTTATTAACATGTCAAAGGCTGGACAGCTTTGCTATGAATTTTTTTACTTTTAGGACTTGATTTTCCCTGGTTGATTTTCCCTTCACAGAATGTTAAAATATGCTCGAAATTTCCCGATGCAGATATGTAAGCGGGTACTATCAACAACGGAATGTAAAATCCGTTGTTTTTCTTTTTTATAGCAGCAAATGCATCCGTTCCAGCTGCCGCCGGTGGGCCTGACCTGTCTCCATAGTGTAGATGCGGGTGGTATTGACGTTGGAGTGGCCCAGGATATCGGCCAGGCGGACGATGTCCTTTTCCAGACTGTAGAAAGTCCGGGCAAATAAATGCCGCAAATTGTGAGGGAACACTTTCCCGGGCGAAACGTGCGCTTTTTCGCACAGCGCTTTCATTTCTCTCCAGATGTTGGACCGGTCCAGGGGACGGCCGCTGCGGGTGACAAAAACCGGCCCTTGGACAATGCCCAGGTCTCGGGCATAGGCCAATAGCCGCCGCTGCAGCTTAGCCGGCAAAAAAACCGTCCGTGTCTTGCCTTTGTTGGTGACCTCCGCCCTGCCCTGCTCCACGGCGGTCACGGTGAAGAACCGCAGCTCTGATACCCGGACGCCGGCGGCGCAAAGCGTCTGCATCACCAGCAGAAGCCGCCGGTTTTTCTGCTGCCGGGCAGCTTGTAAAAGCCTCTGGTACTCGCTGCGGGTCAGTTCCCGCCCCTCATCCCGAAACTGTGGCCGTTGGATGCGGACGGCCTTCAATCTGCAATCCGCTGCCCCCAGAAACGCAAACAGGCGGTTGAGGGCCGCCACTGCTCCGTTGACGCCGTTGGGTGTACGCTGCCGGAGCAACGCATCTTTATAGGACCGCGCCGCCTCTTTTGTGACTTCCCTGCCCGCCAGCCATGCGCTGAACTGCACCGCTTCCCGAAGGTATTTCTCTACGGTGGCGGGGCTTTTTTCGGCCTCCCGCAGGCTTCGGGAAAACTGCCGGAGGTGCTCCGCTGTAATCTGCATAAAACCGCTCCTTTGTAAAAATCTCTCCACTAGTATATGTAAATTCGGGGGAAGTTGCATGCAGACAGCGGACAAATAAAAAACCGCCGGAGTCCGGCGGTTTTTTTGACGTAATTCCACGCTGTTATGTTTTCTTAATGAACTTTTCCCCGCACTTGGGGCATTTGATATTGACCTTGCCCTTGCCGCGGGGGACGCGGACCGTCTGCCTGCACTGGGGGCAGGAAAAATACCGGTGCTGCCGGTCCCGCAGGCGGTTCCAGAAAGCCAGCAGTTTCTGATTTTCCGCGCGGCGCTTGCTCACCTGCTTGGAAAACATCCGCCACAGCGCCAGCAGCAGCAGCACATACGCCACCAAATACAACAGCCCAAGCTGTAGAATTGACCCGATTAAATTGAGAATCAGGCCCAATGCCACCAGAACCCAGCTGAGCTGATCGACGCCATTGCGCCCATACATAAATCGCTGGAGAGATTGGGAAATTCTTTGAAACATTCTGCATCACCTTATTTTATGATAGCACGAAATGAAAAAAAAGCAATCCCAACAACCGCCGGAATGCTGCTTTGTCAAAAAAAGTTTACAAAATCACAGGACCGGCACTTGTACCGCCGCAGCATTTCACGAATGCCGGACCCCGAAGGAAGGCTATTGCGAGAGCTCCACCACCAGCACTTGCGGCCGATTTCCCAGCCGGAAGCGCAAACCAGTGTTGCCCAGGCCGCGGCTGACTACCATCTGCGTTTCGTTCAGAGTGTACAGCCCCGCGTCGTATTCCGGGAACAGCTGCCGGTCAGTTCCCAGAAGGCCGCCCACCAGAGGCAGCCGGATAATGCCGCCATGTCCGTGACCGGACAGCACCAGATTCACCCCCAGGCTGCTCCAAAGCGCCAGTTGGTCGTTGCGGTGGCACAGCATCAGGATCCAGCAGTCCTCTCCCTCCGCTTCCCGCATTTCCGCCACCACTTCTTCCGGCGTCTTCTGGTCATAAGGGCCGTTGGGGTCGTTGACTCCGGCCAAGAGGATGGACTGGCCGTCGCGCGTCAACCGCTGCCAGGTGTTTTCCAGCACATAGACGCCGCAGTTGTCCAGCAGCGTCATCAGGGGTCTGGCACAGCCGGAGGCCCACTCATGATTGCCGGTGACATAAAACGTAGGCGCCAGAGCTGTCAGTCCCAAGGCCAGCGACTCCGCTACGGGCAGTTCTGTGGTTTCCTCAATCAGATCTCCATCCAGAACGATGAGATCCGGCTCCGCCGCAGCCACTGCTGCCAGCAGTCTTGCGTTATCCGTGCCGAACTGCCGCCCGTGAAGGTCTGCCAGCACTACAATCCGCAGGCCCACGAACGCTTCTGGCAGCGCAGGATCCCCGACAGTCAAACGATCGGTCTGCAGCGTGCAGTTTTCATACCAGAAAAATCCTGCCATCAGTAGTCCTAGTGACAACAGCGCCAGGAGCCGTCGCCGCATGACCGCCACCTCCGAAAAAATCACCCCGGCACAGCCGGGGTGACCGCTGATTATACAAACCGCTCCGCCCATTGCATGGTTACTGTAAGTTTACCACACTGTGGCGAGCGGTTTTTGTCATGGTGTAGTCAGTGCGCTACGAATTTCTCACGGATTTTCGCCATGGTTGTCTCACTGACGCCGGCATCCCGCAGAAAAGGCACCACGCCGCCGTAGGTTTCGTTCAGATACGCCAGCAGAGACTGCATGGCGGCGGGAGGCGTTTGGAAAAACGGCGCGTTGAGATCTGCACCAAAATTACCCATACCAGCATCCAGCAGCTTTCGGTAGGTGGGTTGGAGATAGACCTGGCTGACGCAGTAATCCGTGACAATATCCGGCTCTGCTGCGCCGGCAATGGACAGCAGATAGCAGCTCAGGAGCCCGGTTCGGTCCTTGCCTGTGGTGCAGTGGTACAGCAGCGCACCGCGGCATTCCGCCGCCAGCTGCAAAACCTCCACAGCCCAGCCCCGAGCCTGTTCGGCCATTCCCCGGTACATGACGCCCCAATCGTGGGTTTCCGGTTTGCCGGGACTGCCGGGCGGAGGGCCGCCGGGGCCATCAGATCCCCGTGGGCCGCCGGGATTCCCGGAATCGCGGTTTTCCTCCTCTGGAGCAAAGGCCACGGCTTCATTGAACAAAGATTTATGATAATATGCCATTGGCCCATTCAGGGAACTGGGCCGCATGGCAACCTCGCCGCTGCTGCGCAGATCCAGAGAGGAGGTTACGCCGTATTCCCGCAGGGCTTCAATGTCCGCCTGCTCCAGCTCACAGGGCGCCTCCGATCGGAGAAACACGCCGAACTTTGTCACACCGCCATCCGCGGTCGCATAGCCGCCCAGATCCCTGGCGTTATGCAGATTCTGCAGCCGCAGTCTTCTGACATATTGCATTCCACACCCACTCCTCTTTCTATAAAATCATTATGTATATTATAGCACACCGGGGAGCAGAAAGTAAATGTCTTCATAAGAAACACATATGCCATGGTTCCTTGGAGGAAACCATGGCACAATATTGTGCGTACTTCACAAACCGCGCCGGCCTGCCTATAATATAGGCAAGCGCTGAGGAAACCGGCCGGTCCAAAGCTCTAAAAACCTGAAATAAACCCTTTCTGCCGGCTATGCCATCGCCATGGCAGACGAGGCAACGCGCGGCAACCACATCCAACAGCGCATCTGTGTGGTGCAGAAGCAATTTGCTGCCACGCAGGACAGCCCGCATTGCCGGCACATGCGCCGGCATACGGACAGGTGCGCCGCATATATCCCAAAATCAGAAATCTTTGAAACATATTTGGAGGTCACAATGATGAATGAAGTTGTTAAATTCCTGAATGAAAATCCGGTACAGTATCTGGCCACTGTGGGCCGGGATGGCAAAGCCAAATGCCGCCCCTTCATGTTTGCCGGCGCATTGGACGGCAAACTGTGGTTCTGCACCAACAGCACCAAGGATGTCTACGCGGATCTGCAGAGCAATCCCTACATTGAACTCTCTGTTTCCAGCCCCACTTATGCCTGGATTCGCCTCCATGGCCGGGCCGTCTTTGAGAACAACCGGGCCGCCAAAGAGATGTGTATCCAGAATCCCATTGTCCAGGGGCAGTACCAGACCGCCGACAATCCCATTTTTGAGGTATTCTATCTGGCGGACGCCAGTGCGGTCATTGCGGACTTTTCCGGTAATCCACCGCAGGAATACACACTGTAATCCTTTGTGGGACCGCCGCTGCGGCTCGCGGCGATCCCGCGCCGCTTCGACAAATCTGAGCTGTTTGAACACTTTATGCCGCTGGGCGCGCTGATTGCGCCTTTTTCGGAATACATTCCAGTTCCTCAAACAAAACTGGACATGGCGCTCTGGAACGCGGTTCCATTTCATCTGCGCAAAGGACTGGAACACAGTCTGGTAACGCTGTTGGTATTTCCGAAACTGGCGCCGCTGCTGCGTGGGCGCTGATAGATAGAAAGGAGATTGCGAAATGACGGCAACGGAAGTGCTGCAATTTTTACAGTCAGAAATTCATTCCACTGTGTTTGCCACCGTGGATGATACGGGTCTTCCCCAGACCTGTGTGATTGATCTGATGCTGGCCGACGAAGGCGGACTGTATTTTCTCACCGCCCGGGGAAAATCTTTTTATGACCGGCTCATGGCCCATCCCTTTGTGTCCCTGACGGGCATGCGGGGAACGGATACGCTTTCCACCGTCTCTGTTTCTTTGCGTGGGGCGGTGCGAAGCATCGGCCAGAACCGGTTGGATGAAATTTTTGAAAAAAACGCCTATATGACGCGTATCTACCCTGTGGAAAAAAGCCGCCAGGCACTGGAAGTCTTTCAGATTTACCGGGGCGAGGGAGAATATTTTGACTTGTCCCAGCTGCCGCCGTTCCGGCAGCGCTTTTCCTTTGGCGGTCAACCGCTTCAGCAAACCGGCTACCGCATCGACGCAAGCAAGTGCATTGGCTGCCAGGGCTGTCGCAGCCTCTGTCCGTCCGGGTGTATTTCCAATACCATTCCCCGGGTCATTGACGAACGTCACTGCCTGCACTGCGGCAACTGCCTGCGCATCTGCCCTGTTCACGCTGTCGAGAAGCTGGAAAAGCCATGCAGCGTCAAAACTAACAACTGAAAACATGCCGCAGGGCTTCCTGCGGCGGGAAGGATGTGTTAGAATTGGAGTATCCGCAAATTCACCAGCTGACCACATTGCTGGACAGCGCCGATGCTATTGTCATCGGCGCCGGCGCCGGCTTGTCCGCTTCGGCGGGGTTTACCTACAGCGGAGCGCGGTTCCAGCAATATTTTGCAGATTTTATTGAAAAATACCGGTTCCCCGACATGTATTCCGGTGGGTTTTATGCTTTTGACACGCTGGAAGAACACTGGGCCTATTGGAGCCGTTTTATTTATATAAATCGCTATATGGACGCACCAAAGCCCGTATATTCAACGCTACTGGAGTTGGTGCAGGGCAAGGACTATTTTGTTTTGACCACCAACGTGGACCATCAATTTCAAAAGGCTGGATTCGATAAGCGCCGCCTGTTTTACACCCAAGGCGACTATGGGCTGTGGCAGTGCAGCACGCCCTGCCATCAGAAAACTTATGACAATGAAGAAGCAGTCCGGCAAATGACCGCCGAGCAGAGAAACATGAGGATACCCACAGAATTAGTTCCGCGTTGTCCCATCTGCGGCAAACCCATGACCATGAATTTGCGGAGCGACAATACGTTTGTCGAGGATGAAGGCTGGCACCGGGCCGCGGAGCGTTACGACGAGTTCCTGCGCCGCCACGATGGATTGAACGTGCTATATTTGGAGCTTGGCGTGGGAGCCAACACCCCGGTCATTATCAAATATCCTTTCTGGAAAATGACCTACGCAAATCAAAACGCCACCTATGCCTGCATCAATTTCGGAGAGGCATTTGCTCCGCCGGAGATTATAGGCCGATCCATCTGTATCAACGCTGATATTGGTAATGTGCTTTCACGGTTAAAGGAGCTGAAGATATGACCCAGGAGGAAAGAAGGATATATCTCATCAGGGAATTGCAGCGCGAGATGCCTCAGTACGAGAACCTTGCCATCCCTGATACCGACGATGCGCAATGGCGGCTTTTGCGTTCTCTATTGAATGTTCGCCCTCCCTATCCGGCATCAAAGGATTTCCTGAAGGTTCAGGATGAATACCTGTCGGAAATGGTCCGACAGAGAGGAATTACAGTTGCGCATGACTTGCCGAGGGTCAATGGCGATCCGAAAATAACGCTTTGGCAGGGAGATATCACATCTCTGCGCTGTGATGCGATTGTAAATGCAGCCAATCGCGCCCTATTGGGGTGCTGGCAACCTTGCCATTCCTGCATCGACAACATTGTTCACTCGCTTTCTGGCGTCGAGCTTCGGATCAAGTGTAACGAGATTATGCAGGCGCAAGGCCATGAGGAAGAAACGGGAACTGCTAAAATTACGCCCGCCTACAATCTCCCTTGCAAATATGTCCTGCATACGGTTGGGCCGATGATTTCAGGACCGCTTCGCAAAAAAGACTGTGATCTCTTGGCAAGCTGTTATCAATCTTGCTTGGAGCTTGCCGCAGAGAACGAGGTCCAGTCGATTGCCTTTTGCTGTATTTCAACTGGCGTTTTCCATTTTCCCCAGGAACGAGCGGCTGAAATCGCAATCAAGACAGTCAAGCGCTTTCTTGAGACTGACAGCTCCATTCAACAAGTCATTTTCAATGTCTTTACAGACAAAGATTTGGCAATTTATCAAAAATTACTTCACAACTGAATATACCCGCGCTTGTGAACCGATGGATCAACGGACATTTTCTGCGTATCGCTGCTGCCAGCTGCCATTTTCGGAGCTTTCCATTCAGGAACCTTTGCGCAGATTCAGCATGGTATCGTCGAAAATGCCCACCACCACGCTGACATCTCGGCTCAGATTCTTCAAGATTTCCCGGGCGTCGTCCGGCGTGTTGACATATTGTCACTGCCCTGCATCGGCCAAGCGAAGGAAAGTCTCCAACTGCGGATTATACATAGCGCGCACAGCCCTTTCTGAAACGCATTTTTGGAACAGTTTCTGCTCCAGTTTCTTTT
>CBCPMX010000014.1:0-32433 GCA_965120355.1 uncultured Oscillospiraceae bacterium
TTGGTGGAGATAAGCGGGATCGAACCGCTGACCTCTTGAATGCCATTCAAGCGCTCTCCCAGCTGAGCTATACCCCCATATTTCCGCTGTTCATCGACAGCTCTAATATAATACCACCCCGTTTCGCGCTTGTCAAGCATTATTTTTCTTTTTCCCCGGTTTCTATTTGAGAGATTACAGAAGATGTGCTATAATAGCCAGCAAATGAAAGCCACACCTTCCGCGGCACTTTCACTTTACAAGAAATCGAGGCGAAATTATGGGCGAAACAGCCATGTTTGACCGGATCTTACGAAAGGTCCAGAAGCCGGCCCGCTATGTGGGCGGCGAATACAATCAGGTCGTCAAGGACAAAACTCAAGTGGATGTGCGGGTGGCCTTTTGCTTCCCGGACACCTATGAAATCGGCATGTCCAATCTGGGCATGCGGATTCTCTACGGCATTATGAACGAGATGCCCAATGTGTGGTGCGAGCGGGCCTTCGCCCCCTGGGGCGATATGGAGCAGCAAATGCGCCAGCACCAGATTCCCCTCTATGCTCTGGAAAGCCATGATCCCCTCACTGACTTTGATCTGGTGGCATTTTCCGTGGGCTACGAGATGAGCTATACCAACATTCTCAATATGCTGGATCTGGCGGGCATCCCCCTGCGGGCCAAGGATCGGACGGAGCTGAAGGGCCTGGTCTTTGCCGGCGGCACCTGCATGTACAATCCGGAGCCGCTGGCGGAGTTCCTGGACTTCTGCTCCCTGGGCGAGGGCGAAGATCTGACGGTGGAAATTCTGGAGCTCTACGCCAAAGCCAAAAAGGCCGGATGGAGCAAACATCAGTTTCTGCTGGAGGTCTCCAAGCTGGACGGCGTCTACGTGCCCGCTTTTTACGAGCACACCTACCACGCCGACGGCACCATCGCGGCGATCACACCCAAATATGGCGCGCCCACCACGGTGACCAAACGCATCGTTCAGGACATGGATCACGCCTACTTCCCCACCAAAAGCATCATTCCCTCCACGGAGATCGTCCATGACCGCACTACCATTGAGGTGTTCCGGGGCTGTATCCGGGGCTGCCGGTTCTGCCAGGCCGGCTACTGCTACCGCCCCGTCCGGGCCAAGAGCCCCGACGTGCTGGTGGCGCAGGCCATCGCCTCCCTGGAAGACGCAGGCTATCAGGAGATCACCCTGTCCAGCCTGTCCACCTCCGACTACAAGCGGCTGCCGGAGTTTGCCGACCGGATGCTGGACTACTGCCTGCCCCGGAACATCAACCTGAGCCTGCCCTCCCTGCGGGCCGACAATTTCTCCATGGAGCTGATGCAGAAGATCCAGAAGGTCCGCAAAAGCGGCCTGACCTTTGCGCCGGAGGCCGGTACCCAGCGTCTCCGGGACGCCATCAACAAAAACGTCACTGAGGAAGACGTGCTGCGTTCCTGCGCCACGGCCTTTGCCGGCGGCTGGAGCAATGTAAAGCTGTATTTCATGCTGGGCCTGCCCACGGAGACGGACGAAGATGTCCTGGGCATTGCGGATCTGGCCTACAAGGTCTACCAGACCTGGCGGGCGCATTCCCCCAACCGGAAGCGCGGCTGCACCATCACCCTCTCCACCTCCTTCTTCGTGCCCAAGCCCAATACGCCCTTCCAGTGGGAGGCCCAGATTCCGCCGGAGGAATACATGCGCCGCCAGCGGCTTTTGAAGGACGCGCTGAAAACCCGCGCCATCTCCTACCACTGGCATGAATCCAACGTCAGCTTCCTGGAGGCGGTGCTGGCCCGCGGCGACCGGAAGCTGTGCGATGTGCTGGAGACTGCCGTCCGCAATGGCGCAAAGCTGGACGGCTGGAACGAGTATTTCAACTATGACATCTGGATGGACGCCTTTGCCCAGTGCGGGGTGGATCCGAAATTCTACGCCCAGCGAACCTACGGCAAAGATGAAATCTTCCCGTGGCAGACCATCTCCGTCGGCGTCCGCCGGGACTTCCTGTGGCACGAGCGGGAGCTGGCCCACCAGTCTGTCGTCTCTCCGGACTGCCGGAAACAGTGCACGGGCTGCGGCGCCAATCTACTGTATAAACGAGGTGTATGCGATGAATAGACTGCTGTTTGAAAAAACGGGCATCGCCGTCTACCTGTCCCATCTGGACACCATGCGGCAATTCCAGCGCTGTTTTCTGCGGGCGGGGCTCCATCTGAAGCACACGGAAGGATTTCACCGCCACGCCATTGTCTCCATCGCCCTGCCCCTGTCCGTGGGCACCTCCAGCCAGTGCGAACTGCTGGACTTCACCCTGGAGGACACAGACACGGCCCTGGAGGATGTGCCAGCGCGGCTGAACGCCGCCTTTCCCACCGGTCTCCGGGCCCTGAAAGCCTATGACAGTCCGCGAAAAATCAAGGAGCTTACGTATTTACAGGCCCAAGTGCAGCTGGAATATGACAACGGCATCCCCGACGGGACGGAAGCGGCGCTGGCAGACCTCTACGCCCGGGACGAAATTCTGGTGGAAAAAAAGAGCAAAAAAGGCCCCATACAGGCCGATATCCGCCCCATGATCCGCTCTGTCGCGCCGGTGCGGCTGTCCGACCGGCTCCTGCGGCTGGACTGTGTGGTCTGCGCCCAGAATCCATCGTTGAATCCGGATCTGCTGGCGGCGGCAGTGGTGCGCCATCTGCCGCAATATGCCCCTGATTTTTACAAGACACACCGGGTAGAGGTCCTGGACGCAGCGGGGAAGGTGTTCCGCTGATTTGTACAATTTGCCGTGATGGCGCTCCCGCATACAGGTGAAATTTTGCAGGTTTCCCATTGACAAATTGTATATGGCGATTTATAATTGCAAATAATTCTAAAAGCAAAGGCGATGAACAAGAGCGCCCCAAAGAGCTTTGACAGAGAACCGGCGTCACCGGCTGTAAGCGCCGTCCAAAGGGACTTGGGAACCGTAACACTTGGGAGCCGGCCGGTTGAAACCAGTTCTGTGCGGTAAGCCGGCACGTGTCGCGTGCGTTAAACGCTTCGAGAGGTCGCAAAGGCGCGGCAATCCAGGGTGGTACCGCGGGTTTCGTGTGTCTTTCTGTCGAGATACAGCGCCCGTCCCGGGAATTTTCCGGGACGGGCGCTTTTTGCCGTTCCGGAGCCACAGGAAAGGACGGTTTTCGACATGAAAAAAATGCAGGGTTTGACCAAAACAGCGCGCATTGAAGCGCAGCAGCTGGCGGAATTCGTGGGCCAGCGCGTTCAGCTCCATGGCGCAGTCCACTCCATCCGGGACATGGGCGGCTTCACATTCCTGACGCTGCGGAAAAAGGACGCCATCGTGCAATGCGTCTGTTCCGACGCGCTGCCGGAGGATCTGACAGAGGAATGTACCGTGATTGTCACCGGCAATGTACGGGAGGAATCCCGGGCTCCCGGCGGATATGAGGTGGAGCTGACCGCAGTGGAAATTCTCTCCTCCCCCGCCGCGGCGCTGCCGGTGCCGGTCCACAAATGGAAGATGAATTTGAACCTGGACACGGATCTGAACCTGCGCCCCGTGACCCTGCGGAACCTGCGGGAGCGGAGCATCTTCAAGATCCAGGAGGGCCTGGTGCGGGGCTTCCGGGAATTTCTCACCGGCGAAGGCTTTACGGAGATTCACACTCCCAAAATCCAGGCCAAGGGCGCTGAGGGCGGCTCCAACATCTTTAAGCTGGACTATTTCCACAAGCGGGCGTATCTGGCCCAAAGCCCCCAGTTTTACAAGCAGATGATGGTGGGCGTCTACGAGCGGGTCTTTGAAACTGCGCCGGTGTTCCGGGCGGAAAAGCACGCCACAGTTCGCCATCTGAACGAATACACCAGTCTGGACTTTGAAGTGGGGTATATTTCCTCTTTTGAAGACGTGATGCAGATGGAAACAGCCATGCTCCAGTACACCTTTGCGCTTCTGGGCCGGGAGTACGCCGCCGATCTGCAGCGGCTGAACGCAGAGCTGCCGGACGTGTCCGAGATCCCTGCCGTGCGCTTCGACGAAGCCAAGCGGCTGGCCTCGGAAAAATACGGCCGTCCCATCCGCAATCCCTACGACCTGGAGCCGGAGGAGGAAGTGGCCATCGGCCGCTATTTCCAGGAGGAATGCGGCAGCGACTTTGTGTTTATCACCCACTATCCGTCCAAAAAACGGCCTTTCTACGCCATGGACGACCCGGCCGACCCGCGATTCACCCTGTCCTTCGACCTGCTGTTCCGGGGCATGGAGATCACGACCGGCGGTCAGCGCATTCACGACTATCACATGCTGGTGGACAAAATGCGCAGCCGCGACATGGACCCGGCAGACGTGCCGTCCTATCTGATGGCCTTTCAGTACGGCATGCCGCCCCACGGCGGTCTGGGCATCGGCCTGGAACGGCTGACCATGCGGCTGTTGGGCCTGCAAAACGTGCGGGAAAGCACCCTGTTCCCCAGAGATCTGCACCGTCTGGAACCGTAAACAAGGAGGAACTGCCATGATGATCACCGACGAAATGCTGGACTATGTTGCGGAACTGAGCCGCCTGAATATTGAGGATCACAGCCGTGAAAAGCTCCGGGCCGATCTGGCCGGCATCATCGGCCACATGGATCTGCTGGCCGAGGTGGACACTACCGATGTGGAGGCCATGAGCCACGTATTCCGTATCACCAACGTGACCCGCGAGGACGAGGTCCTGCCCTCCCGCCCCCGGGAAGACCTGCTGGCCAACGCGCCAAAGCAGGACGGCAGCGGATTCCTGGTTCCCAGGGCCGTAGAGTAAGGAGGCAGTACCATGGAATTGACAACGATGACAGCCCTGGAGCTGGGGCGCGCCATTCAGGCTGGCCAGACCACCTCCGTCCAGGCGGTAGAGGCTGTGTTGGACGCAGCTCGAGCCACCCAATCGCTCAACGCTTACGCCCATCTGGACACAGAGCGGGCACTGCACCTGGCCCAGCAGGCCGACCGGGCCATTGCCGCCGGCACCCTGACCGGGCCCCTGGCCGGTGTGCCCATCGCCATCAAGGACAACATCTGTGAAAATGGCGTACTCACCACCTGCGCCTCCAAAATTCTGGAGGGCTTCCGTCCCCCCTATGACGCCACGGTTCTGGAAAAGCTGCTGGCGGCGGGCATGGTGCCGGTGGGGAAAGCCAATATGGACGAATTCGCCATGGGCTCCACCACGGAGACCTCGTATTACGGCCCCACCCGGAACCCGTGGAACCCGGATCACGTCCCCGGCGGCTCCTCCGGCGGCGCGGCGGCGGCAGTGGCGGCCAGAAGCGCCGTGTGTGCCCTGGGCTCCGACACCGGCGGCTCCATCCGCCAGCCCGCGTCTTTCTGCGGCATCACAGGCATGAAGCCCACCTACGGCACGGTCTCCCGCTACGGCCTGATTGCCTACGCCTCCTCCTTGGATCAAATCGGCCCCATGGCCAAGGATGCCGCCGACTGCGCTGCCATTCTGGACATCATCTCCGGCAAGGATCCCAAGGACGCCACCAGCCTGGACCGGACCCCACCGGCGTATCTCGCCAATCTCACCACCGAAATTGCCGGCCTGCGGGTGGGACTGCCGGAGGAGTGCTTTGGCGACGGTCTGGCTCCGGAGGTGCGGGATGGGGTGCTGGCCGCCGCGGAAACACTGCAGCGTCTGGGGGCTACGGTAGAACGATTCCCCATGCCGTGGCTCAAATATGCGGTGCCCACCTACTACATTCTTGCCACCGCCGAGGCCAGCTCCAACCTGAGCCGTTTTGACGGCGTCAAGTACGGCTATCGCGCAGAAGATTACGAAGATCTCACCGGCCTGTACTGCAAAACCCGCACCGAGGGGTTCGGCGAAGAAGTCCGCCGCCGCATTCTGCTGGGGACCTTTGTCCTCTCCACCGGCTACTACGACGCCTACTACAAAAAGGCCCTCCAGGTGAAGAAGGTCATTCACGACGGGTTTAACGCCGCCTTTGCAAATTATGATCTGATCCTCTGCCCCGCCGCCCCCACCACGGCTCCACGCCTGGGCGAGAGCCTGTCGGATCCCTTGAAGATGTACCTCAGCGACATTTTCACCGTTTCAGTGAACCTGGCCGGCCTGCCCGGCATCAGCGTCCCCTGCGGCTTCGACGGGCAAGGCCTGCCCATTGGCGCGCAGTTTATCGGCGCGCCGCTGCAGGAGCAGATGCTGCTCAATGCGGCCCACGCCTATCAACAGGCCACAGACTATCACCGGCGGCAGCCCGCCGTGGCGAAAGGAGTGTAAGCAGATGCGTTGGGAAACGGTTATCGGTCTGGAGACCCATGTGGAGCTGGCCACAAAGACAAAGATTTTCTGCGGCTGCACCACCGAATTCGGAGGCGCGCCCAATACCCACTGCTGCCCCGTCTGCACCGGAATGCCGGGCGCCCTGCCTGTGCTGAACAAAAAGGTGGTAGAATACGCAGTGAAGGCCGGCCTGGCCCTCAACTGCGAGATCACCCGGTACAATAAATTTGACCGGAAGAACTATTTCTACCCCGATCTGCCCAAAGCCTATCAGATCTCCCAGCTGTATCTGCCCATTTGCCGCAATGGCCATGTGACCATCGAGGTGGACGGGGTCAAAAAGGACATCCGCATCCATGAGATTCACATGGAGGAGGACGCCGGGAAGCTGGTCCACGACCCGTGGACCGAGCAGACCCAGTGCGACTACAACCGCTGCGGTGTACCGCTGATTGAGATTGTCACGGAGCCGGATTTTCGCAGCGGAGCGGAGGTGATCGCCTATCTGGAAAAGCTCAAATCCACCCTGGAATACCTGGGTGTCTCTGACTGCAAGATGCAGGAGGGCTCTCTGCGGGCCGACATCAACTTGTCTGTCCGCCCCGTGGGTCAGGCGGAGTTCGGCACCCGCACTGAGATGAAGAATATGAACTCCTTCAAGGCCATTGCCCGGGCCATTGACTACGAGGCCCAGCGTCAGATTGAGGTTCTGGAGGACGGCGGCCGCGTCGTCCAGCAGACCCGCCGCTGGGACGACAACAAGAACCGCAGCACTGCCATGCGTTCGAAAGAAAACGCCCAGGACTACCGCTATTTTCCCGAGCCGGATCTGCCGCCCCTGGAACTGAGCGAACAGTGGATCGCGTCCATGCGGGACGCCCAGCCGGAAATGGCCGAAGAGAAACAGGCCCGCTACATGGCCGAATACGACCTGCCGGAATACGACGCCCGCCTGATCACCGCAGAAAAGGCCCTGGCGGACCTCTTTGAATCGGCGCTGGCTGTGTGCGGTAAGCCCAAGGCCGTCGCCAACTGGATCATGGGCGACGTGCGTAAGGCCCTGAAGGACCGGGAGCTGGAGGCCAAGGACCTGCTGCTGACGCCGGAGAACCTGGGCCAGATCATCAACCTGGTGGAGCAGGGCGCCATCAACCGCAAGAGCGGCCAGCAGATCTTTGCCGCCGCCATGGACGGCCCGTTGGACGTGGACGCCTATGTGCAGGAGCACGGCATGGCCCAGGTCCGGGACACGGGGCTTGTGGAGGAAGTGGTGGACGCCGTCTTTGCCGCGAATCCCCAGAGCATTGCCGACTACAGGGCGGGCAAAACCAAAGCGTTTGGTTTCCTTGTGGGGCAGACCATGAAGCAGCTCAAGGGCAAAGCCGATCCCAAGCTGGTCAACGAAGTCATTACCGAAAAGCTGGCACAGCTCTGAAGCCAGTACGGCCAATCAAAAAACCGGTGTGATGGGTTTCCATCACACCGGTTTTTCACGGTTGTACCGCCTATACAGCAGCGGCCGCCCGGTCCCGCAGCTTGCGGCACAGAGGCAGCAGCACGCCGCCCACCGAGTTGCCCAGCGTCATGACCAGGATATACCCCAGCGTTCTGCCGCTCCACTCGCCGGCCACGGTAAAATAGAACATATTGGCCACACAGTGCTCAAAGCCAGCGATCACGAACACGCTGACCCCCAGGAACAGGCCCAGGTACTTGCCCAGCTCGTGGGGATTATTTTTGTAGTTCTCTACCGCCAGGTAGATCAGAATATTACAGAAAATTGCCAGAATAAACACACTGACCAGGCCGTCGGAAAGCTTGGTCTGGCTGACAGAGACCGCCTTTTCCACCACAGCCGTCAGCCGCGTAGCTCGAATGGCGCTGCCGGCCAGAACGGCTCCCACCAGATTTCCAACCCAGATCAACAGGCATTGGGCGGTATAAGCAGGCTTGTTGTCAAAGGCATAACAAATTTTCCCCGTATACAGATTCAGGCCGAGACTGCATACGGCAAACAGGCCCACGGAAAAAAACACAGCTCCCACAACCTTGCTGTCACAGGAAAGATACGCCACGCCGCCGATAGAAATGGCCAGCCCCGCCAAGATGGCGTAGACAAATGTACTCAGATGCTTCATGCAAAACTTCCTCCTTATGCGCCGAACTGTGGCGTGCAAAAAATACAGGGGCGCTGCAAGCAGCACCCCTGTACAGGACTGGATACTTACTCGGCGTCGTCTTCGTCGTCGGCCTCCGGCTCCTCGCCGGTGAGCAGAGCACGGATGGACAGTGAGATCCGCTTTCTCTCGGTGTCGATGTCGATAATCTTCGCCTCAACCTGCTGGCCCTCCGCCAGCACATCTTCCGGCTTGCCAATGCGGCGGTCTGCAATCTGGGAGATGTGGATCAGGCCATCCACACCGGGGATAATCTCAGCAAACGCGCCGAAGGTCATCAGCTTGACAATCCGCACGGCAACTACATCCCCCACCTGATAGGTGCTGGTGAAGATATTCCACGGATTGGTTTCCGGCGTCTTGTAGCCCAGAGAAATTTTCTTCTTCTCCGGATCAAAGGACAGCACAAAGACCTCGATTTCGTCGCCGACCTTGACTACCTCGGCGGGGTTCTTGATGCGGCTCCAGCTCAGCTCGGAAACATGAACCATGCCGTCTACACCGCCGATGTCCACAAACGCGCCGTAAGAAGTCAGGCTCTTGACCACGCCATGGTACTTCTTGCCCACTTCAATCTCAGCCCAGATCTTCTCAGCAGCGGCCTTCCGCTCTTCCGCAGCCACAGCGCGGATGGAACCCACCACGCGGCGGCGGACACGGTTGACCTCGGTGATGCGCAGACGCGCAGTCGTCTTGACCAGGGCGCCCATATCGCCGTCCTTGGGGACGCCGGTCTGGGATGCGGGGATAAAGACGCGAATGCCCTTGACATTGGCCACCAGGCCGCCCTTGTTCTGCTCGGTAATCAGGCCCTCGACCACAGTCTTCTCATCCTTGGCTGCTTCAATGTCGTCCCAGACCTTGCCGGCCTCCAGACGTTTTCTGGACAGCATGACCGTGCCCTCCACGTCATTGACGCGGACAACGCTGACCTCCACCTCGTCGCCGACCTTCAGCACATCCTCCACCTTGACGCTGGGATCGGCAGACACTTCGGTCAGAGGAATGTAACCGGCATGCTTGGTGCCCAAATCCACCTGCACTTCGGTGGCGCCAATGGCCGTGACGACGCCGGTGACCCTATCTCCATTATTTAAAGTTTTGATGGATTGCTCGAGAAGCTCGGCAAAATTCTCCTCCTGCGCAGTTTCCACCTTGATTTCTTCGCTCATAGTGTTGTTGACCTCCTTTATTATCCACGCCGGTGTGGACGCACCGGCAGTGATGCCAACGGTTGACGCCCGGGAAACAATTGAACGGTCCAGCTCCGAAACATTGTCGATGAGCTGTACACGGCTGCAAAACCGGCGGCAAATCTCTGCCAGCCGTTTCGTATTGGAGCTTAGGCTATCACCAACCACAATTATGGCATCACACTGTCCGGCCAACTCCTGCGCTTCCGTTTGACGATTTTCCGTCGCATTGCATATTGTATCAAATATTTCGAAGTTTGTACACACCTTTTTTATGATTTTCGTACAACTTTCCCACAAACTTTTTGTGCTGGTGGTCTGGCTCACGACCAGAATTGGGAGATCTCGGTTCTTCTCGTCCGAATTCAGCCAATTTTGTAATTCCTCTGCATTTTCAAAGATCAGCGGATCCTGGCACCAACCAGCAATCGCTGTGATCTCCGGATGGGTGCGCGTTCCAATCAGGACCGGGCGCCGCCCCTTTTCTGCCGCGCCGGCCACAATTTTGTGAATGCGCTGGACAAAGGGACATGTCGCGTCAATGATTTTACAATTTCGGGCTTCCAGGGCCTCATAGACCGCCCGCCCCACGCCGTGGGATCGGATAATCACGCTGGCGCCCTCCGGAACCTCCTCCGGAACCGCCACCTCCCGCACGCCCATTTGCGCAAAGCGTTCCACCACATGCCGGTTGTGAATGATCGGCCCCAGCGTCACAGCAGGCTCTCCCCGGGCCACGGTCTCTTCCACCAGGCCCACAGCCCGGTTGACGCCGAAGCAGAACCCGGCCGTTTTTGCCAAAATTACCTTCATATCTGTGTCCCCAATGCGTAGATCTTATCCATCATCTCGTCCGTCAGCCGCTGCAGCTCCTCATTGGAGGCACGGCGGCTCGCATACTCCATGCGGTATGGTTCCCCGATGACCAGGTGCAGCCGCCGGAAAGGCTTTTTCTCCACCGGCACATACACCGGCAGTACCAAACTGTTGGTACGTGTGGCCAGCAGGGCGCAGCCAGTTTTCGCCTGCTCCCGTTTTCCCTGTTTCATGCGGGTCCCCTCTGGAAACACCAGCAGGTATTCTCCGCCCTTGAGATAGGTCAGGGCGGTTTTGATGGCGGTGATGTCGCTGTGTCCCCGGTCCACCGCAAAAACGCCCAGCTTCCCCAGGAGCCACCCCAGCACCGGTACATCCATCAATTCCTTCTTTGCCATGACTCGCAAAGGACGGCGCATCTTCATGGCAAAGGCCACCCAAACAGGATCGGACAATGCGGAGTGGTTGCCGCAGATCAGGCACCCGCCCTCTGGAATGTTCTCCGCACCGGTCACCTTCAAAAACGGATGCCAAACGGCCATAAAGGGCCGTACAATGCAGTAAATGATCCGGTACAGCCGGTTCATGCTTCTCGTGTCGCTCATAGGCCCGTCTTCTCCCGAATCAGCCGCTCAATGGCGGCGGCGCTCTGCTCCAAATCCAGCTCACTGGTGTCCAGCAGCACCGCGTCTGCAGCCTGCTTCAACGGCGAGATGGGCCGGCTGCGGTCGCTCTCATCCCGGGCCTGCATATCCGACAGGACCTGGGCATAGGAGATCTTTTCGCCCTTTTCCAGCAACTCCTTGTGGCGGCGCTGGGCGCGCACCTCCGCCGATGCCGTCAGAAAAATCTTTACATCAGCCTGTGGCAGTACGACAGTGCCAATATCCCGGCCGTCCATAATCACATCGTGGGTTCTGGCCATGTCCCGCTGCATTTCCAGCAGGTACTTTCGCACCACCGGCTGTTTGGACACCACAGCGGCATACTCCGACATCTCCGGCGTCCGAATTTCATCCGTCACGTCGCGGCCATTGAGGAGCATGTGCTGCACCCCGTCTTCTCCATAGAGGATCTCGATGTTCACATCGTCGATCAGCCGTGTGATGCCGTCGGTGTCTTTTGGGCCAATGCCGCACATGGCAAAATAACAGCCCACCGTCCGGTAAATGGCGCCGGTGTCCACATACACAAACCCCAGTCTCTTCGCCACCGTCCGAGCCAAAGTGCTCTTGCCGGCTCCGGAAGGGCCGTCGATGGCGACGCTGATATACTTCTTTCCCATTTCCTCATCCCTCGTCGTATGCCATTTGGCGAAATTTTATATAGTATAGCACACCGGCAGACGGATTTCCAGTCCAGAAACACGGTTCCCCCAATTCCCGAGAAGTCAATCGCCGCACAGCAAGTCATGCAGCAGCAGTCCGGCAGAGCATGCACAAGCGCGCCTTAATTCCCAGCAGCCTTCTCCACGCCGCCAATGGCCTTTGCCGCCGCATAGGCCGTCGCCCAGGCAATCTGCAGATTAAAGCCGCCGGTATACGCATCCACGTCCAGAATCTCTCCGGCAAAGTACAGGCCGGGCACTTTCTTGGATGCCATGGTCTTCGGGTCCACCTCGCTGACCTTGACGCCGCCGGCAGTGACAATGGCCTCCGCTACAGGACGCTTGCCGGCAATCTCCACTGTAAACCGCTTCGTCGTCTCCAGCAGCGCCCGGCGCTGCTGCTTTGTAACCGCGTTGGCCTGGACAGAAGGGGCAATGCCCGCGCGGCGGATCATTACCGGGATCAGAGAACGGGGATACAGATCGATCAGGGAATTTTCAATGGTTCGGTTCTGATACTGTCCAAAATCCCGCAAAATCCGCTGATCCAGCTTTTTTTCATCCAGAGCCGGCTTCAAATCGATCGCCACGGTATACCGGTCCTTGTCTTGCATATGGGCGCTGGCGCTGAGGATCGTGGGCCCCGACAGGCCAAAATGGGTGAACAGGAGCTCCCCAAAATCCTCGTAGACCGTCTTGTTCTTTTGATTGAGCAGCTTAACCCCCACATTCTTCAGGCTCAGCCCCTGCATCTGGCGGCACCACGTCCCGTCCTCACACAGAGGTACCAGGGACCCGCGGGGCGGCACAATGGTGTGCCCCAGCGCCTGGGCCAGCCGATAGCCGCTGCCATCGGAGCCGGTGCCGGGATAGCTGCACCCACCGGTGGCCAACAGCACACGATCCCCGGCCAACGTGCGTCCCGCACAGCGGACGCCGGCAACTGTGCCTTCGTCCGTCAATATTTCTTCCGCCCGGTCATGGAGAATCTCCACGCCGCCGCGCTCCAGTTCCCGCCGCAAAACGGCGACAATGTCGGCGGCACGGTCCGACACCGGGAACACCCGATTGCCCCGTTCCACCTTCAGCGGGCAGCCTCGGTCCTCAAAAAAAGCCATGGCCCGCTCCGGCGGGAAGCCGTACATGGCGCTGTACAGGAACCGTCCATTGCGGGGAATCTGCTTCAGCACTTCCTCCGCCGTGCAGCAGTTGGTGACATTGCAGCGGCCCTTGCCGGTAATATGGAGTTTTTTCCCCAACCTGTCATTGCGCTCGACCAGACAAACGCGCTGGCCAAAGGCAGCGGCGCTGCCAGCGGAGAACATTCCCGCGGCACCGCCGCCGATGACTATCAGATCATACTTCAACTTTTTCGTAGACCTCATATTCGTCCCAGATCCGCTCCAGTTCGGTGAAGGTCTGGGAAAGTTCTTTTTCTTTCTTCCGGCCCACCGCCACAATCAGGGCGTTGACCAAACTCAAGGGCGCCACCAGGGAGTCCACCAGGGAGACCATGTCGCTCTTGGCCAGCAGAATGTGGGTGGCCTGGGCAGCCAGCAGGGAGGTTTTCGTATCCGTCAGGGCAATCACCGTTGCTCCCCGGTCCTTGGAAAACTTCAGAGCCTTCACTGTCCGGCTGGAGTAGCGGGGAAAGCTGATGCCGATGACCACATCCCCCTCCTGCACCCGCACAATCTGTTCAACCATCTCGCTGACGGAAGAAGTATTGACCAGGCGCACATTGTCAAACATGTAATTGAAATAAAACCCCAGAAAATTGGCGATGGCCGCCGAGGACCGAACGCCCAGAATATAGATGGTACGCGCCTCCAGAATGGCGTTGACCGAAGTGTCAAAGGTTTCACGGTTGACCTCATCCAGCGTCATGCGAATCTTATCGATGTCGGACTGCAGAACCATGGACAAAATATCCTGGTTGCCGATGCGGTCATTGGCCACCTCAATACGCTGCACAGATGTCAGCTTGTTGCGGATCATCTCCTGCAGCGCCTTCTGCATACTGGGATACCCTTCATATCCCAGTTCTACCGCGAAGCGGACCACAGTGGACTCAGAAACATTGACGGTTTTACCCAGCTTGCTGGCTGTCATGAAGGCAGCTTTATCATAAGATTCAATAATGTAATGCGCGATGAGCTTCTGTCCTTTGGAAAAACCGCTCATGCCAGCCTGGATCAAAGACAAAATATCACTTGCCATAGTTAACCCCCCAGCGCACCGCCCAGTTGCGGCTGCATGAATATAGTGTGGAAGTACCTATTCATAATACTACACCCGGAGAGCGTTTTGCAAGCATTATTTGCAAGTATTCGATACATTCCTTTCATTTTTATGGACTTCACTTGGAGGAATTTGCAGCAGCTGCAGCTCCTGCCGCGTCAAATGCCGCCACTTTCCCGGCTCCAGGCTGCCCAGCCGCACCGGCCCCTCGGCAATTCTGCGCAGCCGGATAACGCGCATACCGCACAATTCGCACATCCGGCGGATTTGGCGGTTTCGCCCCTCATGAATGGTCATTTCAAAGACAGTTTGGCGCGGCGTCCGCTTTAACTCCCGCACTCGGGCCGGCTTCAGCTGCACGCCGTCCAGCTCCATGGGCCGGGACAGCCGCTGTGCGGCATCCGGCGGCGCACCAGCCGTCCAGACCAGGTAGGTCTTGTCCACCTCATGGGACGGGTGCATCAGCCGGTTTGCCAAAGCCCCGTCGTTGGTCAGAAGCAGCAGGCCCTCCGAATCCATATCCAGCCGTCCTACGGGATACACCCGTTGGCCGCAGCCGGCTACCAGCTCCGCCACGGTGTTCCGTCCCTTCTCATCGCGGAGGGTTGTCACATAGCCCCGGGGTTTATTCAGCATGATATACAGTTTGGGCGGCTCCGTTCGGACAGGTATGCCGTCCACTGCCACCACGTCCCGCGTCTCATCGGCAGTCTGGCCCAAACGGGCCACTGCCCCATTGACAGTGACCCGGCCCTCGGCAATCATCCGTTCCGCCGCCCGCCGCGACGCCACGCCGCAGCGGGACAGCAGCTTCTGTAAACGCTCTTCCATCTTTGCCCTTCGCTTTCTCTCTTTTGGCAGTACCCGGCCGGTTTTGGGGGAACACGCTCCCATGACAATCCAATGGTCTGCCCAGCTGAAAATCCAGGCCCAACCGAGCAGCATACAGCCGGAGCGCCATGTTTTACAGCGGATGCCCATCAAAAGCTCTGAATTTACGGCGCTTCTCCGGCCAACTCCACCGTTTCAGCCCAATACAGAGGCGTCTGCCCCAGCAATTTACCGCCAATCCAAATCTCCGCACGGCCGGCTTCCTGGCCGGTCTCCACCGGGGCATAGACCATCTGCGGCGCATAGACCCGCACTTCCGGCGTTTCTCCCTCCGCCAGTGCGCAGAGGACCTCCTGGCCAACCTTCAAATCTACCGCACGCTTTTCGCCGGAGAGCACCGGCACGCTCCCTGCCACCTGGCCCGCTTCCAGCACCACCGTGCTGGCAAACGCAGAAAATCCATAGTCCAGCAGGGCCGCATGGTCACTCCAATCCGACGGCGCGTGGAACGTCACCGCAATCAACGTCCTGCCATCCCGTTCCGCTGCGCTGACCAGGATGCGTCCTGCCTCTTTCGTATAGCCGGTCTTGACGCCGATGGCCCCATCATAGCGCCAGAGCAGCTTGTTGTGGTTCACCAGCGTCCGCTCACCCACCGTGATGGTTTTGGCAGAAACAATTTGACGGAATTCCGGATTCTCCAGCGCATAAGCCGTCAGCTTCGCCATATCCGAGGCAGTGGAGTAGTTGTCTGGGGCATCCAGCCCGTTTGGATTGGCAAAGTGTGTGTCCTCCAGATCCAGGCGGGCAGCTTTGTCGTTCATCAGCTCCACAAAGTCTTCGGCCGTACCGCCGCAGTAGATGGCCAGCGCTACCGCTGCATCATTGCCGGACTGGAGCATCAACCCGTACAGCAGCTCCCGCACTGACAGAATCTCTCCGGCCTTCAGATACATGGACGAGCCTTCCACGCCCACGGCCTCTTCACTGATTCGGACGCGAGCGGCCAGATCGCATTGCTCCAGAATGATCACCGCTGTCATAATTTTCGTGGTGCTGGCGATCAGGGACCGGCGGTTGGCATCTTTTTCGTACAGCACCCGCCCCGTATCCGCATCCATCAAAATGGCGCTTTGGGCAGAGATGTCCGGCGCAGCCAGGGCGCTGATCCGGACACTCCAGGAGAAAAGAACGGCCGCCGCCAGCAGGACCGCCGTTCTTGTACAGCATGATTTCATGTTCATCACCGAAAATAGTTTGCCGGCCACAACACAAAACCATACCTGTCAATTTTTGATTTTTTCTGCGTTTCCGACAGCGCCCGAAAACGCCGCGAAAGCCAGCAGGCACGAAACGACGCGCGCATCTGCAAACAGATTCCCGCATCCCGTCCGGCTTTCTGCCCTACTCCACGTCCTCTGCCGGCGTTTCCGCCTTGCCCTTGCGCTCCTGAAGAATGGCGGAGACCTTATCCACCAGTTCCGGCAGAAGCTCAATGGCCCGATCCAGGCCCGTGCTTGGCACGTCGTTTACCGGCAGCATCCGTACAGTATCGCCCTTAATCACCAGAAAGCCGATGGGGGTAATGGTGATCCCAGCACCGCTGCCGCCGCCGAAGCAGTTGGTTCCGCTGACGGACGGATGCTTCCCTGCGTAATCGCTGCCGCCGGTTCCGAAGCCAATATTGACTTTCGTGACAGGCACCAAGGTGACCTCACCCACCGTCATGGGCTCGCCCACCACGGTACTGACATCCACCATCTGCCGGATCTTGGCCATGGTGGTTTCCAGCACCTCAGAAATCGGATGACTCATTCTTCTGCACCGCCTTTTCTAGATTGCGCCCCGCTGGCGCGCCCGCCTTTGGCCGGCGGCCCCGCAGGAGCATTTTGCTTCCTCTGGAACTGCATAAACGCCCGCAGTCCCCGCGCCCCGTACACCACGGCGAAGCTGACCAACTGCCAGACAAACATGGTCAAATGGGCATGGATCAGGACCCGCAGCTGCGGCGCGTCATAGTCCAAAAACGCCTGATAGTCCCGGCGCCGAACGCGGAATACCGTCTCCACCAAGGGCGTCAGCGCGCCGATTGCCGCCCAGGCGCGCCCATAGGCAATCGCCGCATCCGCCGCATTGTCCGCACCGGCAGTCACATGAACCGTCAACTGCCGGAACAGCAGCATGTGCCGAAACCGCTGCAAAGCATTCACCGCCACCTGGATCAGCGGCTTCACCGCCTCCAGCGTGCCGCCCAGGCTGCGCGGTTCCGCCGGCGCCGGCTTTGAATCCGGCGGCTTTTTTTTCGACGGCTTCTTTGCCTTTTTAGGGGGTTTGTGCTGCTTTGCCGGTTTTTTCTTCGTCGGATAAACCCGCAGCCGCAGCGGGCCAAGCCGCAGCAACACCAGCGTCTGACCATCATAGCGCAATTCCACACCCACCGGCAGCCACGCCAGTACCAGCAGAACCAGCAGGATAATCCCCAGGATCTTCACGACGGCTCCGCCGGCGGCTGCCGGTCGGCCTCCTGTTGGGCCTGCAGATCCTCTATCTCCAGCTGCTCCACCTTGCTGACTTCCACCCGCTGGATCTCCGGCAGGTCCTCCAGAGACTCCAGGCCAAACGTCCGCAGGAAATCCGGCGTCGTCCTGTACTGAATGGGGCGGCCCGGCACATTGAGCCTGCCGCACTCTTCAATCAGGGTCTTGTTCAGCAAAACTCCAATGGTATAGGAACTGTCCACGCCGCGGATCTGCTCCACAAACGCCTTGGTGGCCGGCTGGTAATAGGCGATCACCGTCAGGGTTTCCAGCGCCACGGCAGAGAGCTTGGGCGGCTTGCGGGTTTCCAGCGCCGCCGTAATATAGTCTGCCTGTTCTCTGGCCGAGCACATCTGATAGCTGTCCTCCAGCCGCACCAGCCGAATGCCGCGGCGCTCAAACGCCAGATTATCCTGCAGGGCCTCCGCAGCGGCCACAACCTCCTCCGGGCCGCACTGCAGCGCCACGGCCAGGCGGGAAATTGCCACCGGTTCCCCCGCGGCAAAGAGGATGGCCTCAATCGCCCGCTGCATATCAAGCTGTTCCACCGGCATCCTCCTGTTCTCCCACGCCCTCGTCGGGCATTTTTAAATATGTGACGGTGGTCTCCCCATGCTCATCTGTCCCCAGATAGATACTTTTCAGCTTACTCAGTTCCAACACCGCCAGAAATGTGGCCACCAGCTCCGATCGGGTTTTGTTCCCCCGGAACAGCTGCCGGAACTTGGACACCGCTCCGCTGAGCAGGCTCTTCAGGATCTGCGCCGCCTTGGTGGTGACGGGATACGGTTCTGCCCCCACAATGCCGGCAAAGGCCGACGGCGGCGGCGGGAGACGCTTTTCACTGCGCTCGGCCAGATTGGCATAGGCCCGCACCAGATCCATTTTGTCATGCTGGTAGTGGTAGGTATGGTCCACCGCCAAAGGCTCCGCCGCCTTGGTGAACTGGGCGCGGCCCAAGTCGTTGCGGCCCTCCAGAATCTGCGCGGCGGTCTTCAGCTGCTCATAGGCGTCCCGCCGGCGGCGCTCTTCCAGTGAGCGGATCAACAGTTCCATCTCTGTCAGGGCTTCTTCCCGGTCCTCCAGGCTCAGAAGCATTTTGCTCTTGATATAGACCAAATAGGACGCCATGGTCAGAAACGAACTGGCAATCTCCAGATCCATCCGCTTCATCTCGTCCAGATAGGCCAGATACTGGTCCAGAATCTCCGAGATCTGGATGTCCTTGATTTCAATTTTATTCTTGCTCAGCAGCAGCAAGATCACGTCCAGGGGGCCGTCAAAATCCTCCATGGTCTCTTTGGACTTGACGACGGCCTGGAGATGATAGCGTGGTTCCTCCATGACCTCTCCTACAGTCTCGACAGCAGCGTGAACGGGAACCAGCACACCCGGCTCAGGATGTTCAGCAGTCCGCTGCGCAAAACCGTCAGCGGCGTGTCCAGCACGCCCAGAAGAAGCAGCGCCATCAGCAGAAACATGCCATACCGCTCATACCGCATCAATTTTAAATATGCCCGATCCGGCAGGCACGCAAACAAGACTTTGCTGCCGTCCAGCGGGGAAATGGGCAGAATATTGAACACCGCCAGGCCGACGCTCAACACCGCCGTGTATTCCAAAAACGAAATGACATACTCCAGCACAGCATGACTTCCCGCGCGGCTATACACCACATAGTACAAAACCGCCCGCACCAACAGCGCCGCCATGGCCAGCAGCACGTTGGACACCGGTCCGGCCAGGGCCGTCAAGGCCATGTCCCGCTTGGGGTGCTTAAAATTGCGCATATTCACCGGCACCGGTTTGGCCCAACCGAACTGAAACACGGCCATCATAATCAGGCCAAAAATATCAATGTGACGCAGCGGATTCAGTGTCAGCCGCCCCGCGTCTCTGGCCGTGGTGTCTCCCAGCCAGAGAGCCACCACACCGTGGCAGGTCTCATGAAACACAATGCACAGCAGCGACGCCGCCACAACGGTCACCGCCGACAACACGCCGCCAAACTCCAGCTGCTGGAGCCACTGGGTAAACGCCTCCATGGGCCCGCCTCCCTTCGATTCTCCTAGTATACCATCGTCTATGGGAAATTTCAACGGTTTCTGCTCCGGAAGCCGGTCCAATGCAGGCCGGTCAATTTGCATAAAAGTGGACTTTGCCGCTTTTTTTGACTGCTGCAGCGCCTCTGCCCGGACGAAGTGAATTCGCCCGGCGCCAATCCGCAATTGACTGCTGCGCAACAACGCGCCCTGTCCGGGCTTCCCAGGACGCCTGTCACAGCTTTCCGGTTCCGCAACATGGTTTTTGACACGCTCCCATATCCGCTCCCCCGCCAGCGCCGCACATGCCGGCGTTGGTTTTGCCAAAACGCAAAGCCGGCGCGGATGCGCCGGCTTTTATAAGCACCTGTATGCGGTTACTCAGGCAATCTGCGCCTTGGCTGTCTCCACCAGGGCGGCAAACGCGGTGGGATCGTTGATGGCCATCTCGGAAAGCATCTTGCGGTTCATCTCGATGCCGGCCTTCTTCAGTCCGTACATAAAGCGGGAATAGTTCAGGCCATAGGGGGCCACGGCGGCAGAAATACGAGTGATCCACAGCTGACGGAAATTGCGCTTTTTCTGCTTGCGGCCGATATAGGCATAGTTGCCGGACTTCTTGACGGCCTGCTTGGCCATCTTAAAATGCTTGGACTTGCTGCCCCAATAGCCCTTGGCGAGCTTGAGGACCTTATTTCTTCTCTTGCGCGTCATCATCGCGCCTTTAATTCTAGCCATTTGGTATCATCCTCCTATGTGAAAACTTCAGCGATTATTTGTAAGGGATCATTTTCTTGATCGCAGCCTCGTTGGTCACGTCGGCATAAGCGCCGGCGCGCAGGCCTCTTTTGCGCTTGGTGTTTTTCTTCGTGAGGATGTGGCTCTTATATGCGTGCGCTCTCTTGACCTTGCCGGTCTTGGTGAGGTTGAATCTCTTCTTCGCGCCGCTATGGGTCTTGATCTTAGGCATATTGCTGCTCCTTCCGTATATGGATCTGGGTTACTTGGTTTTCGGGCTTAAAAACATCGTCATGTGACGACCGTCCAGCTTTGGATTCTTCTCCACGTTCGCCACTTCCGAACACGCTTCGCCGAACTGCACCAGGAGCTGTTCTCCGATGTTGGTGTGGGCCATTTCACGTCCCCGGAAACGGACTGTCACCTTGACGCGGTTGCCCTCCTTCAGGAACTTCTGCGCATTTTTCAGCTTGACGTTAAAGTCATTTGTGTCGATGCCGGGGGACATGCGGACCTCCTTGATCTCCACAACATGCTGATTTTTCCTGGCTTCCTTTTCTTTTTTCATTTGCTCGAAGCGGAACTTGCCATAGTCCATAATCTTGCAGACCGGCGGGTTAGAGCCCGGCGCAATCTTTACAAGATCCATTTCCTTTTCATAGGCCATGTTCAGCGCGTCGCGGGAAGACATGATGCCCAGTTGGGCGCCATCCGGGCCAATCACCCGCACTTCCTTATCACGAATGTCCTCATTGAGCTGATGGTCAAACTTGCCGATGGTAAAGCACCTCCAAACGTAAAATGCGGGCGCTGCAAGGCGCCCGCACGAAAACACACAGATCCAATGGATTTGTGAAAGTCGCTGTTCAACCGTTTTGCACAATTTGCTGACGGTGAGGTGCGGGGCCTCCGCTCCTGCTTTGTTTTTTATTCAAGTTATATTAACATTGTCAGGTCGTCTTGTCAAGTAATTTTTAAAATATTATGGACCATTTTCTCCAACGCACGGTCAACAATTTCCCGCTCCTCCCCTTCAATGCCGCTGCCCAAAATGGATTCTATCTTCTGGGCTGCTTCGTTGAGGACAGATTTTAGCTCCCGCGCCTGGTCTGTCAGCAAAATACGCTTATTGCGGGCATCCGCCTCCGTCCGCTCACAGGTGATAAAGCCCTTCTGCTCCAACGTCACCACCAGAGACGACACGCTGGAGGCTTTCAGGCCCAGGGCGCCCTCCAGTTCCCGCTGATTGATGCAAGCATGATCCTGGTGGTCAAACAGATATGTCAGCACCCGCGACTGCGGATAGGTCAGGTTGTAGTCCTGGAACAGCCGGTTGAATGACTGCCGGATCGCGTGGGAAATCAGAGTGATCTTGCTGCCGAAATCGTCAAAATACGCCATATCCGCACGATCCATACCGCGCCCTCCTGTCTGTTGTGCAAGTTTTCGAATATTATACCCCATCGGGTGGAATTTTGTCAACGAAAACCGGCCTATACCGCCTCAATCAAATCTCCCCGCCAGATTCTTTGCCCGGGCAGCGATCTTATAGATGGGGTTTTCCAGGACCCGCCGCACCTCCTTGAGCTTGTCCCGGATCGGGATGCCCTGGGGACAGTGGGTTTCACATTTACCGCAGCCCACACAGCGTCCCGCATTGGATGGCACAGCGCGCAGTGTGGTACACATAAAATACTCTTTCATACCAGTATAGAAATTGTCCGTATACCGCAGGTTATAGCTGCGGAAGGCCCCGGGAATGTCCACCCCCTGGGGACAGGGCATGCAGTAGCCGCAGCCGGTACAGCCCACCTTGATCTTTTCATTGATGGCCGCCCGGACCCCGGCAATGCGCTTCTGGTCCGCATCTGTCATTTCCCCGACTTCCGCCGCCGACGCAATGCGGACATTTTCCTCCAACATGGCCATGGTGTTCATGCCGGACAGCACACAGGTCACCTCCGGCTGGTCCCAGAGCCACCGCAGCCCCCACTCCGCCGGGGAACGGCCCGTTTCAGCCAGCAGACTCTGGGCCTTCTTCGGCAGCATGTTCACCAGCCGTCCGCCCCGCAGGGGCTCCATGATGATGACGGCCATCCCCAGTTTGGCCGCCGCCTGCAGGCCCGCGCGGCCCGCCTGGGAATGCTCGTCCATGTAGTTGTATTGAATCTGGCAAAATTCCCATGGATATACTGTCAGCAGTTCCTGGAAGGCGACAGTGTTGCCGTGGTAGCTGAAGCCCACACGGCGGATCTGGCCGCTGCGCTTCTTTTCCGCCAGCCAGTCCTCCATCCCCAGGCCGCACAGCCGCCGCCAGGTGGCCGCGTCCGGCAGCATATGCATGAGATAATAGTCGATGTGGTCCGTCTGCAGGCGGCGCAGCTGCTCCTGAAAATACCGCTCCATATCCTCCGGCTTTTTGAGCAGATAATGGGGCAGCTTGGTGGCCAGCAGCAGCCGGTCCCGGCAGCCTGTCCGGGCCATGATCTGGCCCAGCGCCGCCTCGCAGCCGCCGTAGATATAGGCCGTGTCAAAGTAGTTGACGCCGTGGTCCAGCGCCCAGAGAATCTGCCGCTGGGCCTCGTCCAGGTCGATGCCCGTCCCCTTCTTTTGCAGCCGCAGCAGGCCGAAGCCCAGCTGAGAAATTTCGTCGCCCGTCGCCGGGTTGACTCGATACCGCATATGCATCCCTCCGTTTGCCCTCAGTATACACTGTTTTGCGCCCGGATGCCAGCGCTTTATAAAAACAAAAGGCTATGTTGTGTATTCTGTGGTTTGTCTGGGAATACCGGAAGACCTGCGCACCATCCAATATAAAATTGCCGCGCAGATGACAGCAAGAAAAATCACAAATTGCAGCAGTCCGAGAAGGCGCGCAGCCCCATCGCTGCATTTTCCGCACGACCACCCACGCATAGCCGCAGTCACGCCGCACAGCCCGCTGCGGAAAATCGTCAAAACGCCGCCCAATGCCAGCACCAACGAAATTCCGGCCGTAATCAGCCCGCAAAAGAACCAAACTGCCAACAGGAGATCCACAATCAAAGCGGGGATATGGAGCAGCTTAAGCGCCAGATTGATCCCAGCTATGGCGCGAACGTCCCAGTTTTGCCTGTGTGCAAGCAGCATAAACAGGACTGCCAGTGCAATGCCCAGGGTCCAAATGCACACAATCCACTTCAAGATCAGACCTCCATGGTCATAAAGGGTGTCCAATGACACATTGACGCGGATCATCAGGTACAGCGCAAACAGGATACAATAAGGAAATAAGAACGCTGGAAGTATCAGCAACTATTTTTTCATTTGCAGCCCACCTTTAGAAAGGATCCCCGGCATGGTCCGATACCACGCCGGGGATCGCTGCTTTCATGCGTCAATTCGCAATTTCTAGCTGCCAGTGTATGAACTCAGCCGTTTTTGACGATCTTTTCACAGATCAGATCGCCCATTTTTACAGTACCAATGGCCTCGCCCTCACCGGCAAAGTCGGCGGTATGCCAGCCCTCGGCCAGCACCGCGTCCACGGCCCGCTCCACCGCGCCGGCTTCCTCCTGAAGCTGGAAGGAATAGCGGAACATCATGGCCACGGACAGGATGGTGGCGATGGGGTTGGCCTTGTCCTGCCCGGCGATGTCCGGCGCGGAGCCGTGGATCGGCTCGTACAGGCCCGGCGCGGTGTCTCCGATGGAGGCAGACGGCAGCAGGCCGATGGAGCCGGTAATCATACTGGCCTCGTCAGAGAGAATGTCTCCGAACATATTCTCCGTCACCACCACGTCAAACTGACTGGGGTCGCGGACCAGCTGCATGGCGCAGTTGTCCACCAGCACGTCTTCATATTCCACGTCGGAATACTCCTCCGCCAGCCGGTGCATGACGGACCGCCACAGGCGGCTGGTCTCCAGTACGTTTGCCTTGTCCACGCTGGAGACCTTTTTGCGGCGCAGGCGGGCCAGCTCAAAGGCGCGGCGGCCAATGCGCTCGATCTCCTTCTCGGAATAGGCCATCAGATCGGTGCATTCCACGCCCCGGTCCTCCGTCTCATAGCGGTCACGCTTGCCAAAATAGATGCCGCCGGTCAGCTCCCGGACCATCATCAGGTCAATGCCCTTCTCCGCCGTCTCCTTTTTCAGGGGGCAGGCGTCCGCCAGGGCGGGCCGCAGAGCCGCAGGACGCAGATTGGCGTACAGGCCCAGATCTTTGCGAATGGCCAGCAGGGCCGTCTCAGGCCGCTGCTCGGCGGGCTTGTCGCTGCCCCACTTGGGGCCGCCCACGGCGCCCAGCAGCACCGCGTCGCAGGCCCGGCACTTCTCCGCCGTGCCGTCGGGATAGCTCTTGCCCACCGCGTCGGTGGCACAGCCGCCCATCAGCACATCCGTGTATTCAAAGGTGTGGCCAAAGATCTGGCCCACCTTGTCCATGACCCGCACCGCCTGGTCCACCACCTCGGGGCCAATGCCGTCGCCGCGGATCAACGCAATTTTATACTTCATGACAAGTTCCCCGTTTCTCAATTGGAATTTATTCTGCCACGCCCCGGTCCTTCAGACTTTTCAGCAGGCCGCCGGCCTTGATGATGCCGGTGATAAACGGCGGGAAGGCTGCCGCGTGATACGTCTCCCCCTTGGTCTCATTGACAATTTCGCCGGTCTCAAAGTCCACGGAGACCTTGTCTCCGGCGGCAATCCCCGCAGCAGCTTCGGGGCATTCCATGATGGGCAGGCCGATGTTGATGCAGTTGCGGTAAAAAATACGGGCAAAGCTGGAGGCAATGACCACGCTGATGCCGCTGGCCTTGATGGCGATAGGCGCGTGCTCCCGGCTGGAGCCGCAGCCGAAGTTCCAGTCGGCCACCATGATGTCGCCGGGCTGGACCCGCTGGACAAAGTCCGCGTCGATATCCTCCATGCAGTGGGAGGCCAGGGCCGCGTGATCCGGCGCATTGAGATAGCGGGCCGGGATGATGACGTCGGTATCCACATTGGACCCGTACTTATGGACATTTCCGGTAATTTTCATGTGTCGATCCCCTTTCTCACAGATCCGCCGGCGAACACAGGCAGCCGGCCACGGCAGACGCCGCCGCCACAGCGGGAGAGGCCAGAACAACCTCGCTCTTCACATGGCCCATGCGGCCGACAAAATTGCGGTTGGTCGTGGAAACCGCCCGCTCTCCTTCTGAAAGAACGCCCATATGGCCGCCCAGGCAGGGGCCGCAGGTGGGCGTGGACACCACCGCGCCAGCCTCGATGAAGTCGGCGATGAGCCCCTCCTGGAGCATCTGCAGATAGACATCCTGGGTTGCAGGAATCACAATGCAGCGGACATCCTGGGCCACCTTCCGGCCCTTGAGGATCCCGGCGGCAATGCGCATATCGGAAATGCGGCCATTGGTGCACGAACCGATGACGCACTGCTGGATGGGCAAGCCCTTGACCTGGGCCACAGGCTTGGTGTTGCTGGGCAGATGGGGCAAACTGACAGTGGGCTGGATGGCGCTCAGGTCAATCTCAAGGATCTGCTCATATTCTGCATCCGGATCCGCCTCGTAGACGGTGTACGGACGATGGACCCGGCCCTCCATATAGGCCACGGTTTTCTCGTCCACCGGGAAAATGCCGTTTTTCGCACCGGCCTCGATGGCCATGTTGGCAATGGTGAAGCGGTCGTCCATGCTCAGTTCCGCCACGCCAGGGCCGGTAAATTCCATCGATTTGTACAGCGCCCCGTCCACGCCGATCTGGCCAATGATGTACAAAATCACGTCCTTGCCGCTGACCCAGGGCTGGAGCTTGCCGGTCAGCTTGACCGCAATGGCTGCGGGCACCTTGAACCAGGCCAGGCCGGAAGCCATTCCGGCAGCCATATCCGTGGAGCCGACGCCGGTGGAAAACGCGCCCAGCGCGCCATAGGTGCAGGTGTGGGAGTCAGCGCCGATGCAGCACTCGCCGGCGGCGATGAGGCCCTTTTCCGGCAGCAGGGCGTGCTCGATGCCCATGGTTCCCACATCAAAGAAATTGGTGATCTCATGCTTTCTGGCAAATGTCCGGGCCTGTTGGGACAGCTTGGCGGCGCTGATATCCTTGCAGGGGGTGAAGTGATCCAGCACAATGGCGATCTTGTCCCTGTCAAACACCTTGGTAAACCCGGCGTTTTCAAACTCCGTAATGGCCACGGGGGTGGTCACGTCGTTGCCCAGAACCATATCCAGCTTGGCCTCAATCAGCTGTCCTGCGGACACGGAATCCATGCCCGCATGGGCTGCCAGAATTTTCTGGGTCATGGTCATTCCCATGTTGATTCCTCCTTGCGCTTCCTGCGGGGCAGGAAAATTTCTGGGTGTATTATGACATAAGTCTTGCACCGAGAATGTAAACTATGTTACAATTAAAGCAGTTTTTTCTCAGGAGGTCCCGCCATGCCGCCCACCTATGAAACATTTTCCGCCCGGGACGCCGGGCTGCCCGAAGGCGTCTGGGCCCAGTTCCGCCACGCCGGCATCCCCCAGCGGTTCGAAAAGGGCCGCATCATCTATCTTCAGGGGCAGGAGCCCCAGTATCTGTACTACCTGTATGAAGGCCGTGTCCGCTCCTTTCTGGCCTCGGACGAAGGGGAAGAGCGGGTGCTGACAGTCTATGAGACCGGCAGCATTTTCGGCGAGGCGTCCTTCTTTGACGGGCTGCCGCGAGTCTCCTCCGCCGTAGCCCTGACGGACTGCAAAATCGTCATTGTGGACCGGGCCACGGTGATGCGGGAATTTGCCCGCGACCCCACCCTGGCCCTGAATATGCTCAACTATCTGGCCAGAACGGTGCGGATGCTTTCGGACCATGTGGACCACATGAGCTTCCTCACCGCCGACAAGCGCATTGTCCGCCTGCTGCTGGCCGCCGCAGACAGGACGGGCCAGGTGTCCATGAGCCAGGACGAGATCGCCGTGTCCGTCGGCGTCAGCCGCGTCACCGTCAACCGGATTCTGCGCGCACTGGCCGCCGCCGGACTGGTGCGAACCGGCTACGGCGGCGTGCAGGTCCTGGACCGGGCGGGGCTGGAGGGGCGGATGGAATGAGCCCATTCACAGAAAGCGGGCCGCGGGCAAGGCGACAATGATGCCCCCTGGGCGCGCGGCTTCCCACGCGCCCAAGGGGCATTCGTGTCATTGTCTCCGTTCTGCCGGATGTGTCCACGGACGTCCGATCGACCGCCAATCCGGCAGGATCAGAACGCCGGATCAACGGCCTCCAGCCCTTCCAGGAGCGCCGCGTCAAGTTCCGACCCGGCGCTGTCCAGTGCGTCCAAAATTCCGTCGTTCTGCTCCTGAAAATCCACAGTATCGCTGTAGGCCGCATAGCAGGCAAACGCCCCACTGTATTGCGCAAGAATTTAATCAGCATTGGCAGTATAACTGATCGTTTGCTGTGCACTAGACCCGGAGTAGCTTTTTACCAGCCCGGCGTTATCACCAGTCGATATATACATATCAAACGACCAACGCACAACGGCTTGCGTAGATACATTTCTTGTTGCCGATCTGTCAATCGTCCGAGCAATAACCTCGAAGTAATTATGGACAACAGCAGTATCAATCCGGCTATTTTTTCAGCATAGTACTTACCTCTGTTTTAAAGTCCCGATTCACATTCTATACAAAGTGTCCGCTCCAGGTCAAACAGATACGCTTCATACATTGTGCCATAGTCCACCAGCGCAAGGCCGTCATGAATCGCAAAGTACACCGGCAATAGCTCCGGCAGCCCGTCCTCTGCCGGAATGCCCCAGTCCGTTTGCTGCTCTACGTCATAAACATGCAGGGCGCTGTCCAAGAGATAAAACAGCGTCCCGCCTTCCACATGGACCAGCATCAACGCGTTTGGCAATTCCATCAGGTGGTAGACCGGCGCATCCTCGGTCCAGTTTGCCCAGAGAATATGGTGCCCTTGAAACGTCTCAATGTCCAGATAGATGCAGTCGCCGTCTAAGAAAACGCTGTGTCCAAGGACTTCCCCTTGGATGCCTACAGCGGCCAGGGCAGCACTGGGCGTATGGACCGTCTGCTGAGATTCCAGCGTCTGCATGCAAATCCGGGTCACGACAATCTGGCCGCCATCCGAATCCCATGTATATCCGTACTCCCCGGCCACTGCAATGGAGGATCGTTGCCGTACCGAACAGAGAATCCCCATAGTTTCCGGTTCTAAGGTGTTTCGATTGATTCGGTGCAGCAGACAACTGTTCGGTTGGTCATCCGCCGGCTGCATGTAGTATACATCCTGGCCTACCACCTGCAAGCCCAGCATCCGCCCGTCTGTCTGCCAGAGCAGCTGCTGGTCTCCCTGCGGAGAGACGGCCAACAGCTGCGATTGATCTGCATCTGGGCTGTATTCACACACCAGCAGCTGCGTTCCATCGGCGGCAACAGTGAAATTCCCGTCAGTTTCCAGCAGCGAATGGGAGACGCCGTCTTGATGAACCACCGCAAGGCGTTCCCCGTCTTCTGTGCGTTGAATCCATTCGACCCACTGGTCGTCTTGCCCGCAGCCACACAGCGTCAGCACCAGACAGGCAAGCAATCCGGCTGTGAAGCCGCTCTTCAATGACCGGCGCATTTGAGGTCTCTCCATGAAGTTGTGTTTTCGGCAACGCCGCACAATCCGTCGAGTGCATGCGGCTGGAAATTTTGCGTTGGAAAGTGGAAAACCCATATCGCCACCCCCCTTGTCAAAAAAGGCCGGACTGTCGTATCAGAACCATGCGGCACGGCCGTGAGGCCGTTGCTATCACCTGCGCAGGTCTGGCGGGTGTTGGCGCACCCCCAGACTGCCGCATTTTTGTTTTTCTGTAAAGATTATAACAGGAAGGAGTTTCATTTACAAGGGGGCAAGTTTTTCGGCAATGTCCAAATTTTATTGCGATTTTTCACGGAATTGTCACAACGCAAAGGGCCGCGGCGGTTGCCGCGGCCCCTTGGATTTTTCCCAAGAACGAAGCGCGTAGAGTGCAGAGTGGAGATGTTTGGAATGGCTCCGGGTGCCGTGCGGCGCAGCCTCTTTTCGGCGCGCTGCTGCGGCGGCCCTGTACATCCAGCGATGCGCCCACTTCTTCGCTTCAGACCTACGCAGCGGAGGAACCCGTCCCTTCCCCGGGTAATAAGACCCTTTCCCAAGTCCCTTCCCAGTCATAGAACGTCACTTCTCCCGGCCAGACGGCGAAAAACCCGTTTTCGGTAAAAGCCACGTCATATGGGATGGTATCCCGAAGTTCGTAGGAAATCGTTTTCTTTGTATCCATTCGATACGCACAAAGCATGGCGTTGGAAGATAAATCGCCCACACCGCGCGCCAAATACAAGAATGCGTCCGGCGCAACTTTGCAGACAGAAAACGCGTCCACGCCCAAACGATCGGCCTCCACAACTGCCACCGGTTCCATCCCGGCATCGGTTATACAATGGTACTCCACGCAGTCCGATCGGAGGACGGCAAACAAATTTTCACAGAAACAAAGCGCGTGATAGTCTGCATCATATGCAAGCGGGCACACAATTGTACAAGCCCCGGTTTCGACATCATAGACCGCAATTCCATCTTGGTCCGTGTAATACAGTTTGGAGCCAATGACAGAGAAATTCGACAGCTGCGTGTGGCAAACCGGCAGTTGCCGTTCCTCGAAGGTCTCCAAATCCAGCGCATATACCCAATACCCGGGAACGGACGGGTCGTAGGGCCCCGGATAATACAGCACGCCGTCTGAACTCTGCATGCAAGAATACGGGGTCCAGCTCACGGAACAGTCTACGCTCCACAACGGTTCTCCCGTCTCGGCGTGCAAAGCTGTGATGGAACTGGCGCCAATTTCCATGTTCGTTTGTACGATTCCCACATAGACGGCGCCTGTATCTTCTGGGTCTTGGACACAGTAGCGGACCTGCATGGTACTGTTCTCCGGCGTATAGGCCCATGCCAGTTTTTTCGCATCTGCTTCCACTTTATAAAGCGTCGTTCTGTCGGATAAATAGTAGGCGGAACGTCCGCCTTCCCCACAGCCTGTAAACAGTCCCGTGAATACAAGCAGGCAGAACAGAAAGCCGATGTGCCTAAGTGCCCATATATGATTAAATTTCATATATATATGTTGTTTCCTCCTTGCGCTTCCTGCGAGGCAGGAAAATTTCTGGGTGTATTATGACATAAGTCTTGCATCGAGAATGTAAACTATATTACAATTAAAGCAGTTTTTCTCAGGAGGTTCCGCCACACCGGCATCCCCCAGCGGTTCGAAAAGGGCCGCATCATCTATCTTCAGGGGCAGGAGCCCCAGTATCTGTACTACCTGTGTGAAGGCCGTGTCCGCTCCTTCCTGGCCTCGGACGAAGGGGAAGAGCGGGTGCTGGCAGTCTATGAGACCGGCAGCATGTTCGGCAAGGCGTCCTTCTTTGACGGGCTACCGCGGGTCTCCTCCGCCGCAGCCCTGACGGACTGCAAAATCGTCATTGTGGACCGGGCGGGACTGGAGGGGCGGATGGAATGAAACGAAAGCGCAAGGGGCCGCGGCGGTTGCCGCGGCCCCTCTCACATTTTCAGTTTTTTACTTTACAACACTCTGGCAGAACACCATGAGAGCCTGGGCCACCTCGGCACGGGTGGCAGATTGACCCGCGTCCAGTACACCGACGGTGCGGCTGACAATGGTCCCGTTGGCCACGGCCCACTCCAGCGCCTCCACGGCGTAGGCGCTGACGGCAGCGCTGTCGGAGAAGCCATCCAGCGGATAGGTGCTGCCGGTGTAATAGCCGCAGGCGTTGGCATAGCGGTACAAGATCGCCGCCAGCTGTTCCCGGGTTACCGGGTCGTTGGGGCCGAAGCGGCCGTCGCCGTAGCCCTCCACCACGCCGTTCTGGGCCGCCCAGCGCACCGCGTCGGTGTACCACTGGCCGTCCGCCACGTCGGTGAAGACATTGGTTCCGGAGACGGCGGGCTCCCCGGCCACACGATACAGCGTTGTGACCACCATGGCCCGGGTCAACGTGCCCTCCGGGTCAAAGGCCGTGGCGCTGACGCCGTTCATAATGCCGTTGGCGTAGCAGTAGGCAATGGCGTCCTTAAACCGGCTGCCGGAGATGTCGGTGAAGGGGGTGGCGATGGTCCCCTGCACCAGCGTCCCCGTGATGAGCTTGAAGGCGGCGTCCACCGTCACGTCGCCGTCGGGCATAATAAAGGTGTAGGTGCCGTCCTTTTGCTCCGTCAGCTGGACAGTCTTGCCGCTGCCGTCGGTGACGGTGAGGGTATCCAGCTGATAGCCGGTGTCGGGGGTCACGGTGAGGGTGACCTTGTCGCCGGCCTCGGGCCGGGCGGGATTGACAAGGATGCTGCCATTTGCAATTTCTGGGGCAGTGACGCGGTGGGTGGTGGCTGTCTGGGTGGTGACGGTGGAGGTGGGCCGCCGAGTGGGCGTTTCTTCTTCATCCCCGCTGAACGTCATCTCCGCCAGGAATTCTTCTGTAATTCCTGCATCTGCCGATTGGACGGTCTGGTTCCCATCCGCATACCACACCTCTACAAAGGTGTCGCCGTAATCTTTATACAGCACCAGCATCGTTCCGGAATTGAGATTGAATCCGCGGAAGGTAATCAACGTATCTTCCGCAATGGGCACTTGACTGAATGTCCGTGTGGCTGTGGTTCCATCCTCGTCCTCGAATTCGACTGTCGCTGTCATGGTTCCGGTTCCTGTGCCGGTGATGGTCGTCAGCACATCATAGTAATCATACAGCGTCACGGTGATGCTCTCGTCGGCATTCAGCGTCATAAAGCCGAAGCTGGCGGAAAGCTGCTCCGTCGCACTGTCAAGAACTTCGCCATCAAACTGGACATTGACCTCAATCGGACACTCCTGCGTTATTGACACCGAACCGCTGGAACCGGTGCCTGTGGCCGCAGACCAGTTGGGTGTAGCATACGCTACAATTGTACCGTCGGCCAATTGGGAAACCTGCTCCTCTGTATAGGAAATATTTTTACGATATTTCACATTGTGGTTTCCGGTATTTCCATCAACAATAGATATTGTCTCGTTCTCAGTATTGACTTCGACAACAATCCCGCTATGATTGACCAAAGCATTACTATCTGCCCAACGAATCAGAACAAGATCTCCGACCTTAGGCCTCTTATAAATGATTTTCAACGCAAAATGGCAAAATTTCAGCATCGGGTAAATCAAGATGTAAGTGCAGGAACAAGGATAAGGTTTTTTATGGAT
>CBCPMX010000015.1:0-5957 GCA_965120355.1 uncultured Oscillospiraceae bacterium
TTTGGAGCAAGTAAATCATAGCAGATTTCCCAGTGCCACCAAGGCTTTGTTCAGGTTTTACTACCCACACTTAGTACAATAGAGCCCCAATTATTCTAATTTTTCCAGTGTATACAGTGCGTTGAGAAGGCTCCAGTTCTGGGTGAAGGGCCGCATAAAATTCCAGTAGCCCAGACCGCGAAATCCAAACTCCTCCATCAATTCCGTTTTCGCCAGGACGCTGCGGACATCTTCAAACCAGACCTCATGGATCTGATCGTTTTCCGTATAGGTAAACCAGGGCGTAGCCGCCGTCTCGTCAAACCGAATCTCTGCCCCATGGCGCACAGCCAGCGCCACCGCCGTCTCGTTGGAGATGGACTGGGCTCTGGATGTGCCGGACACATAGGGCAGCGTCCAGTCGTAGCCATAGTTTGGCATCCCCATGAAAATCTTTTCCGGCGGAATTTCTGTCACCGCGTATTCCAGTACCCGCCGCACTGACGGCAGCGGCGCCACGGCCATCGGCGGCCCATATGTATACCCCCATTCATAGGTCATCAGCAGCACCGCGTCAGAATTTTCTCCCACCAATCGGTAGTTATGCCCCTCATACAGCGTACCTGGCTGGTCCGCCGACGTCTTCGGCGCCAACGCCGTAATCAATTCCTCACCCATGGCGTTGACACGCTGGCGTAGCAGGCCGAGGAATTCGGCATACGCCGCCGCGTATTCGCCGCTGAGGAATTCAAAATCCACATCCAGGCCCCGGTATCCCCGCAAGTCCATCACCGCGACCACCTGATCCGCCAAAGCCGCCTGCAGCTCCGGCGACCGGAGAATTGCCGCGGCCCGTTCACTGGAAAACGAACCGCTCTCCGTCAGGGTAGACAGGTGCATCAGCGGCAGCACCTGGTATTCCAGCGCCAACGCAATCAGCGCCTGATCTTCCAGCAGGACCAGCCCGCCTCCACTGGTGATTCCATAGGTAAATGGCGCCAAAAATGTGGCGTAGGGCAAGATTGCCCGCAGCACCGACCGATTGACAAAGGGATAGGCATAGCCGCTGACCTGAATGGATCTGCGGCGCTGCTGCTGAAATCCCAACACCAGCACCTGGCCAGGGTACAGCAGATCCACACCGCCCAAATTGGGGTTGTTTTGCAGCAGCTCCAAAGGCGTCGTGCCCGTCTGCCGTGCTATGGAATTCAGGGTATCGCCCTGCCGCACCGTATAAGTGGCCGTGGGGAACAGAATCAGCAGGCTCTGCCCCACTGCCAGCGCATACGGCGGCAGCAGCCCGTTATAACGGGCAATCAGTCCCGGCGATACACCATAAGTCCGCCCAATGGCATTGAGGGTTTCGCCGGCCTGTACCACATGGATTGTCATACCATCACCTCATACCAGTGTATGCATTTTGGTATAAAAACGCACCTGCCGCGCCTGTGCAAAACAGGCGCGGCAGGCAACTTTCCGGTGACGCAAATCGCTTAAAATCACTCAGACATGGAGCTGCAAATCGTACAGCTTTTTATAAATGCCGTTCTGGTTCAGCAGTTCCTGGTGGGTTCCCTGTTCGCACAAACGGCCTTTGTGCATGACCATAATCTTGTCGGCATGCTGGATGGTGGACAGGCGGTGGGCCACTACAATGGTGGTGCGTCCCTCCATCAGCCGGTTCAGCGCGTCCTGAATCAACAGCTCCGTGCCGGTGTCGATGTTGGCAGTGGCCTCGTCCATGACCAAGATTGCCGGATCATGGGCCAGGGTTCGGGCAAAGCTCAACAGCTGCCGCTGCCCCGCCGACAGGGTGGAACCCCGCTCCGCCACAGCCTCGGCATAGCCGTGCTCCAGTTGGCGGATAAAGCCGTCGGCATTGACCGTCACGGCCGCCTGCTCCACCTCCGCATCGGTGATTTGCTCGGAACGCAGGCGAATATTGCTGCGGATATCGCCAGTGAACAGGAACACGTCCTGCTGCACCTGGCCCACGGCCCGGCGCAGCTCATCGGTATCCAGCTTACGGATATCCACACCGTCAATGGTGATGGAGCCCTTCTGAATGTCGTAGTACCGGCCAATCAGGTTCAAAATGGAGGATTTGCCCGCGCCGGTGGCGCCCACAAAGGCCACTGTCTGTCCCGGTTCAATGGTAAAACTGACATCCTTCAGTACCCATTCCTCGTTGTCATAGGAAAACCACACATGGTCGAATACAATGCGCCCCTTTGGCCGTCCGATGGAAACCGGCTCCTTCGGCGGCTTGACAATCGGCTGCTCGTCAAACAGGGCAAAAATCTTTTCTCCTGCCGCCATGGCCGCCTGGAGGGTGCCGAACTGATCTGACAGAGATTGAATCGGCTCATAAAAGGACTTGACATAGCTGGTGAACACATATAGGGTGCCGATGGTCACGGTTCCCTCCAATGTGAACTTGCCGCCAAAAAACAGCATGGTGGCCAGGGAGAGAATGCTGAGCCAATAGATCAGCGGACGGAACACGCCATAGACCACAATCTCCCGGTAATTGGACCGGAACAGCTCCTCAGAGCGCGCGTTAAAGTCCTGCACCTTTTCCCGCTCCCGGCCAAACGCCTGGATCAGCTTCATGGCGGAAATGTGTTCCGACAGATAGGTGTTCAGCGCTGAAAGCTTGGTGCGGGTAATGCGGTGAATGGTGCGGTAGAGCTTGGTAAACAGCCGTGTCAGGAACACCACAATGGGCAGCAGGACGAACGCCAGCAGCGCCAGCCGCCAGTCCAGCACCAGCATCACCACAGCCAAGCCCAGGATCTTCGCGGCATTTTTGACCATACTGACCAAAATGGTGGAAAACAGCTCGTTGAGCGTCTCCACATCGTTGGTTACCCGGGTGACGATCCGGCCCACAGGCGTGATGTCAAAGAACCGCAGCGACAGACTGTGGATGTGGGCAAACAGGTCCTTTCGGATCTGGAAGATCACGTCCTGGCCCACCCGCTGGAGAATCCAGGTCTGAAGCATATTGCAGACCACACCGGCCACCAGCAGTACCATGTAATACACCGTCAGAAGGATGACCGGCTCAAACGTGCCGCCCTCTGTAATCCCGTCCACAGCGTCCCCAATGAGGATGGGCCGCAGCAGGTCACTGGCAGTGACCACCAGTACGAACACCATCGATAGTGCCATGGCCCCCGCATGCGGCCGAAGATAGTACATCAGGCGGGAAAAGACGCCATTATTTGTGCTGTGCATGGAAAGCCTCCTTTTCCGCCTGGAGCTGAAGCTCCAACTGCTGCTGCTCGTATAGGCGGGCGTACCTGCCGTCCAGGGCCAGCAACTCCTGGTGGGTGCCGGACTCTGCGCACCGGCCGTCCTCCATCACCAGGATCTGATCCGCCTGCTGAACGGTACTGATGCGATGGGCAATCAGGATCGTGGTTTTACCGGCCCGCAGCCGCCGCAGATTTTGAAGAATCTGTTCCTCCGTATCCGTATCCACTGCGGACAGGGCATCGTCCAGGATCAGGATCTCCGCGTCCTTCATCAGGGCGCGGGCAATGGCGCTGCGCTGTTTCTGGCCGCCGGAAACGGTGACGCCGCGCTCGCCCACCATGGTGGCATATTGCTTGGGAAAGTCCATGATGTTGTCATGGATACAGGCGGCTTTGGCCGCGTCCATAACCTGATCCAGGTCATTGCAGGCAGCGTCCACCCGGTTTTCCCGCTCCGACAGCTCCTGCTCGGCCCAGGCTTCCATTGCCTCAGCCTTGCGCAGGAAGATCTTCACCCGGCCCTGCTCCGGCTTCGGCAGTTGGTCCGCCGTCCGCACGCCAAAGGCGATATTGGACTGGAGCGTATCGGAGAACAGGAAATTGTCTTGGGGCACATAGCCGATGTGGTGCCGCAGCACTGCAATGGGAATGGTGCGAATATCATGTCCGCCCACAAACAGCTGCCCCGGTTCCGTATTGTACATCCGCACCAGCAAATTGGCGATGGTACTCTTACCGCAGCCGGTTTTGCCCAGAATGCCCACCATGGAACCGGCGGGGATCTTGGCGTTGAAGTCGGACAGCACCTCTGGCAGCGTCTCGTCATACCGGAACGACAGGTGCCGGAACTCGATAGCGCCGTCAATCTGCGTAATAGAAGGATCGGTCAGCGCGTCATCGCAGATCTCCGCCGGCTCATCCAGCAGATGCCGGACCCGCCGCCAGGAAGCCACGCCCTGGGAGATGGTCGTGATAGACTCACCGGCCGCCATCATGGGCCAGACCAGAGTTGTCACATAGGAGTTGAACGCCACAAACCGTCCGATGGACACGTCTCCCTGCAGCACCAAATAGCCGCCATACAGCAGCGTAATGGCGCTGGATAGCCCAATCAGTCCATCCAGCAGCGGCAGGACCACTGCTCGCAGACGGACTACGTCCAAATTCGTTCGCCGCGCCTCCAGGTTGACCTGCTCAAAAGCGTCCATCTCCCGCTTTTCCTGCACAAAAGCCTTGATGACGCGCACACCAGTGATGCTCTCCTGCACCCGGTCCGTCAATTCGGAAAACGCTTCCTGCTTCTTTTCATACCGGTTCCGAACGGCCCGGCCATACTTGGAACCGCCGAACAGCACCACCAACAGCGGGATCATCGCCAACAGCGTCAGCTTCAGGTCCACGTACAGGATCATCTTCCCCAACACCAGTACGGTCATGAACGCCGCGTCAAAGGTGGTCAGGATGGCCGGTCCCACCGCCATGCGCACCGCATCCAGATCGTTGGTGAAATGGGCCATCAGGTCACCGGTCTTGTTGTGCTGATAGAAGCGGCTGGATAATTCAGACAGATGGGCAAACAGGTCTGTGCGCACATCCCGCTCCACTCTTCTTGCGGAGCCAAACAGCAGCACACGCCAGCCCAAACGCATCAGTGCCACCACCGTCGCAATGAAGATGATGAGCAACACGTCAATGCCAATGGCCCGCAGTCCCATGGAACCGCTTTCCAGGCCATCAGTGATCTCGCCGGTGAGTTGGGGGATGTACAGCTCCACATAGTCCACAATCACCAGGCAGGCAAGCCCCAACAGATACTGCCATTTATATCGCAGCATATACCGTAGTAGTACGAACCGTTGTTCTTTCTTCGTTTCTTTTTTCACCATGGAGTTCCTCAACTTTGATCGAGATTTGCAGGAATCATATTATATTCCTTCTCTGACTGTTTTGCAAGCCCTTGAGCGTACTCCAACCTACAGTTTTCTGCATTTGACATTCGCGGCGTTTGGCAGTATGATAAAAACCACACTGTCATTGGGGGCTTATTGATGCTGACAAATGAAAAATATGATATTGCTTCCTCCATCGCCAAAACCTGTGATAAGACACCGGCTGTGATCATTGAATACATCACCATGCCGAAGCACCTACGGGAATCCGTCTCTCATCAAGTCTTTGAGCAGGTGCAGGCCAGCGGTCTGTCTCTTGCAGACTATGTAGCGCAAAATCGGGCCAGCCTGACAGCTTTGGCCACCCGCAATACCATGTCTCTGACGGTTTTAGTGGCGTTTGTGCTGGATCTCTATGAGGAACAGGAGTCTGCACAGCGCAATTCTCTTCTCGAGGCTACTGAACCGGTCACATCGGACGAACCCGCACTATGTGAATCGTAACTGCCCCGGTTTCAGAACCGGCTCTTGACAGCGGTTCCATCATGGGCTAAAATAAACCAGTCTGGTTCTACGCTTCTGCACCGTCTTTCCACGCAGGCCAGCGCCTCATACCCTTCCTCCCCACCTTTCAGACACGGGGTTTTCCCTTCGTGGTGAAGGCATTTTTCATTTTTTGTATACGCTCTGCAGCGCAGTTGGATAGAACACGCGCCCCCTAAGGTGGCGTTACAACTATCAACTCTGCTCAGTAGGTGGGCGTCAAAAACTTAATATTTTATAAATGTCTGCGTAGCTCAGTTGGATAGAGCGACCGCCTCCTAAGCGG
>CBCPMX010000016.1:0-4201 GCA_965120355.1 uncultured Oscillospiraceae bacterium
GATGAAGATTACCGACCTCGACAAAATGAAGATCGAAGAACAGAAAAAGGCCGTGAGAGCCGGGTATGACATGGAAATTATCCCGTCTGACCTCGCCACCTTTGGCAGTGAGGCGAAACGGCTGTTGCAGGATCTCCAGACGCGCAACGAGCGGCTGTTCCTCGTCACCATCCTGATCATGAACACCGCCCCTACCCGGCAGAAGCTGGAAAACGCTGTTTTCCAGACCGCATCCATCGCCCAGAAATACAACTGTGCGCTCAAGCGGCTGGACTTCCAGCAGGAGGATGGGCTGATGTCCTCCCTTCCCATCGGCCTGAACCAGATCGAAATTGAGCGCGGGCTGACCACCTCTTCTACGGCGGTGTTCATCCCGTTCACCACGCAGGAGCTATTTCAGGGCGGCGAGGCGCTGTACTACGGGCTGAACGCGCTTTCCAACAACATGATCATGGTTGACCGGAAGCAGCTTAAAAACCCGAACGGCCTGATCCTTGGCACGCCCGGCTCCGGCAAGAGTTTTTCGGCGAAGCGGGAAATGACCAATGCGTTCCTGATCACCGGGGATGACATCATTGTCTGCGATCCGGAGGGGGAGTATTTTCCCCTCGTGCAGAAGCTTGGCGGTCAGGTCATCCGCATTTCGCCGGTGAGCACCGACTATATCAACCCGCTGGACATCAATGTCAACTACTCCGAAGAGGAAAACCCGCTGACGCTGAAATCCGACTTCATCCTCTCCATGTGCGAATTGATTGTCGGCGGCAAGGAAGGCTTGCAGCCGGTGGAGAAAACCATCATCGACCGCAGTGTCCGCATGGTTTATCAGGAGTATCTTGCCGATCCGGTGCCGGAGAAAATGCCCATACTCGAAGACCTCTACAATGTCCTGCGCAGCCAGAAGGAGCCGGAGGCCCAGCGGATTGCCACCGCACTTGAAATCTATGTGCATGGCTCGTTGAATGTCTTCAATCACCGGACGAATGTGGATGTCAACAACCGCTTTGTCTGCTACGACATTAAGCAGCTCGGCAAGCAGCTCAAGAAACTGGGCATGGTCATTGTTCAGGATCAGGTCTGGAACCGTGTGACCATCAACCGCGCCCAGCACAAGGCGACGCGCTACTATATGGACGAATTCCATTTGCTCTTGAAGGAAGAACAGACCGCCGCTTACTCCGTCGAGATTTGGAAGCGATTCCGCAAATGGGGCGGCATTCCCACTGGAATTACCCAGAATGTCAAGGATCTGCTGGCTTCCCGCGAGATTGAGAACATTCTGGAAAATTCGGATTTTGTCTATCTGCTCAATCAGGCATCCGGCGACCGGCAGATTCTCTCGAAGGCGCTGAACATCTCGCCCAGCCAGCAGAATTATATCACAAACGCCAACGCAGGAGAAGGGCTGATCTTCTACGGCTCTACCATCGTCCCCTTCAAGGATGACTTCCCGAGAGACACGATGCTCTACCGTTATATGACCACCAAACCACAGGAGACTTTACAAAATTAAGGAGGATTACCTTTATGAACAAGAACATCAATCAGAATTTCATGACCGAGATGGACGAGCTGACCGAGATGATCGGCGATACCACGGTTGAGATGAGCTTCCGCGAGGTTAAGGAGGGCATGGACCGCTTCTTTGGCCTCATGGGGATGACGATGGAACTGCTCAACCTGATCCGCAAGGAGAGCGAACTGAAGAAGCACCACAGGGCTTACCTTCATGTGCGGGAGGAAATCGACAACTGCGTGGATGAGGCGGCGGAGTATATCGCCTCACTTCTGGATGAGATTACGGAGAAGGATCACTTCTACCATGTGACCGCTTCCCCCTCTGCGGAGGATGATGCCGGTGAAAACGAGGAAGGCACCGTAACCATCCCGAAGGAGAAGTACGACTGCATGATTGAGGATCTGCTGACGATGGCAGAGCTGATTGACATGGTATCGGATATGCGCACCAGGGATGTCCGCGCCATTCATGAGTTTGCCAAGTTTATCCCCGCCTATGCGGCCTATGAGCGCAACCGCCTTTCCCTGTACCGCGAGGCGGTAAAGGAGGCCGAGGACATCATCAACCGCTGGTGCGATGAGCTGGACGATGACGAGGACTACGAGCCGGACGAATACTTCTCTGACTAAGCTCAGCACGAATCTGATCGGAAGGAGGTCATTCCCATACAGCTTGATCACATTTACACCGGCGATTGTCTCGAAGTCCTCAAAACGCTGCCCGAAGAGACCGTTCATTGCTGTATCACCTCGCCGCCGTACTATGCGCTGCGCGATTACGGCGTGGACGGGCAGATCGGACGGGAGACAACACCGAAGGAGTACATCACGCGCCTGACCGAAGTGTTCACCGAAGTCAGGCGCGTCCTGCGTTCGGATGGGACGCTGTGGCTGAACATCTCCGACACCTATGCCGGGAAAGGCAATCAGGGCGGATATGTGGACGCCAAGAATCCAAAAGGAAGAACCGGTCAGGCTGCGGCTCTCAACTGCAAGGTTGAGGGCTGCAAGCCTAAAGACCTGATCGGCATCCCGTGGATGCTGGCCTTTGCCCTTCGTGATGTCGGCTGGTATCTGCGCAACGACATCATCTGGATGAAGGAAAATCCCATGCCGGAGAGCTGTAAAGATCGCTGCTCCCGCTGCTATGAGCATATTTTCCTCTTTGCCAAGTCCCGCAAATACTACTTTGACTACAAAGCAATTTCGGAGCCGATTGCACCTGCAACCGCAGAAAGGCTCAAGCGCGGACGGAAAGGCGGCAATAAATACGCAAAAGGCGTGCCCGGCCAGCCCCAGATCCAGAGTATCAACCGCCGCCGCGAGCAGGGAGAAATCACTGACAACGTAATCAACCCTCTCCGCAACAAGCGGGATGTTTGGGTCATCAACACCGTACCCTTCAAGGGCGCCCACTATGCAGCCTACCCACCGAAGCTTGTCGAAACCTGCCTGCTTGCCGGATGTCCGGAAGGCGGCATCGTCCTCGACCCCTTTATGGGCAGCGGGACGACCGGCATGGTGGCACAGCAGATGGGACGGCGTTATGTCGGGATTGAACTGAACCCGGAATACACAGAACTTGCCAGAGCGCGGATTGGAGGTGAGATCTGATGCCCCATGAGGAATTGAAGGCCAAAGACCGGGTTGTCCTGCGGATGACCAGAGACGGCGCTGTGGAAGAAAACCTCACGGAGGGCACTTCTGAAAAAGTGTCAAAGCGCATTGAGGACGCTCAGCTTGTCGCGCCCCATGAAATCGAAACCGGCGATGTGGCCGAAGAAATCAGGAAGCGGCGGCAGATCCGCCCCGATGAGCTGGAAAACGCAGAGGGTCAGGCCGAAACGCAGTCCACAGACACGGCGCAGGAGAATCAGCCGGGCGAGCTTCCAGTCAGCGATAATCCCACATCTCACGCCCCGCCTTCTGAGGCATACCATGCCAGTTCTGTTGACTACGGAAAAGCATTTGCCGATACCGCTGTTACCGGCAAGATTAGCAGACCTCGCACTGAGAGGCAGATTGACGGAGAGGCTGTTCTGGAAAAGGCGGCTGAAACCTCTGCGGGAACGCCCGATTATGGCGGCGGTGTCCCAGCTTCCAGACGCATTGAGCGGTTGGAGCGCAAATCGCAGAAGGCGCATGAGCGTCTGGACGCTGCCCGTGAGAAGCTTCCTACCAAAAAAGCGCTGAAAAAGCAGCGCGTCTTTGATGAGAAAAGCGGGAAAGGCAAAACCCGTCTCCACTTTGAGGATGCGCTGAAAGTCCCCAAGGGGCAGAGCAAATTGAAGTTTGGGGCAGATAAGGCCGCCCGCAAAGCCGGTGATACCCTTGCGTCCGGCATTCATGGAAAAATCCATGAGGTTGAGCAGGAAAATTCAGGTGTGGAAGCTGCACACCATACGGAGATTGCTGCTGAATCGGTTGTCCGCCAGTATCGGCATCACAGGGAGCGCAGTGCGAGCAAGCCCTTTGAGCAGGTGTCCAAGCTGGAACAGCGGGCGGCAGCCGCTGATCGGAAGCTCCATTTTGAGAGGACGGTCGCGGAAAACCCGGAGATGAGAACTTCCGGTGCCGCCATGAACCGGCACTATCAGAAGCAGCGCATCAGGAAGGAATATGCCGCCGCCAGAAAAGCCGGATCGCAAACCGCCTCCACGGCAACAAAGGCAACGGGCAAGTC
>CBCPMX010000017.1:0-8477 GCA_965120355.1 uncultured Oscillospiraceae bacterium
TTTGATGCGTTCCTTGACTCAGTCTTTGCTGCCTGACTGCCGTCCCATCTACCCGGAAGTGTTCAACTTGTTATTGCAATTTGCGACATTTTTTCTTATGAACAGTGTTTCGTAATAATTTCTTCACATTCTGGTGTTATAATAACAAAAGTTCTGCTGGGATCGGACAGCATCTGATTTTTTTTGTAAAAGAGGTATATCATGAAGGTACAGTCTTACTATTCTTCCAAAGCCGGCAACTCCTATCAGATTGCCGCAGTGATCGCCAAAGAAAACTCCGTCAAGGTGGATCAGATTCCGCCCGCTTATCAGCCGGAGAACGAGCGCGTGGTGTTCATCAGTGTCGAAGCAAACAATCCGGACACCAAGGTGACCAAGTTCCTGAATACCCTGACTTTGGCCAAGTGCAAGTCCGTGGCTTTTTCCATTGTCGGCAATGATACCAAAGGCATGATTGCAGAGTACAAAAAAATCGTCGAGGGTCTGGGTATCAAGGTTCATGAGAATGTCTATGAGTGCCCTGTGGCCTCAGGTCTGTTCAAGAAGGGGAAGGTCACCGAGGAGCAGCTCAAGGGCGCGCTGGAGTGGTCTAAGAAGATCATGGAGGCCATGGCCAGCTAAAGGGCTTTGCGCTTACATCAAACAATCAAGAACATATTGCGGCGCGGTTCCCAAAGAGTGGAGCCGCGCCGTTTTTTAGAGCCTGCTTCAGCGCCGTGCAGCTGCGGGGCGCTTCTGCGTGGGCGTGCAGATCGAACTGGTTGCGGCGGGTAGTCAGAGGGCCCTCCTTTGGCGATGACACTGAGGTTTTACATTGCTTCGAAACCGGCGGCATAAGGCTCTGAAAAGAGCACCGGTCCGATTTTGGCCATGCTGGTATACAAGCGGTACAGATACCGGTTTGTCAGGCGGCGGTGTCTTTTTCAGAACAAAAGCACCCGGATCCCAATATTCCATCCGGCCATATCGCTCCTTGAGCTTGCCGCCGGAAGACATGGCGGCTCAAAAGCAGGAACTCCTCCCTGCGCATTTGTGCATAGAGAGGAGTTCCTGCTTGACTGTTGGCCAGCTGTGATTGGGGAGGATCCAGTGAGCGCGGGCGGGCTTCCGGAAGCGCCGTGGGATTCGGTACTTCTTTCAATTCTCCCGGAGTTAGATGGTTGCGCCCAGTTCCGCTGCGGCGTAGATGGCGTCAATGGCCTTACCCAGTTCCCGGCAGTTCCCCACCTGGTAGACTGACGCACCGGCAGTTTTCAGACGTTCGTAAAGCGTATAGCTGGGACTGACGCCGGAAGCCACCACGACAGTATCACAGGGGAGACGCAGTTCCGATTCCGTTCCGTCTTTATCAGTGACAGTGGCAGTGACGCCTTCCGCGTCGATCTGCGTCACTTTGGCGGACTTGTAACGTTTGACACCCAGCCGGTCCAAATCCTGAAGAATTGGCCATGCGGTGCCGGATTCATATCCATAGCCGACTTTGCCCCGCTGCTCTACTACGGTGACAGTCCGGTCAGAGGTGTTGAGCATAGTGTTCAGCTCCTCTTGCGGCAGCATCTTGAACACGGACATATAATATAGCTGATCCGGATGTAAGCTCCCTTGGCGCGCTAAATACTGGGCGGTTTCACAGCCAATATAGCTGCCGCCGATCACCACAACCTGCTTGCCGGGAATCACATCGCCGCGCAGAACTTCTTTGGCAGTCACCACCGGTACACAGCCGTCTTGGAGCGGTAAGGAAGTGGTGTGTTCGATGCCGCCGGTGGCCAAAACCACATGGTCAAAGCGGTCGGCGCGAATGGCGTCATACGTTCCGGTTTTACCTAATTCTACTTGAACGCCCAGAGCCTGCAGCATGGTCTCATAATAGGCGATCAGCCGCTTAAATTCGTAGCGGGAGGGAAGCACCGCCGCCAGATTGAGCTGTCCCCCCAACTTGCCGGTTTGCTCCCACAGTGTTACAAAATGTCCCCGCTGGGCGGCCTGAATGGCCGTTTCACAACCTGCGGGACCGCCGCCGACTACCAAAATGCGTTTGGGCAGTACAGTTTTCTTCTCAGGGATCTCATATTCCCGGCCGCATAGGCCGTTGACCAGGCACTTGATGGGCCTGTCAAAAAAAGTATTTGCTAAACAACCCTGATTACAGGCCACGCAGGGACGAATCTGCGCATCACGGTCCTCCATTGCCTTTCGGGCAAAGTCTGGGTCGGCCAGCATGGGCCGGCCCATCCCCACCAGATCTGCGCGGCCCAGCGCAAGCGCCTGTTCGGCCACATGGGGCTCGCCCATGCGGTTGCAGACCATGACCGGAACCGATACCACAGAACGGATCGCTTTACCAAGATAGTCCAGCCCACCCAATGGCACATCTGCCGGCAACTGCGGGATCTTTGTTTCATGCCAGCCGCCGGTAACGTTGAAGCAGTCTACACCGGCAGCTTCGGCCAGAGGTGCGAACTGCATCATGTCCTTGACAGTATTGCTGCCTGGGACAAAGTCATCAGCCCCGAGGCGGTAGAAAACCGGATAGTCCGGGCCCACTGCCTGACGCACGGCGGCAATGACCTCCAAGGGGAACCGGCAGCGGTTTTCAAAACTGCCGCCATATTCATCGGTCCGCAGATTGCACAGCGGCGACAGGAATTGGCAAAGCAAGTATCCGGAGGAGCCAGAGATCTCCACTGCGTCAAAACCGGCGGCTTTTGCCCGGACAGCGCCGGCGGCATAGTCGGACAGGACCTGGCGGATTTGGTCGCGGGTCATTTCCGGCGCGGTCTCCCGGGTATAGCTGCAGTAAGTGGCGGAGGGGGACAGGGCGTCGCCGCCGCAGGGGACGTCCTTTTTAGGCATGTAGCGGCCTGCGTGATAAAGCTGCACAGCCACTTTGCAGCCGCGTTCATGCATACCCCGAGTAAAGTCCTGCCAGCCAGGAATGGTATCATCAGTGCGCAGAGACATGGAATTGTTTTTAGCGCCGTAGTCGTCAAAACGGCAGGAACCGACAATGACCATTCCCAGGCCGCCCTCTGCGCGCCGCCAGTAATACCTGCAAAACCGTTCTGTACAGTATCCGTTTTCCGTATATAAGTGGTGCATGGCCGGCATGACCAGCCGGTTGCGCAGGGTCATGCCGTGGATGGTGATGGGGGAAAACAGGCGGGGATATTTCATGCAGCATCACGTCCTTTCGGGAATATTATAGCGAATTGTATGGGGATATGCAAGCGGCAGCTTGGCCCCTGCGGCACTTTGCGTATCGGCGCACTGTATGTGGATCCCTGCCTGGAAGCAGGCGTGGTGATGGTGCTGCAGCCGCGGAGTTTTGCCGGAAAAAAGATTGTGGACATTTTCACGATGATCTGCTATAATAATCCAAACAAGGTGGATTCAGATCCCGCATCGCCTGCGGATTTCAGAAAAGAGAGGAATTGTCACATGAAATGTCCGTATTGTGGCTACACGGAGAGTAAGGTTGTGGATTCGCGGCATTCTGACGACGGCCTGAGTATTCGCCGGCGGCGGGAATGCCTGTCCTGCGGCAAGCGATTTACCACCTATGAGAATGTGGAGAGTCTGCCCATTGTGGTGGTGAAGCGCGACGGCAGCCGTCAGGCATTTGACCGGGATAAGATTCTGCGGGGCATGGTCCGTGCGGCAGAGAAGCGCCCTGTGCCGCTGTCCAAGCTGGAGGAGATTGCCACGGAAATTGAGCAGACAGTGCAGAACTCCCTGGACCGGGAGGTCAGCACGGAGCGCATCGGCGAATTGGTCATGGAACATTTGAAACCGCTGGACGAGGTCAGCTATGTACGATTTGCCTCCGTTTACCGTCAGTTTAAGGATATTAACAGCTTCATGGCGGAACTGAATAAGATTCTGGAAGAACGGTAAAACAGGCGTGCTTTCCTCTTTGGGAAAGCACGCCTGTTCTGCGGCTGCCGTTACAGGATGTTGTACAGCTTTGGGGTTTCCATGTCTGCAATGTGGCGCAGATTGGCAAGAAGTTGGGCGCAGAGCACCAGAAATTCCTCCCGTTGGCCATGCTGTGCGTTGGCCTCGGCCGCAGCCAGATCGACGGTAATGTCATCGGCCTCCTGATGGCGCATCATAGCGCCGTACAGGTTCCGCTTGGACGACCATTGGCGGCTTGCCTTGCGGATCTGCTGCAGGGCACCGTCCAGATTTTCCTGTTCGGCGCTGGTTTGCGCCTGGGCCACTGTGGCAGCGACCTGTTCCGTAAAGTGATGCGCTTCCCAGACCCACCAGATGCTGAAGGCGGTGATGACGGCCAGCATTGCTACCGCGATCCACATCCGTTTCATATGTGCGCCTCCTTTTTTGCAAGATACAGCTTGCCGGTTTTGTCGGCAGTCAGTAAAAAGATCTGCCGGATTGTCAGACCATAGTCCTGCAGAACATCTCTCAGCCAGACCATATCCCGGTCAATAAGCGCCAAATTGTCAGACAGCAGCCGTCCGTCGCTGATGAGCGTCACAGGCAGCTCCATAGATTGCACGGGAATGCCGGCGGCTTTGGCCGGCGCTGGTTTATATTTGGGGTAGGGGAGGACGCTGAGCTGGCCATTGGTTTCCAGAATGGCATACTGCACGGCGGTGAAATCCAAAACGCCCTGTTGGCGCAGACATTCTGTCAGCTCGTCCACTGTGATGCGGCTTTGGCGCAGGTTTTTCTGCAAAATTGTCCCGTTGTGCATCAAAATCAGTGGTTTGCCGCAGATTAGCGCCCGAAACCGGATAGAGCGCATAGACAGACAGGAGCACAGCAGTTCCAGCGACAGCAGCGTCAAGATCGGCACCACGCCGCTGACCAGCGGAATGCCAATGTCCTGCATGGGCACCGACGCCAGGTCGGCAATCAGCAGTGCCACCACCAGTTCCATGGGCTCCAGCTCGCCGATTTGCCGTTTGCCCATGAGGCGGATAGAGACTACCAGAACCAGATATAAGATAAATGTGCGGATATACGATATGACCATAGAATCACCTGAATTGATCGTGTAATGTGTATCAGCAGAGATCTGAGCGGGAAGCGGCACAGGAATCCGAGGGATATGGAAATACACTTCCTGAAACAAGTCTTTTTCAGGACAGTTCCGCGTCACTTCTCGTTCTTCACCCTGTATTTTGTGCTTACTATAGATATTCCCCAGAATTGTTTATTTCACATGTGAAAATTTAGCCACTATGGGGCTTGTATTTTTTCGTATTTTGCGCTAAAATGCATTGAAATATAACCTGAGCGGGTCTTGCAAGGGAGTAAGGGCGCGTCTGAAATGGATAGAATTGTCCTCCGCAGCTGGAGGATGATACTGCGAGAAAGGGGCGAACACATGAAAGCGACGTTGATTTTAGCCAACGGCGCTGTTTTTTCGGGCAAAAGCATGGGAAGCGTCCGGGACAGCGTCTGTGAAATGGTTTTTAATACCTCCATGGTGGGGTACCAGGAAATCCTGACCGATCCGTCTTATGCGGGTCAGGGTGTGGTCATGACGTATCCTTTGATTGGAAACTATGGCGTCAACAGCGAGGATGAGGAGTCCAGACAACCGTGGCCAGAGGCAATGATTGTCCGCCGTCTGGCTGCCAGAGGCAGCAATTTCCGGTGTGAGGGGGAGCTGGACGATTATCTGAAGGCCCATGATATCACGGGTATCTGTGGCGTAGACACCCGGGCAATTACCCGTATTTTGCGGGATCAGGGCACTATGAACGGCCTTATTACCACAGCGGAAGCGCCGGATGTGGCGGCTCTGCTGCCCATGATTCGCGCATACCGCGTGGAAGGGACAGTGGAAAAGACCACCCGGCCGGCGGTGCAGCGGTATGAGAACAACGGTCCCCGGGTGGCGCTGCTGGACTTTGGCGTCAAGGAGAATATGATTCGGTCTTTGCACCGGCGCGGCTGCGATGTGACGGTATTCCCGGCCCATACGGCCATGGAGACAGTGCTGGGCGGCGGCTTTGACGGCGTGATGCTCTCCAATGGCCCCGGCGATCCGGCAGACTGCACGGCGATCATCAGTGAGCTGAAAAAGCTCTTTGACGCGGAAATTCCAGTGTTTGCGGTGTGTCTGGGGCATCAGCTGATGGCGCTGGCGGCGGGCGCCACTACGGAGAAGCTGAAATACGGCCATCGAGGCGGCAACCATCCCGTCCGGGATGTGGCGGCGGGCCGCGTCTACATTACCTCTCAGAATCATGGCTATGTGGTCAAGGCAGAGTCTGTGGATCCGGCTGTGGCGGAGATCAGCCACTACAACGTCAATGACGGCACGGTGGAGGGCCTGCGGTATCGGAACGGCCGCATTTTCACGGTACAGTTTCACCCGGAGGCCGCCCCTGGCCCTTGCGACACCGGGTATCTGTTCGATCAGTTTGTAGAACAAATGGGAGGTGTGCGCCATGCCTAAAAAGCAGGAAATTCAAAAAGTCCTGGTCATCGGTTCCGGCCCCATTGTCATCGGCCAGGCGGCGGAGTTTGACTACGCCGGTACCCAGGCCTGCCGCGCGCTTCGGGAAGAGGGATGCGAGGTGGTGCTGGTCAATTCCAATCCGGCCACGATCATGACCGATACGGACATTGCGGATCATGTCTATATTGAGCCTCTGAACACCGCGTCTCTGACCCAGATCCTGGAGATGGAGCGGCCCGACGCCGTTTTGCCTACGCTGGGCGGCCAGACGGGCCTGAATCTGGCTATGGCCCTGGCAGAGGAGGGAACCCTGGACCGTTTGGGTGTTGCGCTGCTGGGCACTTCCGCCGAGTCCATTCGAAAGGCGGAGGACCGTCAGGGCTTTAAGGATACCATGGAGGCCATTGGCCAGCCCTGTATCGAGTCGGTGGTGGTCAACGATGTGGCGGCTGCCGAGGAGTTTACCCAGCGGGTGGGGCTGCCGGTGATTATCCGTCCGGCCTATACGCTGGGCGGTACTGGCGGCGGCATTGCCTACACCATGGATGAATTGCGCACCATCTGCGCGGGCGGCCTGCGGGAGAGCCGCGTTCACGAAGTGCTGGTGGAAAAATGTATCTCCGGCTGGAAAGAGATTGAATACGAGGTCATCCGCGACAGTGCCGGCAATGTGATCACGGTCTGCAATATGGAAAATTTGGACCCGGTGGGCGTCCATACCGGCGACTCCATCGTCGTGGCTCCGTCCCAGACGCTGGCGGACAAGGAATATCAAATGCTGCGGACGGCGGCTCTGGAGATCATCTCTGCCCTGGAGATTGAAGGCGGCTGTAACGTGCAGTTCGCGCTGCACCCGGACAGCATGCAATACGCTGTCATTGAAGTCAACCCCCGGGTGTCCCGATCCTCAGCTCTGGCCTCCAAAGCCACTGGTTACCCCATTGCAAAAGTGGCGGCAAAAATTGCGCTGGGGTATACGCTGGATGAAATCCCCAATGCCGTCACCGGTAAAACCTGTGCCTGCTTTGAGCCCGCGCTGGACTACTGCGTGGTGAAAATTCCCCGCTGGCCCTTTGACAAATTCGTCAGCGCAGACCGGACCCTGGGCACGCAGATGAAGGCCACCGGCGAAGTCATGGCCATCGGCAACAGTTTCGAATCTGCCCTGATGAAGGCGGTCCGGTCTTTGGAGCAGAATGTCAATTCCCTTCGGTTTGGCCCGGTGTCGGCGCTTTCCGACGAAGAAGTGCGCCAGCGGCTGCACTTGGTGGATGACCAGCGGCTGTATGTGGTAGCGGAGGCCATCCGCCGCGGTGTGCGCCTGGAAGAAATCCATGCCATCACCAAAATTGACCTGTGGTTTCTGGACCGTATTCAGGCGATTGTGGACATGGAACGCCGCCTGGAGACCGAACCGCTGACGCTGGAGCTGCTGGCGGAGGCCAAGGATATGGCGTTCCCCGACGATCTGATTGCGCAGTTCACGGGGCGGAGCAAGCGTGAGATCCAGACTCTGCGGGAAGCGCATGGCATTACCGCCGTGTTCAAAATGGTGGATACCTGCGCTGCTGAGTTCGACGCCGCTACGCCCTACTACTACGCCACCTATGACCAGGAAAACGAGGCCATTCCCGACAACAGCGGCAAGCGTAAGGTGCTGGTCTTGGGTTCTGGGCCGATTCGGATTGGCCAGGGGATTGAGTTTGACTATTGCTCCGTCCACTCTGTCTGGGCGCTGAAAAAATTGGGCTGCGAAACCGTTATCATCAACAACAACCCGGAAACGGTCTCGACGGACTTTGACGTGGCAGACCGGCTGTATTTTGAGCCGCTGACGCCGGAAGACGTGGAAAACGTGGTGCGCATCGAAAAGCCCTGGGGCGCTGTGGTCCAATTCGGCGGCCAGACGGCCATTAAGCTGACCCAGGCCCTGACGGATATGGGTGTGCCCATTCTGGGCACCTCCGCCGAAGGTGTGGACGCCGCGGAGGACCGGGAGAAGTTTGACGAGATTCTGAAGCAGACCCGCATCTCCAAG
>CBCPMX010000018.1:0-24135 GCA_965120355.1 uncultured Oscillospiraceae bacterium
CATTCAGCGTCCCTTTGTTCTGGTTACCAAGTCCGGCGAGAGCAATGAGTTGGTGCAGGCGTTTATCGACTTCGCCCTGAGCAGCGACGCTGCCGGCATCATTGCCAACGCCGGCGCCGTGCAGGCCCAGTAGAGTCAAGCAAACACCCAAACCGCCGCAGAGTCCAAAGAACTCTGCGGCGGCTCCGGGCGTATGGACCGGTTCCGGCGGGGCCGGTCGTGGGACAAGGAGACATTTGTATGAAAAGAAAAGCCATCCTGGAAAAAACCATGAATGGAACCTTTTTTCTCTGCGGCATGGTGGCCATTGCCGCGGTGCTCGTCATCACAGTCTATATGATTGTCAGCGGCCTGCCTGCCATCCGGGAGATTGGCCTGACGGAATTCCTGTTTGGAACGGTGTGGAAAAGCACGGCTTCTGAGCCGCAGTTCGGTATTTTGCCGTTCCTGCTGACCTCCATCTGCGGCACATTCGGCGCGGTGCTCATCGGCGTGCCGGTGGGCCTGCTGATGGCAGTGTTTCTGTCGAAACTGGCGGGGCCAAAGCTGTCAGCGGCCCTGCGGACGGTGGTAGAACTGCTGGCGGGCATTCCGTCAGTGGTATATGGCCTCATTGGCATGATTGTGCTGGTGCCGGCCATCATGGAGACGTTTGATCTGAAAAACGGCACCTGCCTGTTGGCGGCCATTGTGGTGCTGGCCATTATGGTGCTGCCCAACATCATCTCTGTCAGTGAGACGGCGCTGAGCGCTGTGCCGAAAGAATATGAAGAAGCCAGCCTGGCCCTGGGAGCCACAAAAATTGAGACGATCTTCAAGGTGTCCATTCCGGCCGCCAGGAGCGGCATCGCCGCCGGTGTGGTCCTGGGCGTGGGCCGGGCCATCGGCGAGGCCATGGCAGTCATTATGGTGGCTGGCAATGTGCCCAATATGCCGGGGCTGTTCCGGTCGGTGACCTTCCTGACTACGGCCATTGCCAAGGAGATGTCCTACGCCACAGGATTGCAGCGGCAGGCGCTGTTCTCCATTGCGTTGGTGCTGTTCGTCTTTATTATGATTATCAATCTGATTTTGAATCTGGTGCTGAAACGGGGGGATCGGGAGTGAGCTTCAAACGAAAACTGTACAGCGGCGTACTGCGGGGCCTGATCTACCTGTGCGCAGCGGTAACGGTGCTGCTCCTGGTGGGATTGATCGGATACATCTTCTACCGCGGCCTGCCAAACATCACCTGGGAACTGCTGAGCACCCAGCGCAGCGCGCTGAAGGGCACCATTGGCATTCTGCCCAATATTATTTTCACCCTGTATACGATTCTGACAACCCTGGTGATTGTGCTGCCTTTGGGAATTGGCGCTGCGGTCTATCTCAATGAATACGCCACCAACAAGCGGCTGGTGAAGATCATTGAATTTGCTACGGAAACCCTGGCGGGCATCCCCTCCATTATCTATGGACTGGTGGGCATGATGCTGTTTGTCCAGAAGCTTGGCCTCGGCAGCAGCATTCTGGCCGGCTCCCTGACACTGGTGGTGATGAATCTGCCTAACATCGTGCGGACTACCCAGGAGGCGCTGCGGACGGTGCCCGACGACTACCGGCAAGGCGCCATGGGTCTGGGGGCTACCAAGTGGTACATGATCCGCACCATCATCCTGCCGTCCAGCCTGGATGGGATTGTAGGCGGCGCGATTTTGGCCATTGGCCGCATCGTCGGAGAGAGCGCCGCACTGTTGTTTACCGCCGGCTCCGGGTATGTGCTGGTGACCAATTATCTGGAGGCGCTGCAGACCAGCGGCGGCACCCTCAGCGTGGCGCTGTACATGTATGTGTCTGAATACGGAAAATTTGACGTGGGATTCGCCATTGCGGCGATTTTGATGATCCTTGTCTTGGCGGTTAACTTCTGCGCCAAGCTCGCAAAGAAAAAGCTGAAGAACAGGTGAGTGTGCTTATGGAATCTATCATCACTGCAAAAAATCTGGAACTGTACTACGGCAGTTTCCAGGCCCTGAAGGGCATTGATATGGAAATTCCCGAGCGGGAAATTACGGCCTTTATTGGACCGTCAGGCTGCGGCAAAAGTACGTTTTTAAAGACCCTGAACCGGATGAACGATCTGGTGCCCGGTGTGAAAATCACCGGCGACGTGCGCTTCCATGAGATGGACATCTACGGCAAGGACGTGGACGTGACCCAGCTGCGCAAGCGGGTGGGCATGGTATTCCAGAAGCCCAACCCGTTCCCCATGTCCATCTATGACAATATTGCCTATGGGCCCCGCCTTCACGGCAACCACAAAAAGTCCCAGCTCGACGAGCTGGTGGAGCGGTCCCTGCGGGGCGCGGCGCTGTGGGACGAGGTGAAGGACCGGCTGAAAAAGAGCGCCCTGGGGCTGTCCGGCGGTCAGCAGCAGCGTTTGTGCATTGCCCGGGCGCTGTCTGTGGAGCCGGAGGTCCTGCTGATGGATGAACCCACCTCTGCCCTGGATCCTGCCAGTACCATGCGGATTGAGGACCTGATGAGCGACCTGAAGGAGCACTATACGGTGGTCATTGTGACCCACAATATGCAGCAGGCGGTGCGGATCTCCGACAAGACGGCGTTCTTCCTGGTGGGGGAGCTGGTGGAATTCGGCGATACGGATCAGATTTTTTCCCGTCCGGCAGATAAGCGGACAGAGGACTACATCACCGGCAGATTTGGTTGATTTCCAGAGATGGAATTGGTATGATGGAATCGTGAGGAGGCGGAACTGACAGTATGAATGTAAGACAACAATATGATATGGAACTGCAGGCACTTTCCAGTGAGCTGATCCGCATGGGCGACCAGGCTACCGACGCCATTGCCCTGGCCATGGACGCCCTGCGGCAGAATGATAAGACGCTGGCGCGCCAAGTTATGGACGGCGATGAACACATCAACGCCATGGAGAAGGACATTGAGCAGCGGTGCCTGCGGCTGCTGCTGAAGCAGCAGCCTGTGGCCGGAGACCTGCGGAAGATCAGTACGGCCATCAAAATGATCACCGACATTGAGCGCATCGGCGACGCGGCGGCGGATATTGCTGAGATCAGCCTGCACCGGCCTGCACCGGCGGGAGAAACACTGATGGGCATGGTCCTGCGGATGGCGGCGGATGCCCGGGATATGGTGGCAGCGGCGATTCGCTCCTATGTGGATGAGGATCTGATTCTGGCGCAGCAGACCCGGGAACGGGATGACGTGGTAGACGCCCACTTTTTGCAGATCCGGGACTACCTGGCCAGCGAGCTGGGCGGAGAGCAGCCGGATATGGACGAGTTGATCGACTACCTGATGATTGTCAAATACCTGGAGCGGGTGGGGGACCATGCGGTCAACATCTGCGAATGGGTGGAGTTTTATATGACGGGCATCTATAAAAATGAACGAATTGTGTGACGAGGTATACGCGCATGAAGGAACGGATCATAATTGTGGAGGACGACGACAGCATCCGCCGGCTGGTGGAAGTGGCGCTCCAGGGCAACGGCTATCAGGCCCGGGGCTTTTCCAGCGCGGCTGAAGCGCTGCGGGAAATGGCCGCCGATCCGCCGGACGTGGTCATCATGGATATTATGATGGAGGGCATGGACGGACTGGAGGCTGTGCGCCGCATGCGGGAGGACAAAAAGCTGCGGGATGTGCCGGTGATTATGCTGACGGCCAAGGACACCGAGGCCGACAAAATTGTGGGCCTGGATTCCGGCGCAGACGACTATATGACAAAACCCTTCAGCGTTTTGGAGCTGTGCGCCCGGGTACGGGCACAGCTGCGCCGTCTGCGTCCCGCGGATGAGGAGCCGGCCCCGGCGGTCTATGAGGCCGGCGGCCTGCGCCTGGATGACAGCCGGCATCAGGTGACGCTGAACGGGAACCGACTGGAGCTGACGCTGAAGGAATATGAACTGCTGAAAGTGCTGATGCAGCATCCGGACCATGTGGTGACCCGCAGCGAGCTGCTGCGGCAGGTCTGGGGCATTGACTACTGCGGCGAGACCCGGACGCTGGATATGCACATCGGCACGCTGCGGCATAAGCTGGGCGATCCAGCAGAAAATAGCCGGTACATTCAGACGGTTCGCGGCGTGGGCTACCGCTTTGCGGGAGGTGAGACGTCGTGAGGGCTTCCATTCTGCGCGGCTTCAGCCTGATTCTGGTGGGGGCGCTGCTGCTGTGCGGCGTCATTGCCGCGCTGATTTTTGACTTGAAGCTGACGGAGGAAAAAGAGGACGACATGCTCCAGGTGGTGGGCGTCATGGCCAGCGAGTTTGACCCGGACGGCGACCACGACGCGCAGGCGAGTCAATTCAGCGAGGCCGCCAACGGCATTCGCGTCACGATTATTGCCGGGGACGGTACGGTCACCGGCGACTCAGAGGTGGACTACACCACCATGGAAAATCACGCCGACCGGGAGGAGATTCGGCAGGCTGCCGGGGCATCGGCCACGGTGCTGGTGCGAAACAGCGAAACCCTGGGCAAAAAGCTGATCTACGCCGTGCAGAAGACCCAGGATGCGTATTACATCCGGCTGTCCGACGAATACAGCGGGGTGATGGCGGACCTGGTTTCCTTTGCGCCGGCGATTCTCGGCGCGGCACTGGTGGCGCTGCTGTTTGCGCTGTACTTTACCCGCCGGTTCACGGACAGCATCACCGGCCCTATCATTGCGATGAACGAGAGTTTGCGGGGCGTGAAGGACGGCACGGCCACACTGGATGCCGCCTCCTATCCCTACGAGGAGCTGCGAGATATGGCGGAAAAAATCAATGCCCTGGCCGGCGATGTCAGCCGCCACATCGGGCAGATTCAGGCGGAAAAGGACAAGATCGACTATTTGCTGGACCATATGTTGGAGGGCTTTTTGCTGCTGGACCGCAAAGGCAAGGTCCTGATTATCAATGCCAGCGCCTGCGCACGTCTGGGGTGTGACAAGTCCGCCGCCGGCAGGGAGCTGCTGTATGTGACCCGGAATACCCGCCTGCTGGAGACGGTACGCAATGTCCAGGACAGTGGGCGGAATCAGCGGCTGGATCTGGAGATGGACGGCAAAATTATTGAAGTGCAGTGCATTGTTGTAGGCGAGAGCTATGGAGACATCGACGGGGGCATGATCCTGATCCTGACGGATGTGACGGAAGTTCGCAATGCGGTGAAAATGCGGCGGGACTTTTTTACCAATGCCAGCCACGAGCTGAAAACCCCCATCACTTCTATTAAGGGCAGCGCCGAGCTGCTGTGCTCCGATCTGCCCATCCCCGAAGAGCAGAGGCAGGAGCTGCTGGCCCGTATGGGTCAGGAGACGGAACGGATGTGCACCCTCATCGGCGACATCATTATGATCAACCGCCTGGAGAGCGGCGATATTCCCGGCGACAAGAGCAATCTGGACTTCGGCGACGTGGTGCGGGAGTGCTGCGGAGAGGTGCGGCCGATGGCCAGCCAGAATCAGCTGCAATTCTATCAGAAAATCGATGCTGTGCCCATGTACGCCAGTGCTCGCAGCCTCCATGAGCTGACCAGCAATCTGCTGATGAACGCGGTCAAATACAACCGTCCCGGCGGAGCGGTGGAGGTCACCCTGGAGCGGGAGGGCGGCACCGCGGTGCTGTCGGTCCGCAATGACGGCGAGCCCATTCCTCCAGAGCATCAGGGGCGCGTCTTTGAGCGGTTCTACCGGGTGGACCGGGGCCGCAGCAAGACTGTGGGCGGTACCGGCTTGGGCCTGTCCATTGTCAAGCATGTGGTGGACGCCATGGGCGGCACCATCGATCTGGTGAGCAACGACCGGGAAGGCACACGGTTCACGGTACGTCTGCCGATTCCGGCGCAGGAGTCTGCCGGCGGCGCGGAAGAGTAAGACCGGATTGATTTCGGCTGCGGGCAGATCTTTTGTCCCGACCAGCTTGCCGGTTGTATCGGGGACCTGAAGCAATCTGATATATTGAAACGACGACACCCCGCCATGTCCGGCGAAACCGCCGGACATGGCGGGGTCCTGTACGGCGCAGCGTTCAGAGATCAGACGGAGCAAGCTCTTGGAAGAGAAGGTTTGTGCTGCGAAGGTTTTTGTGTTACAATATGAGAAATTGCTGCAAAGAGGTGAATCCCATGCCGGTGGATATGAAGGAACGCATTGCTGAGGCGGCCAAAACACTGCTGATGGACAAGCACAAGAAAAAGCTGACCGTCAAAGATATCGTGGAGGAGTGCCAGATAACCAGACAGACCTTTTATTATCATTTCGAGGATATCCCCGGCCTGCTCCGCTGGGTCATGGAGCGGGCAATCCAAAAAATGCTCGAGGACGTCCAGGAACAGGAGGAGCCGGAACAGCGGCTGCGGTATTTTTTCCTGATGGCCATCAATGTTGCGCCCTATATAAAAAAGGGATTACAGAGCAATTACCATGACGAGCTGGAGCGGCTTATGTCAGAGTATATTTACCGCCTGTTCGCCCAGGCCATGGAACGGGAGGCGCTGTACCGGGACTGTACGCAGACAGAGGTCCGGCTGCTTCTGCGGTACCACAGCCAGGCGGTTTTGAGCCTTCTCCGGGACTGGACGGACCGGGACACGGAAGAGCTGGATGAGATTGTCCGTATGGTCTACCGGATTATGACAGGGGAACTGCCCAGCGGCGGCAGGCGGTAAGGCTGCGCAGGCGGGGGTTCTGCCTGGGCAGAGCAAAGTCAGCGAGGAATACGGCCGGCATACTGGGCCGGAGTGTCAGAACTTTTGACACTCCGGCCTTTTTGTCCATACAGGGCGGAAAGTATGGCCATTGCGCCGCTGCACTCCTGCGGCTACAATAAGAAGCAAAGGAGGAGGTGCTGATATGGCACATGAGATCCTGTCTGTAAAGCTGTGCGAATTGGACGAGCGAATTTGCAGAATGCACAGCCGGATTCATTTCAGCGAATCTGCCCGGCAAAGTCAGCTGAAACAGGAGATTGCGGCGCTGGAACGGGAATGCGCCGAAGAGGAAATGACGCTGCGCAACAAGCTGCAGTTCTCCAAGGCGGTATCTGTGTCCATTTTATCGCAGACCTACGAGGAAATTGAGGGCTGCATCCGTCGCGCCAAAGACTGTATGCAGGCCACTGCGCAGCACAGTGACGATGAGATGGCGGCAGAGGAACAGCACCTGCTGGCGGAATATGTCCTGGACTTTGCAATGCAGGCGGCCAACCAGGCGCTGCTGTATGCCATGAAGGCCATCGATGCGCAATTGACGCAGGATGTGGAACCCTCGTGCGGAAAGGAGTCCTTATGATGGTCAATCTTTCATTTGAGATTCTGGGAGGTGACGCAAAATGAGAAGACGTTCCGGATATGGGTGGCTGGAGCTGATCCTTGGTATTGCGCTGATTATACTGGGAATCCTGATCCTGCGGGATCCGGGACTGGCGCTGACCGGCGTGGTGATTATCTGCGGCATTGTGGCCATTGTGATGGGCGTGGCAGATATCCTGCTGTATGTCCGCGTAGAGCGGTACACCGGTTTTGGCCCCATGGTGTCGCTGATCTCGGGCATCCTCAGCGTGATGGCCGGCATTATGCTGCTGGTCTATCCCAGCGCAGGGAAATGGGCGCTGTCGCTGCTGCTGCCCATCTGGTTCATTGCCCACTGTATTTCCAGGCTGGCTCACCTGCATGTTATCCGCAGCACGGCGGGCAGCGGAATGTACTACTTTACGCTGATTATCAATATTCTTGGCCTGATTCTGGGCATTCTGATGCTGTTGCAGCCAGTGTTGACGGTGATGACCGCCGGGTATTTGGCCAGTTTCTATTTAATTCTGCTGGGCATCGACAGTATCGTTATGGGAGTCAGCAAAATGGGTTCCAGAATGTGAGCGCGTATGTGCCCAGGAAAGGATTTCAGCGCTGCTGCGAATGACTCGCAGCAGCGCTGAACGTTTATGGGGTTTGGGGACAGGAGTCCGTCAGACGCAGGCCGTTGTCCCGAATGGGGACGCGGATTGCGGCCAGCCTGGCCGCAATGGCCGCCAGGTCCACTTGGGAGAGCAGTTGTTCCCGCATGGGCGGGAACAACCCGGCCAAAGCCTGCTCCAGGGGCAGCGCCGGATCAGGCCGCATGGGCTCCGGTACGGCGTTCAGAAAAGCGGTTAAGGGTTCCAGCACTGCTGCGGCTGCCGGATCGGCCAGCAGGGCTGTCAGGGAAAAGGACAGGTCGTATCCGAAACCCGGCCCGTTCCGGGGCGTGCAGCGGAAACAATAGGTTCCGGCGGACAGCTCCGGTTTGCAGCTGCCGTCGGGCAGATATACTGTGGCCAGCGCGCCGAAAGGAATGGTGACAGACACAGTGACAGTCCCGTCTTCGTGCCGCTGCCAACCGCTTTCGATCCGGCCCAGGGGAGAGTCGTAGGCGGCCTTGACACACAGCAGCCGGCGGTCCAGCTCCGGACGGACCTCAAACCGGCGGAAGCCGGGAGCCGTGGGATGAATGCCGGCCATGTGCCGGTACATCCATTCGGCAATGGAGCCGTAGGCGTAGTGGTTCAGGCTGTTCATGCCGGTGCCGGAAATGTGTCCGTCCGGCAGAATGGAGTCCCAGCGTTCCCAGACAGTGGTGGCCCCCATGTTGACCTCATACAGCCAGCTGGGATAGTCCTCCTGGAAAAACACGTCATAGGCCATGCCGCTGTGGCCGCTCTCCGACAGGACGCTGCACAGAAACGGCGTGCCGGCAAAGCCGGTTTGCAGGTGGCGGTGGTCCGCCTCCAGACGGGCACAGAGCTGCGCGGCCACCCGTGGGCGCAGATGGCTGCCGGTCAGGTTCAGCGCCAGCGCCAGGACATAGCTGGTCTGCGTTTTCAGGGCGGTGCGGCCGTTGGGAGTGAAGTACTCATTCTGGATGGCGGTGCGAATTTCCCCGGCCAGACGGCCGTAAGCGTCCGCATCTGCGTGTTCCCCCAGCACGGCGGCAGCTTTGGAAACCAGCTCCGCCGCGTGGCAGTAATAGGCGGAGCCAATATAGGCCGCCTCTGTGCCGCCTTCGGTGCCGCCCTGTACCGGACCGTCCAGAGCAAGCCAGTCACCGTACTGAAACCCGGGAATGTGCAGATGGGTAAAGCCGTTGGCCTGGTCCCGCCGTACCAGCCAGTCTACCCACGCCTTCATGCTGGGGTACTGACGGCGTAAAATCGCCGGGTCGCCGTACTGGCTGTACAGCGTCCAGGGGAGAATCACGGCGCAGTCTCCCCAGACGGCGCCGCCGCCGTTGACAAATCCGGCCACATCCGTTTTCTCCGGCAGGAAGGAGGGCACGACGCTGCCCACCATGCCGTTTTGCATCTGCTGTTCGGCCCAAAGGTCCTGCAGCCAGCTGGCGTAAAAGGCGTAGGTGTCCATGTGGAAGCTGGCCGTGCGGCAGAATACCTGGGCATCTCCCGTCCAACCCATCCGTTCGTCCCGCTGGGGACAGTCAGTGGGAATGTCCAGGAAATTGCTGCGCTGGCTCCACAGGGTGTTTTGAAACAGGCGGTTGACCTTGTCGTCGCTGGTTTGCAGGCATCCGGTCTCATCCAGGTCGGAGAAAACCACGCAGCAGGTGAAGTCCTCCAGGCGCACCGGCTGGGTGAAGCCCTCCAGCTTGGCATAGAGCGGAAGCCGTAATAGGTGAAATGGGGCTCCACGGTCCGCACCGCGCCGTCAGTGGTGTAGACATACTCTGCCTTGGCGGTGCGCAGGTTATCGCGGTAAAAGCTGCCGTCCTGCAGCGTTTCGCCGTAGGTGATACGGATCCGGGTTCCGGCCGGCTCATGGAGGTGAACCCGCAGCCAGCCAGTGAGATTCTGCCCCATGTCCAGCACCGTTTCCCCTGCCGGTGTGGTCAGCAGCGCCGCCGGTGTCCGCTGGGCCTTTACCACCACGGGAAGAGACGTGCGGTCCACGGGAACACCGGCCACGGGACAATTGGCGGCGATCACCGGTACCCATGGGGCGGCGGGCGCACAGACATCCACAATTTCGCCGTCATAGATGCCGCTGGCCAGAATGGAAGAGGGGCGGCAGCGCCAGCTCTCATCGGTGCCCAGAATCACTGTTTCGCCGGACGCCAGCTCCACCCGCAGCTCACACAGCAGCGCAAAGGTATCTGTATAAGGCCGGTTTTCCGCAGGGAAGGTCCCAAACCGGCCCTTGGCCCAGCCGTTGCCCAGCAGCGCTGTAAGCCGGTTTTCTCCGGGCTGCAGCAGCGTCGTGACGTCGTAGGTCTGAATCTGAATGCGGGCGTCATAGGCGGTACAGCCGGGCGCGAAATATTCCTGGCCGACCCGCTGGCCGTTGAGGGACAGCTCATAAAGCCCCGTGCCGGTGGCGTAGATTCGGGCGCGGCGGATACCGGTTGGCAGCGTGAAGTGCTTTTTCAGAATGGGATGGACAGACTTGTCTGCCCAGGGCGGCGTAATCCACTGGGCTTGCCAGGGCGTACCCATCCGGCCCGTCTCGAACCAGTTGACCGCAGAAACTGCTGTGTCGCCGCCGTCTCCCCAAACCTGGACGGTCCAGTAGTATCGGGTAAAGGGCGTCAGAGTCAGGGGCAGGCAGGTCCCCAGACTGTTCAGATTGGCTTTGCCGCTGTCATAGACGAGGGCTTCCATCCGGCTGTCTGCCGACACGCGGATCTGTGCGGCAACCTGGCCGGCGGAGCAGTCGCTTTGCGTGACCCAGGAGACGGTGACGGTATCCAGTGCAAAGCCCAGCGGCACAGAGATGTGGTTGGTCTTACAGCGTGTGATCTTCATAGGACGTTCCTCCTGCTTCCAAAGTGGGCCGGCTGAACCGGCGTGGGGGAGAGAGCTTGTGCAGATATGGAGCCGCCCCTGCCGCCAGAGATTCCGGCAGCAGGGGCGGCAGGCGGTCAGTAAATTATTCGTAGGCTGCGGTGCGCTCCATGGCGCGGTCATAGGCTGCTTGCTTGATGTCGATCATTTCCTGCAGGCCCATGGAGTAGAGGGTGTTCTCATAGTCCGCATAGCCCGATTCAATGTCCACCGCGCCGGTGATGAACTGCAAAATGGCAGTGGTGGCATAGGTGTTGATGTCCGTGGCGATCGCTGCGAATTGGGTGCTTTCCTCTGTGTTCATAGACGCATAGTTGGGATAGTTGTATGCGGCATCGGACAGGGTTTTCAGATCTTCGAAGATCTGCCACTGCATGTCGTTGAAATTGTAGAAGCTGCGGGACAGGTCATTGATATAGGGGAAGAAGCCGGAGGCGGCATTGGTGGCATAGAGATAGCTGGAGAAGAGATAGGGCAGGCCGTCGGGGTTGTTGATGACCAGATCGGTCCATTGCGGATTGCCGTTTTCATCCAGGGTGTAAGCTTCACCTTCAATGCCATAGTTGGTCAGCAGATAGCCGTCGTCGGAGTAGAGGAACTCCACCAGCTGCAGCAGCGGCTCAATATACTCCAGATCCAGCTCGGCGTTAAAGGCCCAGACGTCATCGTCCTTCATCAGATCCGTGGCGTCGCTGGCAAAGATGTGGACATCGGTTTCCCCGTCCAAAGTGACATAGGGCAGGACTGCCATGGAGAAGTTCTCGGTGTCCTCCACATAGGTCATAATGTCCTCAGTGTTTGCGGCGGAGGTGGCCACCAGCGGATTGGTGCCGGAGCCAAAGTTCTGGCGGGCTACGGCGCTGGGATCGTTGGTGGAATCGGTGTAGAAGTCCTGATCCAGAATGCCTGCTTCATAGAGCCGGTTCATATAGGTCAGATAGTATTGGAATTCCTCGCCCACGTTGCCGTAGCGAACCTCGCCGTCCACCACATAGAAGCCGCCGTCGTTGTTGCTGGTGCTGCTGGCGCTGCCCTCGGACAGGGTGATGTTCAGGCCGGCGGCCAGATCGCCCCAGATGCCGGAGGTGCCGGAGAGGTTCAGCACGGCGCCTTTTTCGTTATGGGCGGTTTCCAGATAGTCATACAGCTCGTCGAAGGTCGTGGGGGTGTCCATGCCGAATTCCTCAGCCCAGTCGTCCCGGTAGACAATGCCGATGGCCTCCTGGCCGATTTCCGGCGACAGCACGCAGATGGTGGGAATATAACCGGAGTCAGTGGTAGCGCGCATCAGCGTATTGGTATCAGCGGAGAGCGCCTCCCAGTAGATGGGGCAGTATTCCGGCAGAATGTCCGCCAGATCCATGATAATGCCCTCCTCCACGGCGCCTTCCAGGCCGGTGGCGTAGTTGGACATGGAGGTGATGATGTCGGTGTAGTCGCCGGCGGCGATCATGAGCTGGAAGTTGTTTCCTTCGTCAGCGCCGTTGACGGCGGTGATGTCAAAGTGGATGTTGGTGGTCTCTTCAATGCCCCTGATGACAGACAGGTCGTGCATGGTGTCGATCATGTCGCCAATAAAGGGAGCGTAGGTCATCCAGATGGAGTAGGTCAGGGGCTCCTCAGAGATGGGAATGGTGTACGAGGCGGTCTGGGCGGCGCTGCTCTCCGGAGCGGCCTCCTCGCTGGCGGAGGTTTGCGCAGAGGGTTCGGCGGAGTCTTCCGCCTGCTGGGATTCGGTGGTCTCGGATTCAGTGGTCGCGGATTCCGTGGTTTCGGCGTTGGAAGAGCTGCCGCAGCCAGCCAACAGGCTCAGCAGCAGACTCAGTACCAGAAGCATGGTCAGTAACGTCTTTTTCATAATTGCGTCCTCCTTTTCACAATTGTGCGGTCCGGCGGCTGGATCCGCCTGATCTATTTGCAGGATACCATGCATGCAGGCGGCAATACAATATCCGAATTTTCTGCGGATATCTCCATTTTTGCAGGCGTACCGTTCAAACCGGACCGCTGAAGCTATGCATAGTGTATCAGCCATGGTCAGAGGAAACAACGTCGCAATTTTTTTGAATTAGGTCCTGATTTGCACAAAGTGCCGGAATTTGCGGCACACTGCGCTGCGTTTTTGGAAGGTTCTCACAATACCAATTTGTCCAGATAAATTTGACCGGCAGGGCTGCGTACCGTCCGCGCAGGAATGCAGCAATTCCTGCGCGGTTGCCCACGGCGAGGCGTGTTTACAGGCGCGGCAGATTCCCGCGGGTGGGGATGCTGCCCGCACCATGGAGTACGGTCAAAGGCAGATGCCGGGCCAGCCATGTTTTGGCCTGGCCGGTCCACCCGGCGGCCAGATCGTGCTGCTCGTAGTCCATGGTGGAGGTGGTGGCGTCGGCCATGGAGAAGCCATGGCTGCCGGTTTCATAGACATGCAGTTCATAGGGAATGCCGGCTTTTGTCAGGGCCAGAGCCATGTGCAGCGCATTTTCCACCGGCACCAGAAAGTCGTCAGCGGCATGGATCAGCAGCACAGGCGGACAAGAATCCGTTACGGCGCAGGCGGGACTGATGCGCTGCTGCTCTTCCGGCGTTGGGACGGGGGTGCCCAGCAGGGCCATGCTCACATGATCGCTTCCCGGCAGCTGCGTCTGTTGCAGATAGCCGGTTTGAGCAGAATAGTCCAAAAGACCGTAAACCAGAATGGCCGCATTGGGCCGGAACAGGGCGGAAGGCGCGCCCAGCGCTTCATGGAGGGCGGCGTCCTGCCAGTGGGTGGCCAGCATGCCGCACAGGTGCGCGCCGGCAGAAAAGCCGCAAATGCCGATCCGGTCCGAGTCTATCCGCCACTGCGATGCGTTTTGGCGCAGGATCTGCATGGCTTTTGCGATATCCAGCAGGGGACCGGGATAGCGGACCATGGCCGCATCGGGCGCCGTCCGCGTTACAGAATAGCGCAGAACGCATGTGTGGTACCCCATGCCGGCAAACCGCATGGCCACTGGTTCTGCCTCCCGGTCAGAGCAGTACTCATATCCGCCGCCGGGGCAGATGAGAAGTGCCGGCCGCCGGCGGTCCGGGTCTGCGTCAAAGCAGTTGTCCAGCAGGTATGTGGTCAAAGTCACATCGCTGCGGCCTTCCCAAAGCTTCAAAGTTTCCGTTCGCATATCAATCGCTCCCATCATAAACCCTGCCGCGTCCGGACAGAACGGGCACAGCAGTTGTATTTCGGTTTCTATTTATAGTATAGTCCATGGGGGCGGCGGAAACAAGGGCGGGGATCGCCAAAAACAGATCCGAAACTGCATGGAACCGTGTAAATGGGCGGCTCCCTGAATCCGCTTGCATCTGCCGCCCGGACATGGTATGATGAAAACACACCGGATCTGGAGGGCTTTCCATGCATATGTTGAAGAAAAAAATCCCGCTGCGGCTGATCAGCCTGCTGCTGGCCGTGGTGCTGTTGTCTACGCCGGCGCTGGCGGCGCTGCCGGGCATTACGGGACAGGCGGCTATCGCAATCGACGTGGACACAGGCGAAGTTCTGCTGAGCAAAAACTGCGACACGCCGCGGGCTGTGGCCAGCACCACCAAGCTCATGACGCTGTATGTGGTCTTTGAGGCGTTGGCCAACGGCGAGATCACACTGGATACGCCGGTGACCATCAGCAGCTATGCCGCAGACCTGTCCAATGACACCACCTATTCCGGCAATGAAAACTTTTCCGCCGGGGATTCCTATCCGGTGGAGACGCTCATCGAACTGATTGTCGTGGCGTCTGCCAATGGCTCCGCTGTGGCGGTAGCTGAGGCGATCTCCGGATCGGAGGAGGCGTTTGTGGAGCGGATGAATGCCATCTGTGCCGGTTGGGGGATTGACGCCGTCTTTGTGGATGCTTCCGGCATTGGAGAGAGCAGCGTCTCTGCCCGCGCCCTGGCCACGATTGCGTGGCATTGCGTTCAGGATTACCCTGAAATTCTGGACTACACCAGTCAGTCCTCCGTGACCTTCAATGGCCGGACCTTCACTTCCACCAATGAATTTCTCACCGGCGGCTATACCTGTGAAGGCATTGACGGGCTTAAAACCGGCTATACCTCTGCTGCCGGCTATTGCTTTGTGGCCTCCTGCCAGCGGGACGGCAGCCGTGTGGTGTCCGTAGTTCTGGGGGAGAGCAGCAACGACCTGCGGTTCCTGGACACCATTCGCGTGCTGGACTACAGCTATCAGGTGGTGGAAGACGGTTCCGTGCCGCTGGCGATCTATACGGTGCCGTCCGGACAGAACCTGTACCGGCAGATGTACCAGCAGACCGATGCGTCCACGGCCCTGGAGGGGGCGCTGACGCAATAAAGAAACCTGTTCTCCGGGGGCATGGCGGCGGCGCCGCGGTGCCCCCGGAGCTGCTGTTTGCAGGTGGGGCTGCCGCCGCACTGCAAGCAGCGTGAAGGGTGTTGGGCAGCTGTACATTTTTCTGCCGATGTTCGGGATTTCTTTGCAATTCCTGTTGAAAAAACATGGACGCAATGCTATGATGATAGCTGAAATTCCACAGGGAAATAGAGCGTGTTTTTGAAGAGGGAATCACTATGAAGATTGTTATTGTCGGCGATGGAAAAGTGGGCGCAACCCTGGCAGAACAGCTGTCAGGAGAGGACCACGATATCACTGTGATCGACCGCCGCGCCGAGGCGCTGCGCCAGACCAGCGAGCTGCTGGACGTCATGGTAGTAGAGGGCAATGGCGCGACATTGGAGGTCCAATTGGAGGCCGGGGTGGACAGCGCGGATCTGGTGATTGCCGTCACGTCCACCGATGAACTGAACCTGTTGGCCTGCCTCATTGCAAAAAAGGCCGGTGCGCGGCACACCATCGCCCGGGTGCGCAGCCCGGAGTACAGCCGGGATTTGGGCTTTATTAAAGAGGAGCTGGGCCTGAGCCTGGCGGTGAATCCGGAACTGGCCACCGCTACGGAGATTGCGCGTCTGCTGCGCTTCCCCTCCGCTATCCAGGTGGATACCTTCTCCAAGGGGCGGGTGGAGCTGCTGCAGATTCGAATTCCCAAGGCACTGGTGGGGCTGAAGCTGAAGGACATGAGCCGGTTCCGGGCAAAGGTGCTGATCTGCGCCGTGGAACGGGGCGATGCGGTGCACATTCCGGACGGCCGGTTCCAGCTCAAGGAGGGAGACCGTATCAGCTTTGTGGCCTCTGCCGCCGATTCCGCGGCGTTCCTCCAGCAGATTGGATTTGTATCGTCCCCGATCCGGCAGGTGATGCTGGTGGGCGGCGGGCGGATTGGATTTTATCTGGCGTCTCAGCTGCTGTCCAGGGGGATGGCGGTCACCATTGTGGAGTCGGACCGCACCCGCTGTGAAGAGCTGTCGGATCAGCTGCCCCAGGCCACCATTATCCACGGCGACGGCACCAATCAGCAGCTGCTGTTGGAAGAGGGGCTGGCCCATATGGATGCCTTTGCTGCCCTGACCGGCATCGACGAAGAGAATATCCTCATGGGACTCTATGCTGCCAGCCGGTCCAAGGCAAAGATCATTACCAAAATTAACCGCACCACTTTCCAGGATGTCATCGGCAAGCTGGATCTGGGCAGCGTGTTTTATCCCCGCTATATTGCGGCAGAGCAGATCGTCCGCTATGTGCGGGCCATGCAGAATTCCTATGGCTCCAACGTGGAGACACTGTATCAGATCGTCGGCAGCCGCGTGGAGGCGCTGGAATTCCGCGTCTCTCACAATGCCCGCCTGTGCGGGATACCGCTGGAGAAGCTGCAGCTTCGGAAAAATCTCCTGGTGGCATCCATTAACCGGAAGGGACAGATTTTGATTCCCCGGGGCAGCGATACCATTGAACCCGGCGATACCGTTGTTGTGGTCACGACCAGCCGGGGATTGAAGGATCTCAACGATATTCTGGATCTCCGGCATGCTGGCGGAGGGGCGTTATGAACCGAAGAATGATCTTGTATTTTGTCGGCGTGATTTTGATGCTGGAAGGGGCTTTTTTGCTGCTTCCGGCGGCAGTGGCGCCGTTCTATGGTGAGGAAGGCTGGCGCTGGTTTATTCTGACGGCGGCGCTGGCCTTCGGCGCCGGCGCGGCCTTGAACCGGTTCAGCCGTCCGGACAGCCGCACGGTCTATGCCAGAGAGGGCTTTGTCATCGTGGCGCTGAGTTGGATTCTGCTGAGTCTGGTGGGCGCGCTGCCATTCTGGTTCAGCGGGGAAATCCCCAATTATCTGGACGCAGTATTTGAAACTGTTTCTGGATTTACCACCACTGGTTCCAGTATTTTGACAGATGTGGAGGCTATGAGCCACTGTATGCTGTTCTGGCGCAGCTTTACCCACTGGCTGGGCGGTATGGGCGTACTGGTATTTATGTTGGCGATTTTGCCGCAGTCCGGCGGGCAGACCATCCATCTGCTCCGGGCGGAAAGCCCCGGGCCTGCTGTTACAAAAATGGTACCGAAGATCCGGCAGTCGGCGGCAATTTTATATGGAATCTATTTTGTCTTGACAGTTGTGGAAGTCATTTTGCTGCTTCTGGGAGGAATGCCGCTGTTCGACAGCTTGTGCAACGCCTTTGGCACAGCGGGTACAGGCGGACTGGCCATTAAGGCAAACAGCATTGCGTATTATGACAGCTACTATTTACAGGGTGTCATCGCGGTGTTTATGATGCTGTTTGGCATTAACTTCAGCATTTATTTTTTTGTGCTCCGCAAGAAGTGGGGATTGGTCAGGAAAAATACGGAACTGCGCGGGTATCTGCTGATTATTGCGTTCAGTACAATTGCAATTACAATCAATATTGCTTCCATGTTTCCCTCTGTTTTTACTGCGTTTCATCACGCGTTTTTTACAGTCAGTTCCATTATCACGACCACTGGGTATAGTACGGAGAATTTTGACCTCTGGCCCGAATTCAGCCGAATCCTATTGGTTGTGCTGATGATGATTGGGGCTTGCGCCGGTTCCACCGGCGGCGGTATCAAAGTGACCAGATTGGTTATTATCGGGAAATCCGTTGCCTCGGAGCTGCGGCGGCTCATTCACCCCCGCAGTGTCAAAGTCATCACCGTGGATGGCAAGCGGGTGGAAGATGACACGGTCCGCGCTGTGCACGCCTATCTGTGCATTTACATCGTGATTGCGCTGGGGTCGATCCTGGTGGTCTCCCTGGACAATCTGGACACCACAACCACAGTCACCGCTGTGATTTCCCAATTGGGCAATATCGGCCCTGGCTTAGGACTGGTTGGGCCTGCCGGGAATTATGCCATGTTTTCTCCATTGGCGAAAATTGTATTGTGCCTGGACATGCTCTTTGGGCGTCTGGAGATTTTCCCGATGTTGTATTTACTTATGCCATCCACATGGCGTACGGCATGGCGTCGTGTCCGCAATCGTTAGAAAAAGCTATTCTAAGGGAGTGATCCAATGGCCCAGCATGAGCCTTGGGAAGCCCCGGACCATACCGGCGCTTCCCCCAACCAGAATCAAAACCGTGAATCCCGGCGGCAGGAATTGCAGCCGCGTAAGTCCTCAGGACGAAACAGCGCGATTAACTGGATCCTCATTGTGGCATTGTTCTCCATGGGGCTGTGGCCTGTGGCGCTGTTCCTGCTGCTGCGGGTCCTGGGCGGCAATCCCGTAGACTGGACCCGCTGGCTGGGCGGAAAGCGAAATGCTTCCCGCAGCGCCGGAACCACGTTCCAGTACACGCCGGTGGATCCCATCTATGCCGGCCCGGAGCAGGACGCTTCTGACAAAAAGCGCGCAAAAAAGAATAAGTCCAAACGCAGCCGTATGCCGAAAAACCTGGTGGATTTGAAAAAGAGCAAGCAGTTTAAGATTTGGGGTGCGATTTTGTCCGTGTTTGGCGGTTTCCTCTCCTGGGAAGTTTTCTGGGATACGATCCGCTATAGCCCCAGCTGGCTGTTTGAAGATATGGCGTTTCCAGTGGCGATTCTGGCCGTGGGGTTGGCACTGTTGATTTCCGGCATCCAGCGTGGCCGCAAGGCCGGGCGTTTTGATCACTATATGCGCCTGATCGGCACCAACCGGCGTATTACCGTCCGCGCTCTGGCCGAGGCCATGCCTGCCTCTCAGAAGCAGGTCTGCGACGACCTGCAGGAGATGATCGCACGCGGCTATTTTGAAGAGGCGTTTCTGGATGTGGGCCACGGAGTCCTGGTGCTGTCTGACGAGGGAATCCACGAAGAGGCGCCGCCTAAACAGGAACCGGCTCCGGAGCCTGCGCCCGAGTCCCCGGCGGCATCGGAAGAGACGGAGGAGAACGAATTCCTGGCCCGTATTCGCGCCGCCAACGACGCCATCGCCAATCCGACGCTGTCGGATCAGATCGAGCGCATTGAGGAGTTGACGCGTAAAATCTTCACGCTGTTGGAGGAGCATCCGGAAAAAGAGAAGGAGCTGCGCTCCTTCACCAGCTACTACCTGCCACAGACGCTGAAAATTCTGGAGGCATACGGCCGGCTGGAGGCCCAGGGCGTGGAGGGCGATAATATTACCCAGGCCAAGCAGCGCATCGAGGCCATGATGGATAAGCTGGTGGAGGGATATGCGCAGCAGCTGGACAAGCTCTTTTCCTCCGATGTGCTGGACATTACGGCAGAGATTGCCGTCATGGAGAGTATGCTGGCCAAAGACGGCCTGACCAAAGAGGGCATTCTGTACCCCGAGACACGGGATTGATGGAGCTCCGAACCGCCGCTGCGCCGGATGGATGCAGCGGCGGATTTCCTTTAAGTTTGGCGCGGTTGTCTGCCGGCTGCGCAAGACCGCGGACGGGAAAATTTGACCGCCCGGTGGAATCGTGCTATATTGAATGGAAGACCAATCAGAAACACACCGCCGGTGGAATGCCGGCGGGGATTGCAAAGGGGGCTGTCATGCGTAGAGTTCTTCCCATCGTTTTGAGCTTCCTGCTTCTGTGCGGCTGCGGCGCACCTGCGGAAGAGAGCAGCGGTACGGCTGCCAGTACGTCCTATGTTTTTGCCATGGATACGGTCATGACCCTGACCGTGTACGGCGACGAGGCGTTCCTGGACAGCGCCGAAGCCGAGATCCTGCGGCTGGAGGCGCTGCTGTCTGTCACAGATGCGGACAGCGACATCAGCCGGCTCAACGCCCAGGGAACGTTGACCGTGGACGATACTACTCTGGAACTGCTCCGGCGGACGCTGGAGGCCAGCCAGCGCACCGGTGGGGCTATGGATCCCACGGCCTATTCTCTGGTGCGGCTGTGGGGGTTTACCACGGAGGAGTATCGGGTCCCCAGCCAGGCGGAAATTGATGCGGCCCTGGCCACCGTAGATGCGGGCAACGTGCAGATTGACGGCAACCAGGTGACCCTGCTGAACGGGGCGCAGATTGATTTGGGTGCAGTGACCAAGGGGTATACCGGAGCGGTGTTGGCGCAGATGGCGGAGGAAGCCGGTGTGGAGGCGGCCCTGTTCCAGTTGGGCGGCAACGTGCAGGTCTATGGACAGAAGCCCGACGGCTCCCCGTGGCGCATTGAAATTCAGGACCCGTTTGATGCCGCCGGACGCAGCGCCCTGTTGACGCTGCCGGCAGACGTGAAGACCATGGCTGTGGTGACCTCCGGTGTCTACCAGCGGTATTTTGAAGAGGACGGCGTTCGATACCACCACATTATGGACCCGGAAACCGGCGCCCCTGCCGACAGCGGACTGGTTTCCGTGACCATTGTCTGCGAGGACGGGTTCCTGGCCGATGCCCTGTCCACAGCGCTGCTGGTCATGGGGCTGGAGGATGCTGCGGCGTTTTGGCGGGAAAGCGGCGATTTTGAGGCCGTCTTTATTGACGAAGCCGGGGCACTGTACGTCACGGAGGGGCTGGCGGACGCCATTGAGGCAGAAAGCTTTACCATACTGGGGAGGGACCCATGAAAAACAGAACCTGGATAATCCTCTTCCTTGCGCTGCTGCTGCTGTGCGGAGGGGCCGCGCTGGCGCTGCGCAGCGGCCAGAGCGGGAAAACGGCGCAGATCTATTCCCAGGGCAAGCTGCTGGCGACGGTGGATCTGGACCAGGACGACGCCTTCACTGTCACCGCAGAGAACGGCGAGAACCGGATTGTCATTGAAAACGGCCAAATCTATGTGGAGTCGGCCAGCTGTCCTGATCAAGTCTGTGTGGCACACGGCCCTGCCTCTGCCGGGGATCCGGTGGTCTGCCTGCCAAACCGGCTGGTGATTTCACTGACCTCCGGCGGGGACGTGGACGCCGCTACAGGAGGCTGAATCATGGCCCGCACAAAAAAACTCAGCCGCATGGCGCTGCTTACCGCCATGGCGCTGATCCTGTTTACGGTGGAGGCCCAGATCCCGCTGCCGGTTCCCATTGCCGGCGTCAAGTTGGGCCTGAGCAATGTGGTGGTGCTCTTTGCCGTCTATTGGTTCGGAAGAAAAGAGGCCGCCATGATTCTGGCGGCGCGGATTGTATTGGGAAATCTGGTCTGCGGCACGGTGTCCGCGATCCTCTATTCCGCCGCAGGCGGCCTTTGCTGCCTGATGGTGATGTGCCTGCTGCGGGGCGCAATTCCGGCGTCTCAAGCGTGGGTGTTAAGCATCCTGAGTGCAATGGCGCATATTCTGGGACAGATGGCCGTGGCCGTCTGGGTGGCCGGGACGGCCACCGTCCTGTTCTATCTGCCGGTGCTGCTGATCAGCGCGATCCTCACCGGGGCGGTAACCGGAACGCTTGCGACGCTGGCGTTGAAGCGGCTGCGCCGGCCCGGCGGGCCGGAATGACCACAGTGCGGCAGCACAGAACTGCGTGCGGAGATCATAGAAAGGAATCAGGCAGGGCCAGCGCCGCCGGCGGCACTGGCCCTGCCTGATTTGCGGACATCAAAGCGGCGGCGCTATGTATGGTTTCCTGTCAGCTCCATACACTAAGAAAACGCTGATTCACCGTCACCTGCTGTGGCCGGCGCTCCCGGCCACGGCGCACATCAAATTTGCAGCGTTTCCCAAACTGGGAAGGAGGATTACAGATGGAAAAACGACCGCCGGAAATCGATCCGCGGAAACCGCACCCGCAGCCGGAAAAGCGGCCCATCAATGAGGAAGCCTATGATACGCCGCTGCCGGAGATCACGGACACCGTGTCCTCTACGGAATGCACCGGGCTGTTTCCCACGCCGCCGCAGGACACAGAGGAACGGACTGCAATGGAGTCGCTGCACTCCATGGAGATCCCACTGGAATGAGTGACTGCGGAATACCGCAGCAAAAGTCCCCGCCGGATCCGGCGGGGACTTTTGCTAGTTATGGGGCGACGCAAAGGCCGGAGGGGAGCGCCTTCCGAATAAAAGCGGCGCATTTGGCCTTGCGCAGTGCGTGGATGTGCAGAGCAGCCGGTGCAAAGCACAAGGCGGACATAAGGGGTGCAGGCGCTGGTGCAGCCAGTCCAGCGTTCACACTTCCGGCGAAAATCTATGATCTTCTGTATTGCGTCGGCGTCATTTGCAGTGTTCGCCGGAAAAGCCGGTGCATGGTTTCCAGGCTGCCGAAGCCGCATTGAACACAGATTTCCCGCAGGGGCAGATCCGTTTCCCGCAGAAGGGTCTTTGCCTTTTCCAGCCGGCGCTGCTGGATGTAGGCCAGAAGCGTCATGCCGTAAGTGCGGCGAAATGCGCCGGTGAGGGCGGAAGCGGACATGCCGTTGTCCGCCGCCAGGGAAGCCACGGAGAGAGAGGGATCCTGGAGCCGTTGCTCTACCTGCGCGCGGATCTGGGCGGTGCGGGCGGCCTGGGCCGCCTGGATACGGCGGGCGTTTTCCGAGGCCAGGCGCGAAAAAAGCGCATGGATGTTTTCTTCCAGCTGCTCATAGGCTGGGACGCCTTCGGTCAAGGTGTGGCAAAGGGCGGCGGGAAATTCCTCTTCGGTAGTACAGCCGTCGTGCAGCAGCCGCAGCCGCGTCTCCGTGAGCATGGCAGCCAGCTCCCGCTGAATGGCACGGACGGAGCGGCTGGGGTGCCAGCGCAGCAGGGAAAACAAATGGGTCACGGCTTCCGGTGCGGCATCCCCGCGGGCGATGTGCTCGGAGAACAAAAGGGGCGCCCGCTGCAGAGCTTCGAACGCCACGGCGGCGTGGGGATCGTCTCCGGAGACGAGGCCCGTTACCTGGCCGGTCATATCTGTATCGGTAAACCGGTAGAAGGTCACTTCTTCCAGAAGACGATGGTATGCCGAAGCGAGTCCCCGCATGGTGGTCACGCCGCTGGCGTGGACAGACAGATGCAGATCATAGGTTTCCCGGCAATGGTCGATGACATGGACGCAGCTCTCCGCCACCATGTCCATGAGACTTTCGGCCAAAGTGGGCAGCAGGCCCGTGACGAAATGGAGCAGCACCACCAGCCGTCCGTCCATTTGACAGGGATAGAAGACATAGTGCCCGGTAAATTCCTCCCGGGCGGCCTCTTCCACCAATTCATAGAGATAACTGCGCTGGTACAAGTTCTGACCGCTGTTCTGGCCGGGGTCAGGCTTGGAATTCTCAGAGAACAGCAGTACCACATAGTCTTTCTCACCGACGGGCAGGCCGCTGACAGAAAAATAAAGCAGCGTACTCTGGTCAATTTCCTGGGAACAGTGAAGCAGCAGCCCCATGTTTTTTATAAAAATCAGCGACTGCTGGTATTGCAGGGCGGTATACTTGCGGGCCATCAGCTCATCAATTTTGTCGATGCCTGCCTGATTCATGGAACCAGCTCCTTTCCAGCGCAGATCAATCGCGCTGCGCGATGTAATTTTAACATAGATGGAGATAATTTTGCAATAGTCATGTCAAAAATAAAAAAAAGCGAGCCAGAATAACTTCGAAAAATACAATGATTTTGTCGCAAAGATGGCAGAAAATTTGACATAATTGCTTCTTGCTGTGACGCATTTTAAACGGTATACTGGAAATACCATTCAATAAAAAAGGAAGGAGCAAACCCATGAAAAAGCGACTACTTGCACTCGGTCTGATTTTGACCATGCTGCTGGGCCTGCTGGCAGGCTGCGGCAGCAGCGAGACCGAAACCTCCGAAACCACTACGGAATCCACAACCCAGGCGGAAACAGACACCACGGAATCCGAAGCTGTGCAGAGCGAGACCGAAGCCAGCGAATCCCCTGCGCAGAGCAGCGAGCCGACAGAAACTCCGGAGACGGAAGGCTATGACTTCACCGAGGCCAATGCCAACCGGGATTTCACCGGTTATAAGGAAATGCTCAAAACCTTGACCACCGA
>CBCPMX010000019.1:0-3829 GCA_965120355.1 uncultured Oscillospiraceae bacterium
GTGTTTATGATGTTCCATTCTACCACGGGAAGAAAGTCGCTATGGACTTTCTTGTTAGGTGTTCAACTTGATTTTACAATCAACCACTTTTATTTTTCAAACAAGGCCTAATATTGACAATATCATTTCGTCCATCCGCTGCGGCATTACTACCCTCCTTAAGTCGGCTAAAAACGCCCTGTCTACGGGCTTTTTGCTCACTTTTCCGGGTGAGAAAATATGAACAGTATCAGCGAGCCATAGGGCCTCTCTGACTTGTCCCTATTATGCCGCATTCATATAGATAGCAACCATTCCTCGTATGAAAGCGGCCCTTCATTTGGCACCTCTGCGCCACAGAACAACTCCCACAGTCTTAAGCAGGATTTTGATATCCAGCCTGAGGGACCAGCTGTCGATATACTGGGTATCCAGCCGGACCACATCTTCAAAGTTGTCAATATTGGAACGCCCGCTCACCTGCCACAACCCGGTAATCCCAGGCTTCATGCTCAGCCTCCGCTTGTGGTGGCTCTCATAACGGGTGTACTCATCCACGGTAGGCGGCCGGGTACCGACCAAACTCATATCGCCCCGCAGGACGTTGTAAAACTGCGGCAGCTCGTCGATGGAGGTCTTCCGAATAAAGCTTCCCACCCTGGTGATGCGCGGGTCATCAGACAGCTTAAACATCAGCCCGTTCATCTCGTTCTTGGCCAGCAACTCCTTCTTCCTCTCTTCTGCGTCCACATACATGCTACGCAGCTTGTATATGTAGAAACACCGGCCGTTCAGTCCAATGCGCTTCTGCTTAAAGAACAGCGGCCCAGGACTCTCCAGCTTGAGTGGGACAGCGACGATGGCGATAATTGGGATGCTGATAATAAGCCCGACCAACGCGCCGCAGATGTCCATAAACCGCTTGATCATCCGGTCACGGATGCTGTGGCGAACGGTGCTGAGGCCGATCATATAGGCGCTACCCCAGCGCTCCAGATTGCAGGTAAGGTTGGTCGGCCATTGCCATGTGCTCTGGCCGCCGCACAGCTTCTCCAGTAATGGCGCGCTGAAGTGGACATTCAGTCCCATGCTTTCCAACTCTAGCAGGCAGTCGAACAGGAATTCACCCCTGTCATAGGGCACGTCCACATAGACCTCATCTAGGGCGGCGCGGCGCAACCACGCCATATGATCTGAAAAGCTCGCCGTCACAAGTACACCGTCAATTCTGGTTCCCACTTCCCCGGGCATGGCATCCAGCAGCGCCACGCCGCACAGCTTTTTTGTCCAGTCCTCTCTTATGCTTTGCAACAGGGGAGACGCCCGGTCCGCCACGGTCAACACACCGACCAGCTTGACCCCTTTGTTTCTCTGGCTGGAGAACTTCAAATACTTCTTGATGCCTGTATAAAACACTGGATTCAGCACCAGGTTAAACAGCATCCCCCCCAAAAAGAAGTATCTGGAATCGTTCAGAGGAAGCTTGGCCAGCAGGAGCAGCAAAGCGGCCACCGAGCCCCACAGCAGCGTCAATCTCAAGCTCCGGAAAATCTCATCCAGCAGTAGGCGGGAGAGCAAATCCTCTTGTTTGTCAAGACAGGCATAGCTGACCAGAAAAGCCAGCGCCAAAATGAAATAAAAGAACAAATAGTCCCGCTCACTGAAATACTCGGGAATCAAGTGCAGTCCAAACCCAAATATCACTCTCGAGAGCAAGGTAGCGCAAATCAGCGCCACCGCATCCACGCATAACGTCAAAATATATTGATACCGCTTCCGATCAGTCATTGTTCTCACTGTATCCTTTCTGCTTATATAATCTCCACTGTATCCGTAAAAGAACCTTCGTCAGCACGGCCTTCGGACTTTCTCTGCCACGTAGGTTACGGGGACAGCCAAAAGAAAGAGCGACCCTCTATCCAGGCAGCAAACGCCGTTTTGCGGCCGGCACCTGTCAAAACTCATCCGGAGCGACCAAAGCCTGGTTCTCCAGGATGCGGCGGGGGTTCCGCCAAAGCAGCAGGTCCGCATAGCCGGGGGGGTAGCGCCGCCGAAGGTGGTGCCATACCTCGTCCACGGAAATTGTGCGGCGCTGTGTATCGTGGGCATCGCTGGCCACCACGTGGGCCAGACCGCACTCCAGGGCCCAATTCGCAGTGCGGGCGCAGCGGTTGCCAAACCGCCCCAGCACACTGTCCTGATCCAGCTGAAGCACACAGTCTGCATAGAACCAGTCCACCAAGCACGATGGGTCTCGCTGAACGGCGGCATAGCGCTCCGGATGGGCCAGGACCGGGATATATCCCCCCCCCGCACCTGATCTGCGGCCCGCTCAATGCGGGGGCGAGAAGCATCAAAGAGGAACTCAATGAGCAAATAGCGGGATTCGGCCAGTGTAAGCACCTCGCCCCGCTCCACCATCTGGGGCAGCTTCTCGCCACACATCAACTCCATACCGGTGTGCAGCCGTAGGGGCAACCCCATTTGGACCAGCTCCCGGTTCAGCGCCTCCACCGACCTCCGGATGCGGGCGATCCGGCCGGCCAGCCCCCGATCGTCGGCGGTACAGTGGGGTGTGCAGACGATCTGTCCCACCCCGGCGGCCACCGCAGCCTGGGCCATGGCCCGGGCCACCCTGTGAGTCCTTGCGCCGTCATCAAGTCCGGGCAGCAGGTGGCAGTGCAGGTCGATCATGGCCGGGCGTTCCCGCCCCTGTGGCATACTGTCAGGCATCAGACCGCACTGAAAGCCGTATCCTCATCGGCTTCCTCCTCCGCCTGCCCGCCGTAGCCGGAGCCACGGTTGCTATAGTCATACCTTCCGTATCCATAGCCGTAATATCTGTAGCCATAATGGCCACTGGTCTGAGGATAGGAATTAAAGAGATACCCAAGCAACTTGGCCCGGCGGGACTCCAGCATGGACAGCGCCTCTGAGATGTCGCACTTAACCACGGTGTCATAACCCACCACCAGCAGCGCCGCGTCGGCGGAATCGGCCAGGATGGCGGCGTCCTAGAACAGGCCGCAAGGGGGTGTGTCCAGGATTATATAGTCAAACCGGCCCCGCAAAGCTCTCAGTATCTTTCCCAGGTCGGGATCTCCCAGCATCTTCTCCGGGTTGTCCACAGGGCGGCACCTCCCCGGCAGATAGCCCCCCCGCTGCTTGAGTCGCTTGATAAACTCGGACCTCAGACCCCGCAACACATCGGCTACGTTCACGTCGCCGTCGCAAAGGTCCAGCAGGACGGCGTGCTGCTGGCGCCGCAGATCCAAGTCCACTAGCAGCACACTGTCTCCGCCCCGGGCCAACTGCGGCGGCAGTACGGCGGCTGGGCATCAGCGCAGACACGCTGTACGGCTGGCGGGGCCGGGAGAAAGAGCGAGCTGCCGCACTGGAGGCGTCTGTAGGTGGCCGGAGCGAAGCCGAGCTGCTGGCGGAAATCAAGGCGTTGCGGGAACAGCTGGAGCAGGCCCGCAGGATGTGGAAATTCTCCAGGAGGCACTGGTTTTTTTCGCCAAGCGCCGGAGACCGTGAGCCCCGGCCGTAAGCACAGTTTCATCCATGCCCATCTGAACCGCTGGCCAGTGTCAGCTATGTGCCGGGCACTGGGGATCAGTGAGCAGGGTCACTACCGCTCCCTCCGGCGGTCGGAGAGGGGCAGGAGAGACCGCCAACTCCTGGAGCAGATCTACGAGTGCCTGCGCCAAGAGGAAGAAAATGGCTGCAACTCGAACCACATTTCATTGTGGAACTACGCATACGCAAAGCGAACGCTGTGTTTTATCCTCAGGCAGACAAGGTCGATAGTTCCAGAAAAGGGAGCGGCACAGGTGTCAATCATGGACTC
>CBCPMX010000020.1:0-48973 GCA_965120355.1 uncultured Oscillospiraceae bacterium
ACCATTTTTACTGCCATCAAAATCGGGCTAACAATGCCACAAACAATAAGTACAGGAGCTATAATTGCAAGTGTCGGAATTACAATCAAACCAGAAAGACTTGCAAGACTGTAATAGGCACAAATTGCAAGAACTCGATTCCAGCTAAAAGAATTACTCTTTGCAATCAGATCCCCCAGATAGGCTTTTGCCAATTCTTTTGGATTCCCCAGCCGTTCCATGATTTCTTCTGAGGTTTTCCCGTCACCTTGCAATTCGAGGATTTCACTCTTGATTTCTTTCACAATATCAACACGCTCGGATACCGGCAAAGGCTTCAGATATTTTTCAATCTTTTCAAGATAGTCATTCAAAATCTTTTCCATGGTCTTATTCCCCTTTAATCTCATTGATTGCGTTTAACAAATTGTCCCATTCTTCAGACATAGCAGAAATATACGCAAGCCCTTTGTCTGTAACGGAATAATACTTTCTCGGCGGCAAACCCTCGGTACTTTCCTGCCATGAGGACGAAACATACTCTTCTTTCATTAGCCGCCTGAGCAGCGGATAAATTGTACTCTCTTTTGCGGCCAGAATCGGATATTTTTCTAATGTGCTGATAATTTCATACCCATAGGACGGTCGCTGCTTTATCATGAGCAGAATACAAAACTCAAGTGTCCCGCGCTTGATTTGGGATTTCCAATCATCAATATTCATGCACTGTACCTCCTGTATATATATCGTACCACACAGTATATCATCTGTCAATAGTATATCGAAAATTAAAGCACAAACCATTTCGAAACCGTGCTTGTCTCTGCCCATTGAATGCGCACAGCAGCCGGTGCAGGCAAAATCCCCGCACTGGGCGGCGGCGCCGCAGCGAAAAGGGTTCTCCCGGCGCGCTGCTGCATAAGGGCGGCATCTACGCCCATACGGGAAAGCTCCAGACGAAAAGTCAAGCTTGGACGCTGGCATAATTGCGCTGTATATGATAGAATCATATTGCGCGCATATGCCTCATCAACGTGCGATGCGCCGTCAATCACACAAGCCAGCCCTGCACGCCGGAAACGCTTTTTAAAATGGCTGCCGCCGGTTCATACGATGCGGGCAAAACGTGCAGAATACCACTGGCCAGGGAGGAGCCTATGCAGTACATCAGTCATTATCCATCACCTGCCGGCGAAATTCTTTTAGCGGCAGATGAGATCGGTTTAACAGGATTGTGGTTCAAGGGGCAAAAATACTTTGCACTCCATTTGGATCATACACACACAGAAGCAGAGATTCCTCTTTTCTTGCAGGCAAAACAATGGCTTGACATTTATTTCTCGGGGAAAGAACCGGCATTTTCTGTGCCGCTCCATTTCACAGGCACAGATTTTCAGAAAGAGGTATGGGAAATCCTCTGTTCCATTCCATATGGGCAAACCACGACTTATGGGCAAATCGCAAAACAAATTGCCAGCCAAAGGGGGTTGCCGCATATTTCTGCCCAAGCTGTCGGCAGTGCAGTCGGGCACAATCCGATTTCCATTCTCGTTCCGTGCCACCGGGTTGTCGGCACAAACGGCAGCCTGACTGGCTATGCCGGAGGAATCGACACAAAACTCAAACTGCTGCAGCTGGAGCATGTGGATGTGTCCGCCTTTTCCATCCCAGCAGAAGGGACCGCGCTATGACTCCGACGGAATCCGGATCAACGCGAACCATGTTTGGGCGCAGCTGACTCCGGCATTGTCTGATGAAAAAAGATTCCTGCTGAAACAGTCTCATTGTATTGTCCCTCCAGATGCGCTATGATGGTTCCCAACGGGAGGTGTTTTCATGGCAAATGAGGAACGGAAAGACTTTAACGCCATGCTTCAGCGGGACAACGGCATGCCGAAAATTCAAATTGTCACCGATCCCGCCACCATTGCGAAATACGGCGGCCAGCGGATGTATTTCGCACCGCCCCGGGACTACGACCAGATCATGAAGCAGGTGCCCTGGGGAAAGGTCCTGACAGTTGGCGCCATCCGGGCCTGGTTCGCGGCCCAAAACGGCGCGGACTTCACCGACCCCATCACCGCCGGCATTTTCGTATCCATAGCAGCTTGGGCCAGCGATCAGCGCGGCGGCGCAGATGAAACGCCCTGGTGGCGAATCCTGAAAGCCAACGGTGCGCTGAACCCCAAATATCCCGGCGGGATTGAAGGCCAGCGGGCCAGACTGGAGGCGGAAGGCCACACGATTGTGCAAAAGGGGCGGAAAAATCTGCGCTATTACGTCCAGGACTATGCGCAAGCCCTGTTTTCGCTGGAGGACAATTGACTCCACCGCAAAAGTGCCTGTTGCAGATTGTAAATTCTGCAACAGGCACTTTTCATACACTGTGTTATTTTAGATCCTGGCCGGCAGCTCAACCCCGGGAATCTGTCAAGGCGAAAGACAGCTCCGCGTTGCAGACCAGCTTGCCGTTGACACGGGCCTCCGCCTTGCCGAAGCCCACCGGGCCTCGGAGCTGGGTCAGGCGGCACTCCATCTCCAGCACGTCCCCCGGCGTCACCTGGCCGCGGAAGCGGGCGTTTTTGATGCCGCCGAAGACGGCCAGCTTGCCCTGGTTCTCTTCCATGGTCATCAGAGCCACGGCCCCTACCTGCGCCAGCGCTTCGATGATCAGGACTCCCGGCATCAAATGCTGCTGCGGGAAATGCCCGCAGAAGTGCATCTCGTTGACGCTGACGCATTTGATTCCCTTGGCCCACTGGCCCGGCTCACAGCCGGTGATCCGATCCACCAGAGCAAAGGGATAGCGGTGGGGCAGGATCTTTTGAATTTCATTGGAGTTCAATTCCATCGCTTAAGCCTCCCATTTTTTCAGCACCAGGGCCGCGTTGTGTCCGCCGAAGCCCAGGGAATTGGACAGGGCGTAGCGGATGTCCGCCGGCCGGCCCGCATTGGGCACCACATCCAGGGCGCATTCCTCGTCCGGGGTGCGGTATCCGACAGTGGGCGGCAAGAAGCCCTCCCGCAGCGCCAGAGTACAGAAGATGGCCTCCACCGCGCCGGCAGCGCCCAACATATGGCCTGTCATGGACTTGGTGGACGACACGGCCAGGCTGGCCGTGTGCTCGCCAAACACCGTATGGATGGCGGCGGCCTCGCACTTGTCGTTCATAGGGGTGGAGGTGCCGTGGGCATTGATGTAGCCCACCTGAGCCGGGTCAATGCCCGCATCGGCCAGGGCCTGCCGCATACAGGCCGCCGCGCCCGCTCCGCCGGGGGCCGGAGCGGTGATGTGGTAGGCGTCGCAGTTGGCGCCGTAGCCCACCACTTCGCCGTATACCTGCGCGCCCCGCGCCATGGCGTGGTCATAGTCCTCCAGGATCAGAATCGCCGCGCCCTCTCCCATGACAAATCCGCTGCGCTCCTTGTCGAAAGGAATGGACGCCCGGTCGGGATTGCCGCCCAAATGCAGCGCCTGCATACTGGTAAAGCCGCCGATGGCCAGCGGCGTGATCACCGCCTCCGCGCCGCCGCACAGCATCACATCCGCATAGCTGTCGCGGATCAGACGGAAGCTGTCGCCCACGGCGTTGGCGGAGCTGGCGCAAGCCGTCACCACGCAGCTGCAATGGCCATGGAACCCATAGCGGATGGCGATTTGCCCCGCCGCCATATTGGAGATGCACATGGGGATGAAAAACGGCGATACCCGGTCAAACCCCTTTTCCAGCCCCCGGGAATGGCTCTGTTCAATGGTGGCGAGGCCTCCAATGCCGCTGCTGACCAACACGCCGCAGCGCTGTGTGTCGCCCTCTTCGGCCATGTCCAACCCGGCGGCGGTCATGGCCTCCTGGGCGGCCACCATGGCCAGCTGGGTATACCGGTCCATGTGGCGCAAATCCTTTTTATCCAGATGGGCCGCCAGATCCAGGTTTTTGACCTCCGCAGCCAGATGCACCTTCTGGGCCGAGGCGTCGTATTGGGTGATGGGGCCAATGCCGCACACGCCTGCCTTGGCCGCCTGCCAGGTTTCGGCCACCGTGTTGCCGATGGGCGTCACCGCGCCCATGCCGGTCACAAGAACTCTTCTATGCATATCCTCCTACCCTCTTTCACTCACATGGCCAGGCCGCCGTCCACGCACAGGACCTGCCCCGTGATATATCTCGCGCCATCGCCGGCCAGGAACGCCACGGCGGCGGCCACATCCTGCGCTTCCCCCAGACAGTTCAGGGGAATCGAGGCCAAATATGCCGCCCGCTCCGCCTCCGGCAGGGCCCGCGTCATATCCGTCTCGATGAAGCCGGGAGCCACCGCGTTGACAGTAACGCCGCGGCTGCCCAGCTCTTTGGCCAGGGACTTGGTCATGCCGATGACGCCGGCCTTGGCGGCGGCATAGTTGCACTGCCCGGCATTCCCCCGCAGGCCCACGATGCTGGTGATGGTAATGATGCGGCCCTGCCGGCGGCGCAGCATCAGCCGGGACGCCTTCTTCATGCACAAAAACACGCCCCGCAGGTTGGTTTCGATGACATCGTCAAAATCCTGCTCTTTCATCCGCAGAATCAGATTATCGCGGGTGATGCCGGCGTTGTTGACCAGAATGTCCACCACACCGAAGGTCTTGACAGCGGCGTCAAACAAGGCGTCTACGCCTTCGGCAGTGGACACGTCGGCCTGTACCGCCAGGGCCTGCACCCCCAGGGCACGGCAGGCGGCCAGCGTCTCATCCGCCGTCGCCAGATCCCCCCGGCAGCAGGTGACAATATTGGCGCCTTGGCGGGCCAGCTCCTCGCAGATGGCGCGGCCGATGCCGCGGCTGCCGCCGGTGACAACGGCGCAGCGTCCTTCCAAACTCATACGGATACTCCTTTCAGGGCAGCCACTGTTTTCTCCAGACTGGCCGCATCCTCAATGGCATAGGTTTTTACGGTTTTGTCAATGCGGCGCACAAACCCGCACAGGGTCTTGCCGGGGCCGATCTCCACCATGGTGTCCACCCCCTGGGCAATGAGCCAGCGGACGGAGTCCTCGAACAGGACGCTGTGCTTGACTTGCCGCACAAGCAGCTGGGGAATTTCTTCCGCACTCTGAGCCGGGCAGGCGGTCACATTGCTGACCACCGGGAATTGGGGCGTATGGAACCGCACCGTCCGGAACCGTTCCTCCAACGCCCGGGCCGCCGGTTCCATGAGGCTAGTGTGGAACGGCCCGCTGACGGCCAGCGGTACGCAGCGCCGCGCCCCCCGTTCCAGGGCCAAAGCGGCGGCCTTTTCCACGGCGGCGCAGTCGCCGCCGATCACCAGCTGACCGGGACAGTTGTAGTTGGCGATCTCCACAACGCCGGCATCCGATGCCGCGCGGCAGACCTCCTGCAAGGTCTCCCGGTCCAGCTGCAGCACCGCCGACATGGCGCACTGCCGTCCCTGCACCGCACCGGCCATGGCCGCGCCGCGGAAGGCGATGATCTCCAGGGCTTCCCGCTCTTCCAGAGCCCCGGCGGCGTAGAGGGCGGAATACTCGCCCAGACTCAGGCCCGCCGCGTATGCGGGCCGAATGCCCTCGGCATACAGCAGCTTTGTCACGCCAATGGCAAAGGCCACCATAGCAGGCTGGGTATAGCGGGTATCGCTGAGCCGCTCCGCCGGTCCTTCAAAGCACAGGGCCTTCAGATCCCAATCCACCGGGGCGTTGTCCAGCACCTGGGCAAAGGCGGGATACCGCTCGTACAGATCCTTGCCCATGCCAACGGTCTGGCTGCCCTGTCCAGCATACAAAAACGCCAGCTTCATGGCAGCTTCTCCTTTACAGCTTCCAGGACCTGTCCGCAGCCGCCGCACAGCTGTTCCAGAATGTCCCGCAGGGGACGGATTTCTTTGAGCATGCCGCAAACCTGGCCAGTCATGGCCGAGCCCATCTGCATGTCGCCGTCCAGTACCGCCCGGCGCAGGCCGCCCAAGGTGAACTTCTCCAGCTCCATCTTGTCCACGCCCTGGCGCTCCAATTTCACATATTCGCGGCCCAGCTTGTTTTTCAGGATCCGGACTGGCGCGCCGATGGAGCGGCCCGTGACAATGGTACCGTTGTCGGTGGCCTTCAGCAGCGCCTGCTTGTAGTTGTCATGGATCGGGCACTCCCGGCTCACCAACAGGCAGGTGCCGACCTGTACGCCGATGGCCCCCAGGGCCAGAGCCGCCACAAACTGACGGCTATCGGCAATGCCGCCGGCGGCAATGACCGGAATGGACACACTGTCCGCCACCTGCGGCACCAGGGCCATGGTGGTGGCTTCTCCCACATGGCCGCCGCTTTCCGTCCCCTCGGCAATGACGGCGTCCGCGCCGGCCCGCTCTGCCCGCCGGGCCAGAGCCGTACCGGCCACCACTGGGATGACCTTGCTGCCAGCCTCTTTCCAGGCGGGGATGTACTGGCCCGGATTGCCGGCGCCGGTGGTAATGACCGCGATTTGCTCCCGGGCCAATAAGGCCGCAATATTCTCCACATCGGGATTCATGAGCATCACATTGACGCCGAAAGGCTTGTCCGTCAGGCTCCGGCAGATCTCGATCTCTTCTTTCAGGCGGCCGGCGTCCCAGCCGCCTGAGCCAATGACGCCCAACGCACCGGCGTTGGACACGGCAGCGGCGAATGCGCCGGTGGCAATGTTGGCCATGCCGCCCTGGATCACGGGAAACTCCGTTCCCAAAAATTCGTTCAGTTTCATAGTTACCACTCCAATACAGCCGCGCCCCAGGTGAAGCCCGCGCCGAAGCCGGTCAGCAACACCCTGTCGCCCCGTTTCAGCAGGCCGGTTTCGGCCATCTCGTCAAGACAAAGAGGAATTGACGCCGCCGAGGTATTGCCGTAGCGCTGGATATTCAAATAAAATTTCCCTTGCAGGGGTTTCAGCTTCCGCTCCACATGGCGGATAATCCGGGCGTTGGCCTGGTGACAGACCACATGGTCAATTTGCTCCATGGTCAGGCCCGTCTTTTGCAGTACCTGATCCATGCACTGGGGGATCCGCTCCACGGCAAACCGAAACACGGCGTTGCCGGCCATGCGGATCAGCCGGTCCTGGCTGCCGGGGCCGCCGCAGGTAATCGCCATGTCGCCGCCAGCCCCCAGAACGCAGCCATAGGGCTTCTCCGGCCGGAGCTCCGCCACTACCGCTCCGGCACCGTCTCCGAAGAGGACGCAGGTGCCCCGGTCTGCAAAGTTGGTCACCTTGGACAGGGCTTCCGAAGCCACCAGCAGGCCGTACGGCCGGTCCGACTGGAGCAGCAGGCTCCGCAGCACATGCAGGCCGTACAAAAACCCAGAGCAGGCCGCGTTCATATCAAAGCAGGGCATATTCTCCGGCAGCTCCAGCGCCCGCTGGACCATACAGGCCGTGGAGGGGGCCGCCGTCTCCGGCGCGAAGGTGGCTACAATGAGCACGCCCAGCCGGTCTTTGTCGATACCGGAGCGCTCCAGCGCAATTCTTGCCGCCTCGATGGCCAGGGTGGTCACCGACTCCCCCTCGCCGCAGAAATGGCGCTCCGAGATGCCGGTTCTGGTCTGAATCCATTCATCGTTGGTGTCCACGATGCGGCTCATGTCGTCGTTGGTGACAACGCGCGGCGGCACCGCGCGGCCGGTGGACAATATGTGCAGTCCGTTGTTCATGGACGCTCCTTTCCCGGCGCTTGCAGGTGCGCCGCACCCATGGTGCGAAATTTCTGATAGCGCTGCGCCGCCAGGGCGCTGCCGCTCATGCGCGTCAGCTTCGGCAGGCAGTCGCACAGCGCCTTGTCCACGGCGTAATAGGCCGCCGAAGGCCGCCGCTGGGCGCCGCCGGGCGGCTCGGCCAAAACCTGATCCACCACGCCAAAGCCCAGCAAATCCGCCGCCGTCAGCTTCATGACGCTGCACGCCTCCCCGCTTCTGGCCGAATCTTTCCACAAAATTGACGCAAATCCCTCCGGCGACAGGATGGAATACACCGCATTTTCCAGCATCAGCACCGTATTGGCCACACCCAGGGCCAGGGCGCCGCCGCTGCCGCCTTCTCCAATCACCACGGCCACCACCGGCACCGTCAGGGCGCTCATGGCCGCCAAATTGCGGGCAATGGCAGTGCTCTGGCCGTCGGTCTCCGCCTCCAGGCCGGGATAGGCGCCGGGGGTGTCGATAAAGGTAATAATGGGCCGGCCGAATTTCTCTGCCTGCTCCATCAGGCGCAGGGCTTTGCGGTAGCCCTCGGGGCCCGGCATGCCGAAATTACAGGCCATATTTTCCTCCAGGGTTTTGCCCTTCTGGTGGCCGATGACCGTCACCGGCATCCCATGGAGCAGGGCAATGCCGCCCAGAATGCTCCGATCCTCATGGCCCAGCCGGTCGCCCTTCTGCTCGAAAAAGTCGTCAAAAATGGCGCGGATGTAATCCCCCGTTTTGGGACGGGCGGAATGCCTGGCCAGATAGACCCGATCCTCCGGCGTCAATTCCCGGCAGGCTGCCAGCAGCTCGTCCAGATCACGGCGCAGCTGATGCAGCAGAATCTGATTCTCCGCTGTCTCCGGCTGCTGCCGCAGCGCGGCGATCCGCTTATCCAGTTCCAGAATGCGCGGTTCCAGCTCCCTGTACATCTCAACGCCCCTTTCCGTCATGCAGCATCAACAGCTGCGTCAGCACCGCCTTCAGGCGGTTCCGGGGAACAATCTGATCCACAAAGCCGTGCTCTTCCAGAAATTCCGCCCGCTGAAAGCCCTCCGGCAGCTCCTGGCCAATGGTCTGACGAATGACCCGCGGCCCTGCAAAGCCCACCAGCGCCCCCGGTTCGGCCAGAATGATGTCGCCCAGCGCGGCAAAGCTGGCGCTGACGCCGCCGGTGGTGGGATGGGTCAGGCAGGAAATATACAATCCCCCGCTCCGGCTGAACTGTTCTACGGCAGCAGCGGTTTTTGCCATCTGCATCAGGGCCAGAATTCCTTCCTGCATCCGCGCGCCGCCGCTGGCGCTGAAGATGAGGATGGGCAGACGCGCCCGTCCGGCGTACTCCACCGCACGGCAAACCCGTTCGCCCACCACCATACCCATACTGCCCATGAGGAAGCTGCTGTCCAGCACCGATACCACAGCCTTACGGCCGTTGATCTTCCCCACGGCAGTAATCGCCGCCTCGTCCAGGCCGGTTTTTTCCCGATTGGCGGCGGCTTTGGCCGCATAATCCGGAAACTCCAATGGGTCCGGCGGCAGCAAAGGCTCGTCCACCAACTGCCAGCCCTCATCCAGCACCAGCGCCAGGCGCCGCAGCGCCGGCATGGGCTGATGTGCCCCGCAGGAGGGGCATACCAGCAGGTTGTTTTCCAGCTCCTGCCGCGTCGCCGTATGTCCGCAGGCGTCACAGGTCCACAGAGCCTGCCGGACAGGCTGCGGCGTCGGCTGCGGCTGCACCGTGGGCCCTTTTCGCAGCTGGCCCATCCGGTCCAGCCGCTGTTTTTTCTTCATGAACGGCTGTTTCATGTCTCATCCTCGATATCGGATTCCCATCCCAGCAGCGTGTCCAGCTCCCGCTCCAGGAATCCGGTGTCATATTGTCCCCGGACGATATCCGGGTGATGCAGCAGCAGAAAACTCAGGTCGGCATTGGTTTCGATGCCCTCCACCACCAGTTCGCCGAGAGCGCGGCGCATCCGGCGGATGGTCTCCAGCCGCGTCGGCGCGTGAACCAGAATCTTCGCCACCATAGAATCATAATAGGGGCTGGTCTCGTAACCGGCATACAGGGCCGTATCCACCCGCACCCCATTGCCGCCAGGCAGGTGCAGGAAGTCCACCGTGCCGGGGCATGGCGCAAACCCCCGCCGCGGATCCTCCGCATTGATCCGGCACTCCATGGCGTGACCATGCAGCTGGATATCCTCCTGCCGCAGCTTCAGCGGCAGGCCCGCCGCAATCCGCAGCTGTTCCCGCACCAGGTCCACACCGGTGACCAGTTCTGTCACCGGATGTTCCACCTGAATGCGGGTGTTCATCTCAATGAAATAAAAGCTGCCGCTCTGCTCCAGCACAAACTCCACCGTGCCGGCGCTGATATAACCGGCAGCTGCCGCCGCCTGCACCGCCGCCCTTCCCATGGCCTCCCGCAGTGCCGGCGTCAGGCCCTGGGAAGGGCTCTCCTCCATCAGCTTCTGGTTCTTGCGCTGGATGGAACAGTCCCGCTCGCCCAGGTGGATCACATGGCCAAAGGAATCCGCTAAAATCTGAAATTCAATGTGCCGCGGCGACAAAATCAGCTTTTCCAGGTACAGCTCTCCATCGCCGAAGCAGGCCAACGCCTCTGCCCGGGCTGCCAGGAACGCCTCCGGCAGCTCCTCCGGCGTGTAAGCGCGGCGCATGCCGCGTCCGCCGCCGCCCGCCGCCGCCTTGATGAGCAGGGGGAATCCGATGGCCTTTGCGGCCTCCACGGCCTCTTCCACCGTTTCCACCCGGTCTGCGGTTCCCGGCACCACTGGCACACCGGCGGCCATCATCAAGCGTCTGGCCTGCACTTTGTTGCCCATGGTCTCCATGACCTGGGCCGGCGGCCCAATGAACCGCAGACCCGCAGCCTCGCAGCGGCGGGCAAATTCGGGGTTCTCCGAGAGAAATCCATAGCCCGGATGAACCGCGTCGCAGCCGGTCCGGGTGGCAGCAGTCAAAATGGCGTTCATATTCAAATAGCTGTCCGCCGCTTTCGGCGGGCCGATGCACACGGCCCGGTCCGCCAATTGCACATGCAGGGCAGTTTCATCAGCCGTAGAATAGACCGCCACCGATTCAATTCCCATCTCCCGGCAGCACCGGATAATCCGCACGGCAATTTCGCCCCGGTTGGCAATCAACACTCGTCGCAGCACTTGTCAACACTCCCGGATCCGGAACAGCGGCGCGTCATAAGCCACCAGCTCGCCGTCAGACACCAGAACCGCCTCCACTATGCAGTCACAGGGAGCCGGTACTTCGCTCATCATTTTCATGGCCTCAATGAGACAGACAGGCTGTCCTTTGCGCACCATGCCGCCAGCTTTCACAAAAGGATCGCTGTCCGGCGACGGGGCGGCATAAAACGTGCCCACCAGCGGCGCGCGGATGCACAGCTCCTCCCGGACGGCGTCCGGCTGCGTGGGCGCCGGCACAGCTGCCTGGGGCACCGCCGGCGCGGCAGCTCCAGCAGGCACGGCGCTTTTCAGCCGGACGTGATCGCCGTTCAGCGTCACCTCCAGCTCCGCCAGGCCGCTGGCCTGAAAGCGCTCCATCAGCGCATAGACATCACAAAGCTCCATGGCCATCAGTCCACTGCCGACTCCAGATACCGGACAATATCGCCCACGGTTCTGATCTCTTTGAGCTGCTCATCGGGAATGGAGACGCCCACTTCTTCCTCCAACGCCAGATTCAGCTCCACAGCGTCCAGAGAATCGGCCTCCAGATCCTCGAACAGATCGGTGTCCATGGTGATATCTTCCGCATCGCAGTTGAGCGTTTCGACAATCAGTTCCTTTACTTTTTCAAACATGGTTGATAACTCCTTTTATGACGGGATTACACCCGAAATTATCTCAAATATTTTAACTAAAATATTTTATGACCATCCTATCAAAAATAGTTCAAAAAATCAAGATAATTTTGTAGTTTTCCGCTGTCAGTTTGCGTCCTTTCTATGCACCGAGCCGCGCTTTCTGCGAACGGAAGGGCACAAATTGACAATTTTCAGAGTGCTTTCCCCGTCTGAAATACGCCCATCCTCCCGCTGGAGGCAGCGCAGCCCAAGCAGGCGGCGCCATCGCCCATCTCCTGTTTCCTTTTGCAAGCAGCCCCTTGCCCCAGCGGCAAAACCGCGCTATAATGGACAGGCATTTTCAACAAATTCTGATCCTAATAAGGAACTGTTGAATCCATCTGGCGCCTTGCTTTCATCAGTATTTCCGGAACGGATCATCGGAGGGGATCCACATGGAGAATTCAGGCTCCTGGTTTCGAAACGGCATGCGGGACGGCCTCCCCATTGGCCTGGGGTATTTTTCCGTAGCCGTCACTTTGGGCATTGCAGCGCGAAACGCCGGATTTTCGGCCTTTCAGGCCATGATCGCCAGCCTGACCAACAACACCTCTGCCGGACAATTTGCAGCATTTTCTATCATTGCTGCCGGTGCAGGCTATTGGGAGGTGGCGGTCATGACGCTGGTGGCCAACGCCCGGTATTTGCTGATGTCGTGTTCCATCAGTCAGAAATTGGACCCCGGCGCGTCTTTTTTGCACCGGCTGCTGGTGGCCTGCGGCATCACCGACGAGCTGTTTGGCATCTCCATCGCCGTACCAGGCAAGCTGAACCCTTATTATACCTACGGTGCCTTTCTGGTGGCCACCGCCGGCTGGTCCAGCGGCACATTTCTGGGCGTCCTCATGGGCAATCTTTTACCGGACCGGCTGGTCAGCGCCCTGAGCGTGGGCCTGTACGGGATGTTCCTGGCGGTCATTATCCCGCCGGCCAGAAAGAGCCGGATTGTAGCCGGCCTCATCGGCGTCAGTTTTCTGCTGAGCTATGCCGCCAACCGTATTGACCTGTTCGCCGGCATCTCTTCCGGCGTGAAAACCATCCTTCTCACCGTGGTGATCGCTTTGGCCGCGGCGATCCTGTTTCCCCTGAAGGAGGAAGAAGACGCAAAGCAGGAGGAGGCGCAAAACCATGCAGGGTAATGTCTGGATTTACATTCTCATTATGGCGGCGGTAACCTACGCCATCCGCGTCCTGCCGCTGGTACTGATCCGGCGGGAGATCACCAATCGGATCATCCGATCCTTTTTATATTACGTTCCCTATGTGACGTTGGCGGTCATGACCTTCCCTGCTATTTTGGACGCTACTCTGTCGCCCTGGGCCGGTCTGGCTGCCCTGATCATCGGCATTGTTCTGGCCTGGCGGGGGAAAAGCCTTTTTCAGGTGGCGGTGTTCTGCTGCCTGGCCGTGCTGGCACTGGAGTTTTTCCTGGTCTGAGAGAAGCGGTTTTCAGTTGACTTCCCCCGGCTTCGGCGATATAATTAAGGTCTATTTTGCATTTGGAGGTGTTACCCATGGACGAGCTTATGCAAAAAGAAGAACAGGCCCATCTGGAACAAATTCTCCAGGTTATAGAGGACAAGCTGCGGCAGTGGAACCTGACGGCGGAGCAGAGCCGCGCCCAAGCCATGGAACAGAAGAAGACCCTATGGGAAAATCTCTATGAAATGGACCGCCGGGACCAGGTCAACGCCCGGGACGAGATCAACGCCAGCATACAGGCCCACGACAAGGCCATGGAAGAGGCCGCCCTGTATGGCCGTCTGCTGAACAGCCCGTATTTTGGCCGGATTGACTTTCGGGAAAACGGTCAAAGCGCCGAGACGTTTTACATCGGTCTGACGGGCCTGCGGGGGAAGCGGCCCACGGATATTCTGGTCTATGACTGGCGCGCGCCGGTGTCATCCATGTTCTATGACTTTGACGTGGGTCCCGCCTCTTATGACGCCCCCATGGGCAAAATTGAAGGCGACCTGCTGCTGCGGCGGCAGTTTAAGATTGTGGACAGCAAACTGGAATATGTGCTGGACAGCGCCATCAAAATTGACGACGATATTTTGCAAAAAGAGCTCAGCCGCACCACATCGCCCCGCATGCGTAACATCATCGCCACCATCCAGCGGGATCAGAACCGGATCATCCGTACTGACGCCCGCACCTCAGTCATTGTGCAGGGCGTAGCCGGGTCCGGGAAGACCTCCGTGGCGCTGCACAAGGTGGCCTATCTGCTCTACACCTACCGGGGCAAGATCACCTCCCGGAATCTGTTGATCCTGTCTCCCAGCAAAGTGTTTTCCGACTATATCTCCGGTATCCTGCCGGAGCTGGGAGAAGAAAACGTCACCGAGCTGAGCTTTGACCAACTGGCCTGGAACGAGCTGGGGCAGGAAATTGAGTACGAAAGCCGTTATGATCAGCTGGAGTATATCCTCAATCACTCCGGCGACGACGATCTTCGTCTGCGGGAGATCGAGCTGAAAAGCACCCGGGACTATGCCCTTTGGCTGCGGGAATACGCCGACGTGCTGCTGCAAGACAATTTCCGTCCCCAGGTATTTGTCTACGGCAACGAACGGTTTGAAGCGGAAGAGATTGCCGATCTGTTTTACAACCGCTTCGCCTCCCAGCCCTTCTTTGTCCGCATTGCGTGGATCCAGGACAAGCTGCTCGAGGAGCTGGAGGTTCGCCAGAACAAGGACATGGGGACCCGCGCGCAAAAAGCGGTTGCCCGCGCCATGGAGCGGATGGTTCGTTGTACCAGTCTGCCCCAGCTCTATAGCGGGTTCATTCATTGGCTCCATGACACTGGGCGGGCCGACTTGACGCCGGTGGACACCAACAGCCGGGTGGCCTATGAGGATTTGTTCCCCATGGTGCTGTTGAAATACTATATGAAAGGCTCCCGGGACTTCTCCCGCATCCGCCATCTGGTAGTGGACGAAATGCAGGACTACAGTCCCGTCCAGTATGAGATTCTCAATTATCTGTTCAAATGTCCCAAGACCATTCTGGGCGACATCTCCCAGAATCTGAATCTCCACAGCGGCATCCGCCAGCTGGATGAGTTCGCCGGGGATCTGGCCCAGGTGGAGGTCATCCGCCTCAACAAGAGTTTCCGCAGCACCTGGGAAATCGCACAGTTCGCCAATGCCATCAGCCCTGTGGAGGGCTTTGACGTGGTGGAGCGCCATGGCGAAGCGCCCCAGGTCCGTGGTTTCGCCAGCCAGGCGGCGCTGGTTGACGCCATTTTAGAAGAGCTGGCCCAATTTCACACCCTGGATCTGCAGTCTGTGGCCATCCTCTGTAAGACCGCCGCCCACGCTGAGGCCATCTACGACGCCATCAAAGACGCGGAACCGGGCGTCCACTTCATCACGCCGGCCAGCGACGCCTTTTTGCAGGGTGTCACCGTCACCACGGCCTATCTGGCCAAGGGGCTGGAGTTTGATATGGTCCTTGTGGCCGACGCCGACGATGCCACCTACCGCACAGAGACTGACCGTCAAAATCTGTACGTGGCCTGTACCCGCGCCCTGCACCGCCTGCGGGTGTTCTACACCGGATCCCCCACGCCGCTGCTGCCGCAGCCGGCTGGACAGTGAATTTACAAAACTGCCCCCCGGACAGGCTCGGCCTGTCCGGGGGGCATGCTGTTTTGGGTCAAAATTCCGCGATATGAACATCGTTGCCGTGTGCGCGAAGGATGGCCGCCAGATCCTCGGATTTCAACCATACCGTGGCAGTATTCTCATTGGGATGGACCCCGATGAGCCCTGGCGGTGCAAAGAAGGCTTTGTCCAGCCAGACCTGCACCCGGCACTCCGCATCATTCAGGATTCCCAGCGGCGAAACTGCGCCGGGAATCAGTCCCAGGATAGCCTCCAGATCCTCCGCCGAGGCAAAGGTCAGCGCGCGCGTACCATGGGTCCGCCGGAATTCTTTGAGGTCGACCCGTTTGTCGCCCTGGACAGTAATCAAATAATACTTTTGCCGCTTATCGTCCCGCACAAAGAGATTTTTCGCATCTGCCTCGGGATACGGCAAGGCCACATCCGTCAGCTCGGCCATATTGTATACGGCCTTGTGCTCCGTAATCTCATGCCAGACGCCGCTGGTTTGCAGATAGTTGTAAATATCGGATTTATTCATGCCGTATTCCCCTCCCCTTTTGTATCCGTGCACATGGCGCGATGCGGATACTATACCACACGCCTGCGGAAAATTCCACCCTTCCGCTTTCAGCTCTTTTCCGAATTTCCCTTGACACTGGCACGGTTTTACGGTATCATAATGTAGACGTATTATTACTTTTTGGAGGTGTGATTATGGAGAAAATCGGTCTGACAGACAGTGAGCTGAAGATTATTAAGCTCATGTGGCAGAAATCCCCCCGTACCCTGCGCCAGCTGGAAGACGCCCTGAAGGACGAAACCGGCTGGACGCGCCACACCATCATCTCGTTTCTCAAGCGCATGCAGATCAAACAAACTGTCCGTGTAGAGGACGCCAAGCCTGTGAAGCTCTATTACCCCCTGGTCACAGAGGAACAGGTCAAACGCTATGAGACGGAAAGCCTCATCGACAAGCTTTTTGGCGGCAGTCCCCTGTCTCTGGTGAACAACCTGGTTCAGAACAAGGCCGTCTCCGACGAAGAATTGGATGATATGTTGGAGCTGTTGGCCCAGGCCCGGAGCAAAAAATGATTGCCGCTGTGCTGTCCCGGCTGGTGGAGATGACCCTGCTGGGCTCCCTGTGTATCCTGGCCACGCTGGTATTCCGGCTTGTGTTCCGGCAGCACGTTTCTCCCAGAGTGATCTATGGCTTCTGGGCCCTGCCGGCCGTGCGGCTGCTGTTTCCCTTTTCTTTCAACATTCCCAACGGCGGCAGCACCCGCAATGTCACTGCGCCGGCCAGTCAGGCCATTGCCGCGGCTCTGACATCCGGCTCCGCCGCCGCGCAGGCCGGCGATGCCGCCGTAACGGTGGTGGCGGAGGCACAGACCGCGTTCTCCTGGGCGGCGGTGCTGCTGGCCATCTGGCTGGCAGGATGTCTTGTCACGGCATGCCTGGCCATTGTCTCCAACCGCCGGCTGTTCCGGCAGCTGCGGGAGACCAGCACCCCCCTGCCGCGGGAGCTGCTGATCGCACCGGCCATGGAGCTTTGGACAGACCGGCTCCCGGCGGTCTATCTGACCCAGCTGCCCCATATCTCTCCGTGTCTGGTGGGGGTGATGCATCCGCGGCTTTATCTGACCGAAAGCGCCGTGGCTGACGAGGCAGTGCTGCGGCACGCCTTGCTCCACGAGCTGTGCCATATGAAGCAGCGGGACAACGTGTTTTCTTTTCTGCGGACGGTGTGTTGCGTCATCCACTGGTTCAATCCCCTGGTCTGGGTTGCAGCCCATTTCGCCCGGCAGGACTGTGAGCTGAGCTGCGACAGCCAGGTCCTGCGCAAACTGCCGGAAGAAGCGGAAGCCTATGGCCGCAGTCTCCTGACCATTCTCCGCAGCCAGCAGCTGCACGCTCCGGTCATGGTCTCCTGCACCACCATGACCGGCTCCGTCCGCTCCCTCCGGGACCGCATCACCATGATTGCCCGGCAGCACCAGACGGCCTTCGGCTGGGGCTTGGCGGCGGTCCTGGCGGTATTTCTCCTCAGCTGGACCTTTCTGACCACCTACGCCGCACCGGCAGACAACACCATGGTCTACTACGGCGACGGTGAAACTTTGGTGGAACTGGACCCGGACACGTTGGCCCAGCGGGTGGTCTGGAGCGGCGGCGCCGTGGCCTGCGACCCCTACAGCGGCGACCAGGTTGCCGTAGTGGGGAACTTTATCTGCCTGCGCACCACCGGCGGTGAAGTCTGGCTGGTGAACCGTACAACCCTGGAACCCCGGCTGCTGTGTACCGGCAGCTTCGCAGTCTACAGCGGCCGGCTCTACACGCTGGAAACCGACGGCACGCAGGTGGAGGCCGCCGTCTATTCCGCCGATGGCGCAGAGGAAGCGCGCATCCCCGTTCCCCAGGAATCCTACAGCTTTGACAATATCGCCGGCGGCCAGGCCCTGTCCTATGCCGTGGATCTGTCCACCTGCACCGTCTGCGACAATTTCGTCTATTATCTGCGCACCAATGAAGCCTCATCTATTTTATGCCGCACCAATCTGATTTACGGCGGCGAACTGGTCATTGCCACCGGCGTCAGCCGTTTCTTCGGCGATGACACCGGCCTGGTGGTCTTTGGGCAGGATGACGGGGAATACTATAAGCTGTCTTATCTGACCATGACGGAAATGGAAGGCTTTTCGCTGGGCAACGAGCTGCGGCTGACCAGCTCTGACGGCTGGTACTTCTACAGTCTTTACACCCTGGACGGTCTGGCCGTGTTCCGCAAGGGCGCGCTCAGCGGATCCGGTACGCTGCTGGCCACCGGTCAGGGCGGCCAATGGAGCGCCAAGGGCTGGTTGGACAATCTGGCGGTTCTGAAGCTGTGGGACGGTACGCCGGATCATGTGACGGAAATCTGGTTCTATGACAGTGAGCAAGCCGTTCGTCTGCGCTGAAAGGAGGCGTTTTCTATGGGCTGGTGTCCCAAATGCAAAACCGCATATGAGACCGGCGCCGCATCCTGCCCCGTCTGCGGCGCGGTATTGTCGGACAGCCCGCCGCAGGAGGCGTCCGACGCCATAGAGCCGGTGCTGCTGACCACCGTTACCACCAACGGGGAGATCGCCATTCTGACGGGCCTGTTCCACAGTGCCGGCATTCCCTTCTACGCCCTGGATCGGGGCGCCGGGGGATATCTGCGTATTACCATGGGCAGCTCTGTCTACGGGCAGGACATCTATGTGGACCGGCGGCACTACAAGGAGGCCCGCACGCTCCTGACGGCCTATATGAACCGCCGTCACGTCATGGTCTTTGAAGACGACGAAAATCTGGAGCCGGAGCCGGAGGCGGATCCCGGCGCGTACCAGTTCTTTGTGGCGGTAGTGGCGGGGTTTCTGCTGCTGTTTCTGTATTCCATCCTGGCAGGCTGCTGGTAAAGGAGGACGCTCATGCACGATCAGGTTTTACAATTGCTGCGCGGCGCGGAGGGCTTTCTCTCCGGGCAGGCCATGAGCCGCCAACTGGGCGTCTCCCGATCTGCCATCTGGAAAATCATCCAGTCCCTGCGGGAAGAGGGCTATGAGATTGCCTCGGTCACCAACCGGGGCTACCGTCTGGTCAGCGGGCCAGACGTGCTGTCCGCCGGCGAGATCCGCGCTGCCCTGGGAGATCATCCATGGGCAGACAAGCTGGTGATCCTGCCGGAAGTGGACTCCACCAACACCTATGCCAAAAAGCTGGCGGCGGAAGGCGCACCCCATGGGACGGTGATCGTCGCCGACGCTCAAACCGGCGGCCGCGGCCGGCTGGGCCGCAGCTTCGCCTCGCCGCCTGGCGTGGGGGTCTACTTTACGGCGCTGCTCCGTCCCCAGACGCGGCCGGAACAACTCCCTCACCTGACAGCCATGGCCGCCGTGGCGGCCTGCGACGCAGTGGAGGCCGTCTGCGGCCGGCGGCCCGGCATCAAATGGACCAACGATCTGATTTTGGACGGGAAAAAACTGGCCGGCATTCTCACGGAACTGTCGGTGGAGTGGGAAAGCGGCCAAACCGACTATGTGGTTCTGGGTATTGGCATCAACTGCAATCAAACCGCGCAGGAATTTCCGCCGGAACTGCAGGAAACGGCCATTTCTCTGCAAATGGCCCTGGGACATGCCATCCGGCGCAGCGCGCTGGCAGCCGCGTTGGTCCGCGCTGTTTCCGCCATGTCGGACGGCCTTCTGACAGAAAAATCAGCATGGCTCCAGCGCTATGCCGCCGGTTGCCTGACCATTGGCCAGGACGTCCAGGTGCTGCGGGGCGGCAGCGTCCGCCGCGGCCATGCCGACGGCATTGATGAGAACGCCGCCCTGCTGGTGACCTACGACACCGGAGAACAGGAGGCCGTCCTTTCCGGTGAAGTGTCCGTGCGGGGATTGTATGGATATGTTTGATCTTATGCGCCTTGCTCTTAGAAATCTATCCTTTGGAGGTTTATATGTCCAGAAAGCAAGTGACCATCTATACTGACGGCGCCTGCTCCGGCAACCCTGGCCCCGGCGGCTACGGCGTCATTCTCAGCTGGAACGGCATAGAAAAGGAGCTGTCTGGCGGCGCGCCGGAAACTACCAACAACCGCATGGAACTCATGGGCGTTATCACCGGCCTGCAGGCGCTAAAGGCCCCCTGTGATGTGGATCTGTTCACCGATTCCAAATATATCGTCGACGCCATGGAAAAGGGCTGGGCCGTCCGTTGGCAGAAAAACGGCTGGAAGCGCAACAAAACCGACAAAGCCCTCAACCCCGATCTGTGGCAGCAGGTACTGGAGCTGTGCCAGGTGCACTCGGTCACCTTTCATTGGGTCAAGGGCCACGCGGACAATCCGAAAAACAACCGCTGCGATGCGTTGGCGGTGGCAGAGTCAAAAAAATATAAAACCGGCGTGAAATAGTCGTACCGCCGGCATCTGCCTGGGGAAGCGGACTACCGGAACGGCCCGTACTGCGCCGTTCCGGTTTTTGCGCGGGCCCCGGCGGGGCGAATTTGCGCAAAACCCACATCTGTGCAATTGTATTTCTTCTCTGCTTCCACTATAATAGAGCCACAAACTCACAAAACCCAATGCAAAGGATGCTGTCTATGTCAAAAACACTGGTCTTAGCCGAAAAGCCCTCCGTGGGCAAGGAGATTGCCCGGGTACTGGGGTGCAAAAAGGGCGGCGAGGGCTTTCTGGAGGGTGACCGGTATATCGTCACCTGGGCCCTGGGCCATCTGGTGACCCTGGCCGACCCGGACGCCTACGAAAAGAAATGGGAAAAATGGGATATGGCCGATTTGCCCATGCTGCCCCAGAACATGAAGCTGGTAGTGATCCGGGAGTCCAGCCGCCAATTCAAGATTGTGCAGAACCAGATGAAGCGCGGCGACGTGTCTGAGCTGGTCATCGCCACTGACGCCGGCCGGGAGGGCGAGCTGGTGGCCCGCTGGATTATGCAAAAGGCGGGGTGGAACAAACCCGCCAAGCGGCTGTGGATTTCCAGCCAGACGGACCGGGCCATCCGGGAGGGCTTTGCCAATCTGCGCCCGGCTCAGGAATACGACAATCTGTTTCGCTCCGCCCAGGCCCGCAGCGAGGCCGACTGGCTGGTGGGTCTCAACGTCACCCGGGCCCTGACCTGCAAATTCAACGCCCAGCTGTCCGCCGGCCGCGTACAGACGCCCACTCTGGCCCTGATCGTGGCGCGGGAAGAAGAAATCCGTAAATTTCAGCCCAAGGAATTCTACGGCGTGCGTCTGAAGCTGGATGGCTTCAACGCCACCTGGCGCGACAGCAGCCACCAGGCCCGCACCTTTGACCGGGCCCTGGCAGAAGCCGTGGCCGCCAAGGCAACCGGGCAGGCGATCCTGACCCAGGTGTCCAAAACCTACAAGCAGACGCCGCCGCCCCCTGCCTATGACCTGACGGAGCTGCAGCGGGACGCCAACAAGAAATATGCCTATTCCGCAAAAGAAACCCTGTCGCTGATGCAGTCTCTGTACGAGCGGCACAAACTGCTGACCTATCCCCGCACAGATTCGCGCTATATCTCCGACGACGTGGTCGCCACCCTGCCGGAGCGGCTGCGCAGCGTCATGACCGAGGACTACAAGCCATTGGCCCAGCAAATTCTCCGCAGCCGCCCCCTGCAGACCAAATATCTGGTCAACAATGCCAAGGTCACCGATCACCACGCCATCATTCCCACAGAAGAGCAGCCAGAGCTGTGGCGGCTGACCGGCCCGGAGCGGAATATCTACGATCTGGTCGTCCGGCGCTTTCTGGCGGTTCTGCTGCCGCACTACGAGTATGAGGAAGTGAAGCTGACCATGACCGTGGGCGGCGAAACCTTCAGCGCCCGGGGGAAAGTGGTGAAAAACCAGGGCTGGCGGGCCGCCTATGACCGCTCCTTTTCCCTGGAGGAAGAGGACAGCGAGGAGGAGCAGTCCCAGTCCCTGCCCAATCTGACCCAGGGGGCAAAGCTGGACATTCTCTCTGCACAGGTGACCACCGGAAAGACTTCGCCCCCGGCCCGCTATACGGAGGCCACGCTGCTGACGGCCATGGAACACCCCCAGTCCCAGGTACAGGACAAGGCTCTGAGCAAGATTTTGGAGCAAACGTCCGGGCTGGGCACCCCGGCCACCCGGGCCGACATCATTGAAAAGCTGTTCTCCACCTTCTATGTGGAGCGGCGGGGCAAGGAGCTGGTTCCCACCTCCAAGGGCATTCAGCTCATTGGCCTGGTGCCGGAGGATCTGCGGTCCGCGGCATTAACGGCCCAATGGGAAGACCGGCTGGCCGCCATCGCCAAGGGGGAAGCGCGCGACCAACAATTTGTGGAAGAGATGCGGCGCTACGCCGCGTCATTGGTGGAGCAGGTAAAAGCCAGCGACGCCAAATACACCCACGACAACCAGACCCGTAAGCCCTGTCCGGAGTGCGGCAAAAATCTGCTGCTTGTGAAGGGCAAGCGGGGCGAGATGCTGGTGTGTCCCGACCGGGAATGCGGCTACCGCCGCGCCGTGACCCAGACCACCAATGCCCGCTGCCCCAACTGTCACAAAAAAATGGAGCTGCGCGGGGAGGGCGACAATCAGACCTTTGCCTGCGTGTGCGGCTATCGGGAAAAGCTGTCGGCCTTTAAGGCGCGCCGCGCCAAGGCCGGAGCCAACAAGGCCGACGTGCGCCGCTTTATGGCCAATCAGCAAAAGCAGGACACTGGGGGCAATTCCGCCCTGGCTGAGCAGTTGGCCAAGTGGGCCGCCGCCAAAAACGATCAGAAGTAAGGAGGACCGGCTATGGCAATATCTCCATTTCCCAAACGAGGGCAAGATCCGGAGCCGGAGCAGACGCCCATTTTTCTGTACGACGAGGCCGGAGAAGAAATGGCCTTCGATTTTCTGGACACAGTGGAACGGGGCGGCAAAACCTATATCGTCCTGTTACCCAGGACGGGAGACGGGGACTCCGTCACCATCATGGAGATGGTGGAGGATCCGGCAGAAGAAGACAGCTATACCTTCTACCCCGTAGAAAACGACAAAGTCTTACAGAGTGTCTTTAAAACCTTCCGCAAAAAGAATGGGCTGGAGTAACTACAGCCCGGGGAACCGCAGGAACTGCCGGAGAGGCCCCACGCTCCCAGCTGTACGCGCTTATGGGATGCGCATATCCAGCCGCACAGGGCCAATCCTCAAGGGCATCCGTTCCTGATGCCCGGAATAGGGCCATCATTTCAGCAGCCAAAAAGCAAAACCGCTTCTTCCGGCAAAGGCCGAAAGAAGCGGTTACTTGTCTGCTTATACGGTGACAGTCACCAGCCTGCCGCCGGAGGGCAGCAGATACTCCGCGGCCTGATCGGCCACAGCGGTGATGGTGACGCCTTCATCGGCGTCGATCTGTCCCTCATGGACAAAGCCGGTCAGCACAACGCTGGAATCGCCGGTGGCGAACCACTGTGCGCCGCCCTTGAGGGTCAGATAGCCCCGATTGATGGCGCCTGTCCAGCTGGCATTTTCCAGTGTCACATACACATCGCGGTCCGGATCCTCGTGGACGATATCGCCCTCATAGTCCTCATTGCGGAGGGCCAGATGGACGCCATAGACCTTCTTCCCATTGGTCTTGGTGGCGTTGGGATCGTCGTTCCACTGGGTTTTCAGCAGGACGCCGCAGGCGCTTTCCGCCCGGACGCCGTCCAGCACGATCTCCGCATTCTGGCTCTTGACCAGCACCACCGGCTTTCTGCTGTTGATGGTGCCGCCGTTGACGGTCAGCTCGCTGACCTCGGAGGGCTGGCCCATGACGCAGTGGATCAGCGCGAAATAGGTGCCGCACTTGCTGTGGCAATCGTTGAAGGTCATATCGGCCTCACCGGCAATGATGCCCGCCATACAGGCCACATCGAAATTGGTGCGGTTAAACACATCATGGCACGCGCCGTCGGCATACGCGCCATAGCCGGACTTGGTGGCGACAACGGAGCAATCGTTGCACTCCAGATAGACATAGCCCTCCGCGCCGTCCGTGGACACCGCCGCCCAGCCCTCGGCCACAATGGTGGAGTTGTAGAAATAGGTCTCCGCATTGGACTGGGTGCAGTGGGTACGGGCATTGCCCTCAATCTCCAGGGCGGCGGGCGGCGACATCATGAAGCCTTCCAGCTTGGGGGCGCCTTCGCCATAGGGTGCGCCGTGACCAATCAGCAGCGAGTCATAGATCCGCATGGTGGAATATTGCTCCGTGGAGGTGCAGCAGCGGGCCGCACCGGTGGCGGTGATGCGGCAGTTTTTCAGATTGAACTGGCTGTGATCCATGCTGTACACACCGGAGGCCATGCCGCCCAAGCCGGAGCCGTTGCCGCTGATGGTGATGTCCGCGTCCTCCAACGTAAATACCTGGCCCTCGCCCCGGACCGTAATCCCGCCCACGTTGGGGCCTTCACACTCGATGCGAATGCCCTTTGCGCCCTGGGCGGTCACTTCGCCGGTGAGCTTGCCGCCCTCCGGCGGCTGCTCCACCTTTCCGTCCGCTACCAGTACAGTGGGGATCTTTGGCGTACTGTCCATTCCCGGAGGACCGCCGGGACCACCCGGGCCGCCAGGTCCACCGGGGCCGCCAGGCGGCGCGCCAAACATGGCCATCATTTCTTCCAGAGAGGGCATGTGAAACGGTTCCCGCACGGGAGCCTCAAATTCCGCGCCTTTGATAGATGCCATTTGAAAACCTTCTTTCTGTAATGATTTTATCACATTTTATTATAAGGGAACGGCGGCAAAAGCTCAAGGATATGGGACATTTTGACCAGAGAGCAAAAAATGCAGGGGCAGCGGGGTAGCACATTGGCCAAACCTGTGCTACAATAGGGGGTACTTAAAAATGGACTTGCTGAGGAAGGCGGCGCGCTGTGCGCAAGCACCGTTTGCCCCTTGCAGACTTGGGGGATTGGATTGTAGTCTTCCCGCCCGCCCAGCCCGGGACATTTCGCAAACCATTTCGCCCCACCAATGCCGGTGGATCCAGCGGTTCCTCCGCCCCATTGCCCAATTGCACAGAAAGGAACATCTGCATGACTACCTATGGAGAACGCGCCTATGCGTTTTTGGAACAGCTCAGCGTACCGCGCACCAGCGGCTCCCCGCAGGAGCACGCCGCCGCGCAGCTGATCGCGGAGAAAATCAAAACGCTGGGGTTCACCCCTGTTCTGGAACCCTTTGAAGTCAGACGGCGGCTGCCGGTGCGCGCGGAATTTTCGATCACCGCGCCGGAAACCGTTTCTTATACCGTGACGGGCCTCATCGACGCGCAGGAGACGCCGGAAGAGGGCGTGGACGCGGAATTTTACTATCTGGAGCTGATTGACGAGATCGGCCTGAAGCGCGCAAAGGGGAAATTCGTCCTGCTGAACGAGCGCCCCAAGGAAGAGGACTACAAAAAGCTGGTGGACGCCGGCATTGCGGGCTTCCTTCTGATGAACGGCACCACGCGGGACACGCTGGAAAACTCCGATCTGGACACCATGCGCTTCCGGGACTGTTATCAGCGGTATGGCGCGGTACCGGCATTCGCCATCCGCATTAAGGACGCACTGGATATGCTCCGGCGGAAGCCCACCCGCGTCCATTTCACACTCCGTCTGGAGGAAGCCGTCACGACCTCTTACAATGTGGTCACAGAGGTCTCCGGTACCGATCTGGCAGAGGAATCCCTGGCCGTCGGCGCGCACTACGACAGCACGGAATTCAGCTATGGCGCGTGGGACAACGGCGCGGGCGTGGTGCAGGTATTGGGCCTGCTGGAGCATCTGGCCCAGCATCCGCCGAGAAGGACTGTCAAGGCCATTCTGTTTGGCTCGGAGGAGATCGGCCTGCGTGGCTCCCGGGCCTATCTGACCGCGCATCCTGATGAGCAGGAACAGCTGCTGGCCATGGTCAACCTGGACGTCGGCGGCAATATTCTTGGCAAATATATCGCGGTCGTCACCGCCACACCGGCCGTAGAAGCTTATGTACAGGGCCTTCTGAAAGAGGCGGGCCACTCCGCAAAGGTATCCTCCCACGTCATGAGCAGCGACAGCGCGGTTTTCTCCGACTATGGCATTCCCTCCATCAATCTGGGCCGCATGGGCGTTCAGGGCGGCGGCTATATGCACACCAGATATGACAATATGGACATGATCGCCGCAGACGTCCTGGACGAGGAGATCCGGGTCCTGATTTTCCTCATGGACCGGCTGACCCAGGCTGAGCAGTTCCCCATTGCGCGGGAAATCTCTGCGGAGCTGCAGGAGCAGATCGTCAACTATTTCGGAACGGGGCGAAGCCATACGGAAACCGTCAAAACGAAAAAACACTAATGCATAAAACTCCCGCCGCGCGGTGCGCGGCGGGAGTTTTGTGCCAGAAGCACGGTTATTTCACAATCAGCTGTCCGTCTTCCACATCCACCAACAGTTCCTCTCCCGGATTCAGCTGGCCGGAGAGAATCTTCCGGGCAATCAGCGTCTCCACGGTGTGCTGGACATAGCGGCGCAGGAGCCGCAGAGCGGAAGCGCTGCCCAAACACACGCCATGCACCCGAAGGATTGCCCGTATGTTGGCAGTAAACCGGCATACAGGGGTTCCTCTCCTGCATGATGTCTCCCGTTCAATACGTTTTTTGTCATTTTGTACAATTTTACCGTAAGAGATATATCTGCCCTTACAATTTTCAAAATGCGTTTTTTGTTATATAATTATGATACAGAAAGTCCAGTGTCCTGCGTATTTCCCTGATTTTTGTTAGGAGTTATGAATTACAAAGAGATTGAAGCTTCTGCACATAAAAACTTCATATCTCATCAACACGCTGGGGATCACCCCTTATTGACGTCATGAAAAAGAAACTTATTTTTACATCCTTATTTCTCCTCGCCACAGCCGTTGTATTGTTTGGAATCGCATTCTGCGTGCCTGACCCGGCGGAAAACCTCCCATGGCCCATCGGCGAGCGGGCGGAAGACATCCCAAACCGTTCCGACCTTTTTCTGCAGTTGGAAAGCGTCAGCAGCACTGGCACCACGTACCTTCTGGTCAATCATCTGGACGAGCCAGTGGAGTATGGGTGTGACTTCTATCTGCAAATCCAGTTGGAGGGGGTCTGGTATGAAATTGACCTTGAACTGGAGTTCACAGCGGAGGGATATGATACCCCCGCCCATAGCCAAACGCGCCTGACTTCTGATTGGACCATTCACTACGGCGAACTGCCCACCGGCACCTACCGTCTGGTAAAGGCACTATTTTTACCGAATCCGCAGCCTGTTTTGACTTATACTGAGCGGGAGACGATGCTGGTGACCTTCGCATTTACAATCTAAAAATGCAAAAAATACAACGAACTCCCGCCGCGCGGTGCGCGGCGGGATTCTTGTGCCAGAAGCACGGTTATTTCACAATCAGCTGTCCGTCTTCCACATCCACCAGCAGTTCCTCTCCTGGATTCAGCTGGCCAGAGAGAATCTTCCGGGCAATCAGCGTCTCCACGGTGTGCTGGACATAGCGGCGCAGGGGCCGGGCGCCGAACTGCGGATCGTAGGCTTCTTCAATAATCAACTCCTTGGCCGTATCGGTGACAGTGCAATGGAGCTGTTTGTCCGCCAGCCGCTGGTTGAGGCTGCCCAGCATCAGATCGATGATACCAGTGATGTCATCCTTGGTCAATGGCTTGTAGAACACAATCTCATCCAGCCGGTTCAGGAACTCGGGCCGGAAGCTGGTCTTCAGCAGACCCTCCACAGCCTCTTTCGCCTGGGGCAAAATCTCGCCATTGGGGCCAATGCCGTCGAGCAAATACTGAGAACCAAGGTTAGACGTCAAGATAATAATGGTGTTCTTAAAGTCCACGGTACGTCCCTGGCTGTCAGTGATCCGGCCATCATCCAGCACCTGCAGCAGCACGTTGAACACGTCGGGGTGGGCCTTTTCCACTTCATCAAACAGAATGACGCTATAGGGCTTGCGGCGCACGGCCTCAGTCAGCTGGCCGCCTTCCTCATAGCCCACATATCCGGGAGGCGCGCCGATGAGCCGGGACACGGAGTATTTCTCCATATACTCGGACATATCGATTCGCACCATATTGCGCTCATCGTCGAACAGCGCCTCAGCCAGGGCTTTGGCCAATTCCGTCTTGCCGACACCGGTGGGCCCCAGGAACAGGAACGAACCAATGGGCCGGTTGGGATCCTGAATGCCGGCGCGGCTGCGCAAAATGGCCTCGGACACCGAACGGACGGCCTCGTCCTGTCCGATGACCCGGCGGTGGAGGACGTCCTCCAGGTGCAGCACTTTCTCCCGCTCTCCCTCCATCAGCTTCGCCACGGGGATGCCGGTCCAACGCTCGATAATCCTGGCAATCTCCTGATCGGTCACCTTGTCCCGCAGCAAGCTGCGTTCATGGGCGGCCTGAACCACCTGCTCCGCCTCAGCCAGCGCTTTTTTCGTCTCCGGCAAACGGCCATATTTCAGTTCCGCCGCCTTTTCCAGATCATACTCCTGCTCTGCACGTTCGATGTCGGCATTGAGCTGTTCGATCTGTTCCCGGAGGCTCTGGACCCGGCCAATGGAATCCTTTTCGTTTTCCCACTGGGTCTTCATGGCGTTGAACTGTTCACGCTGCTCCGCCAGTTCCTTCTGCAGTTCTTCCAAGCGTCCTTCAGAGAGCGCGTCATCCTCATTCTTTTTCAAAGCCGCCTCTTCAATCTCCAGCTGGATGATCTTCCGGCGGATGACGTCCAGCTCCGTGGGCATGGAATCCATCTCTGTCCGGATCATGGCGCAGGCTTCGTCGATCAGGTCGATGGCCTTGTCCGGCAGGAACCGGTCGGAAATATAGCGGTTGCTGAGGGTGGCGGCAGCAATAATGGCGCTGTCGGTAATCTTGACGCCGTGGAACACTTCATAGCGCTCCTCCAACCCACGCAGGATGGCGATGGTGTCCTCCACTGTCGGCTCATTGACCATGACCGGCTGGAACCGGCGTTCCAGCGCGGCGTCCTTTTCAATATACTGCCGGTATTCATCCAGCGTCGTAGCGCCGATGCAGTGCAGCTCACCGCGGGCCAGCATAGGCTTGAGCAGGTTGCCCGCGTCCATGGAGCCCTCAGTTTTGCCCGCGCCTACAATGGTGTGCAGCTCGTCGATGAACAGAATGATCTGCCCATCGCTCTTCTTGACCTCTTCCAGAACCGCCTTCAACCGCTCTTCAAATTCGCCCCGGTACTTGGCGCCGGCAATCAGGGCGCCCATATCCAGGGAAAAGATCGTCTTGTCCTCCAGGTTCTTCGGGACGTCGCCGCGGACAATCCGTTGGGCCAGGCCCTCGGCAATCGCCGTCTTACCGACGCCGGGCTCCCCAATCAGGACCGGGTTATTCTTGGTCTTTCTCGACAGAATCCGAATCACATTTCGAATCTCATCATCCCGGCCAATGACCGGGTCCATTTTCTTGTCCCTGGCCCGCTGCACCAGGTCTGTGCCGTATTTGGTCAGGGCCTCATAGGTGTCCTCCGGGGTGTCGGTGGTGACGCGCTGGTTGCCGCGGATACTCTGCAACGTCTGCAAAATCCCTTCACGGGTGATCTGATAGGTGTCAAAAAGCTTTTTGACAACGGAATTGGCCTTGTCCTGCAGAGCCAGGAACAGGTGTTCTACAGACACATAGTCATCCTTCATGCTGTCGGCCTGGGCTTCCGCCGCAGTAAACACAGTGTCCACATCACGGGCAATATACACCTTGCCCTGTTCCCGGCCGGAGCCGGTGACGCCGGGCAGCCGGTTTACTGCATCTTCCGCGGCTGCTTCCAGGCTCTCCACCGTCACGCCCATTTTGCGCAGTAACTGGGGAATCAGTCCGCCGTCCTGCCGCAGCAGGGCCAGCAGCAGATGCTGCTGCTCAATTTGCATATTGTCGTGCTCAATGGACAGGTTCTGCGCACTCTGAATTGCTTCCATGGTCTTTTGGGTATATTTCTGAACATTCATAAATCGTCTCTCCTCTCTGGAGTTTTTTGCATTTTAGCACTCTTCGATCTAGAGTGCTAATTCTCTTTGTCCTTACTATAATCCCCATTTCGAAGATTGTCAATAGGCTTTGGGGAGTTTTTTTTGAACAATTTATGAAATATTCCCACGGAATTTTCTCCTGTTCACCGTAGGTCCGCACAGACCAAAGGGCCATTCCTGCGCACAGCGCAGAAATGGCCCTAACATATACTATCGAGTATCCTTTTGTGTTTTCAAAAGCGCATTCAGCGAAAATACGCCTGGGTCTCGGCCGCATTCTTCCAGATGGCAGTCTGCAGTTCCTCCACCCCGTGAAATCGCTGCTCCCCACGCAGGAATTTATAAAACTCCACCCGAATGGTCTGGCCATACAGATCCCCGTCGTAGCCCAGAAGCCATGGCTCCACCGTGGGCTTGTCCGCATCCTCCACCGTAGGACGGACGCCCACGTTGGTCACAGCCGGCCAAACATCCCCGCCAATGAGGACCTTGGCAGCATAGACGCCGTAAGCCGGCGCCAACAGGCCGTCTGGAATCAGCAAATTGGCCGTGGGAATGCCCAACGTGCGGCCCAACTGCTTGCCATGCACCACTTCCCCAGACAGGCAGTGCGGGTGACCCAGAAACCGGTTGGCATTTTCGATATCCCCGGCAGCAATCAGCGACCGGATGTAAGTGGAGGAAACCGCCACGCCATCCAGACAAATCTGGGGAATCACGTCGCAGCCGATGCCCAGCTGCGCGCACAGCTGCTGCAGCCGCTGGGGCGTTCCCTGACCCCGATAGCCGAAACGGAAATCGTGCCCGCAGACCAAATGAACCGCATGGAGCTCTTTCACCAGGTACTCCGTCACGAATGCCCGCCAGGGCATGGCCCGCATGGCGTTGTCAAAGTGGGCAAAAATACATTCATCCATATGGTACCAGGTCTTGCACAGCCAAGCCCGATCCGCTGGAGTGTTAATCAAGGGCGTCGGCTGGCCCGCCACTAAGTTGTCCGGGTGCTGGTCAAATGTCAGAACTGTCGCCGTACATTCCCGTGCCGCCGCCACCTGACGCGCCTTCTTCAGCAGCCCGCCGTGGCCCAAATGGACCCCGTCGAAAAAGCCGAGGGCGATCACACGCTGTGTTTCCAATGCTAGTTCACCTCAAAAAAGCTTTTGACTGTCCGCAGCGCCTGGCCATCGCAGCGGGCCAGGCACAGGAATTCACTGCCTGGGCCATAGACGCGGTAGTCTCCTGCCGGCAGGCCGGGAACCGGGATCTGTCCCCCGTTCCGGCACCGCGCCGCGTCCTTCGGCCCCACGTGGACCGGCGGCGCATCGGCGAACATATTGTCCACCGGCATCAATTGTTCCGCCGCTTCCTCCGGCGAAAGCGTCAGGAGATCCTCCAACGGCACAGCCTGCGCCAGGCAGAAGCAGCCCGCGGCGGTTCGCCGCAGCGCGGACATGCACCCGCCGCAGCCCAAAGCCTCGCCAATCTCAGCACAGAGCGTGCGGACATAGGTTCCCTTGGAGCAGCGTACGCGAAACGTGTAGTCCGCCGCTTCGCCGTCCAGCAGTTCCATAGAATAAATTTCAATATCACGGGGTTTGCGTTCCACCTGTTTGCCCTGCCGTGCCAGTTCATAGAGCTTCTGTCCATTGATTTTCACAGCAGAATACATCGGTGGAATCTGCTGCCGCTTGCCCACAAAGCTTCTGAGAACCTCCTCCACCTGTGCCCGCGTCACCTGCACCGGCTGCTGCGTCAGCACATCGCCAGTAATATCCTGGGTGGTCGAGGTCATGCCAAGACGCAGCCCTGCCACATATTCCTTATCGGCTCCCTCAAACAGTTCCACTGCGCGAGTGGCCCGACCCACAAATACCGGCAGAACACCCGTTGCCATGGGGTCCAGCGTGCCGCCGTGGCCAATGCGTTTCTCCTGCAAAATGCCCCGCAGCTTGGCCACCACGTCGTGAGAGGTCCAGCCCGCAGGCTTATCGATGATCAAAATTCCGGTGGGCAAGGTTTCCCTTCCTTTCTGCGCTTCCCGAAGTGGATGCCGCACCTCGGGAATTTCAATCTGTTCGGTCAAACAAAATGACAGCTTCTCAGTGTCTGCTCACCTACAATGCTCAAACAGGAATCCCTTCGGCACGGATGGCGTCGAGAATCGCTTTCCGCGCCGCTTCCACGCCGCCGGCCACTTCGGCGCCTGCCGCAGCCTGATGGCCGCCGCCCCCCAGCCGCTTGCAGATGCTGGAGGCATTGTACAGCCCGCCGGAACGCAGGGACAGCTTTCCTGCGCCGCCGGGCAGCTCCCGAATCATCACCGAGAGCTCCACGCCCTCCACCACTCGGGCAAACCCCGCAATGTCGTCGGCGTCATCCTCCGTGGCGCCGATGGCATCCATGTCCGCCTGGGTCAGGGTGCACAGGCCCACCTTGCCGCCGGCCAGCAGCTCCAAACTGCTGGCCAGCAGGCCCTCCAGCTTCAGCCTGGCCAGACTCTTGGTGGAAAACAGCTTTTTGTTAATGGCATAGGTGTCCACGCCCAATTCCTTCAGATCTGCGGCGGCCCGCAGCGTGGCCGCGGAGGTGTTGGAGTAGCGGAAGCAGCCGCAGTCTGTGGAAATGGCCACATACAATGCCTCTGCCATGGGCAGATCCACCGTTCCAAGCTCCCGCAGGATGGCCAACACCAGCTCGCCGCAGGCGGCGCTGTGGGGCCAGACAATGGTGGTCTGCGCATAGGATTCATTGCTCTCATGGTGGTCAATGCACAGTGCCACCTGCCCGGCCAGATGAACACCGTTGAGCGGCAGCAGCCCCTCCGAAGCGATGTCTACCGTCACGATTACCGCATCTGCCGGAACCTCCGGTGTGGTCAGCCCCTCCAGGTACGGTACATACCGCGCCGTCAGCTGGGGATTTTCCAGGACAGCGGCCTGTTTCCCTGCGGCCCGGAGGCCGCGGCACAGGGCTGCGGCACAGCCTACTGTGTCGCCGTCCGGACGGCGATGGGTCAAAATCAAAAAATGATCGCGGGCGTGAAGCCAATTCGCCGCCTCACTGGGGTTCGTCAGATGCATCGTCATCCTCCTGAATGTCCAACTTGCTAAGAATGTCAAAAATTCTGGCGCCGGTGTCAATGGAGTGATCCTCTTCAAAAATCAGCTCCGGTGTATAGCGCAGCTGCAAACGGCTGCCGATTTCCCGCCGAAGAAAGCCGGAGGCGGACTTGAGTCCCTTCATAACATCCTTGCTGGTGGATTTATCCAGCACAGACACATAGACCTTGGCATAACGCAGATCCCCGGTGGTCTGTACGGCGGTAATGCTGATGACCCCTTGGACTCTGGGGTCCTTCAGGCCGCGCAGAAGGCTGGAAAGTTCCCGCTGAATCTCCTCATTGATGCGGCCAAGACGGTTGGAAGCCATAAATTCGCCCCTTTCTGGCGCAGGCAGCCCGCCGGAGCGGCGGACTGCCGTACTCTGTCCGGAAGAGCGGCTCAGTCCTTGATCTGCTCCATAACGAAGCATTCAAAGATATCGCCTTCCTTGATATCGTTGTATTTTTCAATGCACATACCGCACTCATAGCCGGTGGTCACAGTCTTGACGTCGTCCTTGAAGCGGCGAAGAGAGGACAGCGTGCCCTCATGAATCACAATATGATCGCGCAGAACACGAACGCCGGCGTTGCGGTCGATGTGGCCGTCCTGGACATAGCAACCGGCGATGGTGCCAACAGCAGAAGCCCGGTAAGTCTGCCGCACCTCCGCATGACCGATAACCACTTCCCGGAACTTTGGATCCAGCATGCCCTTCATGGCTGCCTCGATCTCGTTGATGCAGTCGTAGATCACGCGGTACATGCGGATGTCCACATTGGCCCGCTGTGCAGACGCCGCAGCGGAAGCCTCCGGCCGGACGTTGAACCCCACCACAATGGCGCCGGAAGTGGAGGCCAGCAGGATATCGCTCTCGGAAATGGCGCCAACGGCGGCATGGATAACCTTCACGCGCACCTCGTCGTTGCTGAGCTTCTCCAGGCTGGCTTTGATGGCTTCGGCGGAGCCCTGCACATCTGCCTTGACGATAATGTTCAGCTCCTTCATGCTGCCTTCCTTGATCTGGGCATACAGATCGTCCAGCGTCACAGCCTTGACCGGACCGGAAAGCGCCTCCTTGGCCTTTTCTTTGCGCTCTTCCACCAGCTGGCGGGCCATGCGTTCATCCTCCACAGCGTTGAAGCTGTCACCGGCAGAGGGCACTTCGCCCAGGCCGATGATTTCCACAGGCACGGAAGGACCGGCGGTTTTCACCTGCCGTCCGGTGTGATCGGTCATGGCGCGGACGCGGCCCACAGCCGTACCGGCAATGATAATATCGCCCTGGTGCAGCGTGCCGTTCTGAACCAGCAGCGTAGCCACCGGGCCGCGGCCCTTGTCCAGACGCGCCTCAATGACCGAGCCACGAGCGGCCCGATTGGGATTGGCTTTCAGCTCCCGCATCTCGGCAGTAAGCGCCACCATTTCCAATAGATTCTCAATGCCTTCGCCGGTCTTGGCGGAGATGGGACACATAATGGTGTCGCCGCCCCACTCTTCCGGGATCAGGTCGTACTCTGTGATCTGCTGCTTAATCCGGTCGGGGTTGGCGCCGGGTTTATCCATTTTATTAATGGCCACAATGATGGGAATGTTGGCCGCTTTGGCGTGGTTAATGGACTCCACGGTCTGGGGCATGATGCCGTCATCCGCCGCCACCACCAAGATGGCAATGTCGGTAACCATAGCGCCGCGTGCGCGCATGGCGGTAAATGCCTCATGGCCCGGCGTATCCAGGAAGGTAATGGGCTTGCCGCCCACCTCCACCTGATAAGCGCCAATGTGCTGCGTAATGCCGCCGGCCTCGCCTTCCACCACATGGGCATGCCGGATTTTGTCCAGCAGAGACGTCTTGCCATGATCCACGTGGCCCATGACCACCACCACGGGCGCGCGCAGCTCCAGCTCGTCTTCGGTGTCCTCATGGTCATCAATGAGCCGCTCTTCAATGGTGACGACCACTTCCTTCTCCACCTTACAGCCCAGCTCCATGGCTACCAGGGCAGCGGTATCATAGTCAATGATCTGACTGATAGACGCCATGACGCCCAGCTTGATGAGCTGTTTGACCACTTCCGCGCCGGTCTTTTTCATGCGGGAGGCCAGCTCACCCACGGCAATTTCGTCGGGAATTTTCACTGTCAGGGGCGTCTTCTTGGCAATCTCCAGCTGGAGCCGCCGCATCTTTTCCTGCTCTTCATTGCGGGTCTTATTCCCAAAGTTGCCCTTCTTCTTGCTGTTCTTGGCGTTCTTCCCGCCAATACGCTGTTTCCCGCCGGTCATATTCTGGGTGCGCTCGGAAACCAGCTCGTCGGCATGGTCGTCAAAGCGGGCCGCATTGACCCGGGCGGCAGAGGTGTCCACCACACGGCGTTCCCGCTTGCGCTGCTGGGGCTGCTGGGCTTGTTGCTGGGCTTGCTGCTGGGCGGGCTTCTGCGCCGCCGGTGCGGCAGCCTGGGTCCGCGGCGGCTGCTGGCTCTGCTGCTGGCGGCTGCGGTCAGAATTCTGACTCCGGTCACTGGAGCGGTTCTGATTCTGCCGGTTCCGGTCCTGATTCCGATCATTCTGGCGGCTCTGCCCCTGGCGGTTTCGATCCTGGTTCTGATTCCGGTCGCCGGAGCGGTTCTGATTCTGCCGGTTCCGGTCCTGATTCCGGTCATTCTGCCGGCCCTGAGGCTGGGCGGGCCGGGCCGCCGCAGGGGCGGGCGCATCGTCGTCAATGACCAGGACTTCCTGGTCGTCTGCTACAGCCACGGCGGCGTTGCGCTGGCTGTTCAGCACCGCCTCCAGGTCCTCCACCTGACTGCGCTGGGTGATGATGTCAAAGATCAGGTTCAGCTGATCCTCCTCCAACACCTGCATATGGTTCTTGGGCTTTTCATAGTGCTCGGTTACAATCTCCGTAATGGTCTTGGTGGGGAAGCCAAAATCCTTGGCCACCTCATGAATGCGGTATTTCAAAAAACTTGTACTCATACAGCCACCTCCAAGTTGAAATGCAATCTGTTTCGCGGCCTTCCATGTCATTGCGAAAAGCGAAGACCCGGTAATCGCTTTTCGCAATGACACGGCTCGGCCCTGTCACGCGCCGGGTTCTCATTTGTGTTTCCCGCGCCGGATGTTTCTCTGATGGGCCTGCTCCTCTTTGCGCCGCTGTTCCACACGGGCAGCACGGACATCCAAATCCGCCTGGATCTGCTCATATTTTTCCGGCTGCCCCAGCGCCCGTACAAAGGTCTGGGCCAACCGCACATCGGTCAGGGCCGCCAGGGCGCAGACACCGCGGCCCAGCACACAGCCCATTTCCTCCTTCGTGAAGGGGACCTTGATAAAGGGACATTTCCCCGCGGTGGAAAAGCTTCTGGCCCGGCGGAAGGTATGGTCGGCGGCGTCCTGCGCCACCAGAATCAACCGCGCCTTGCCCGCCCGGGCGGCAGCGCCTACCGGCTCCTCGCCCACGGCAATATGTCCGCCCTTGCGGCTGATGCCCAGCAGGTTCAGCGCATTATTCATGGCCGCCCGCCTCCATTTCTGCCGTCAGGGCCGCGTAAATCTCCTGCGGGATGGCGATGTCAAAGGCCCGCTCCAGCGCCTTGGATTTCACCGCACGCTTCAGGCAATCTGCGTTGGGGCACACATAGGCTCCCCGGCCCGGCGCCTTGCCCCGAAAGTCCAGAGACACAGTTCCCTCCGGTGAGCGCACGACCCGAACCAGCTCTTTTTTGGGCTTCATTTCCCGACAGCCCACACACTGGCGCATGGGAATCTTCTTGGGCATCTGCCTCGCCCTCCTTTACTCCGCGCCGCCAGCAGGAGCCTCCGCCGGCGTCTGCTCCGGCTCCGCGTCCTGCGCAGTCTCCTGCACATCAGAAGCGTCGCCTTCTTCAAGCGCTTCGGTCTCTTCCTCCAGCAATTCTTCATCGTCCTCCAGCAGCAGCTCGTCGTCCTCCGGCTCCTCCAGAATCAGCGGGTCCTTCCGGTCTGCCGTGACAGATTTGATATCAATCTTATAGCCGGTCAGACGGGCTGCCAAGCGGGCGTTCTGGCCCTCTTTGCCAATGGCCAGGGACAGCTGATCGTCGGGCACTACCACGCGGCAGGCCTTCTGCCCAGGAAGCAGCGTCACGGAGACCACATCTGCCGGAGACAGCGCCGCCGCCACAAACTTGGCCGGGTCCTCAGACCAGGTAACGATGTCCATTTTTTCGCCTTTCAGCTCCTCCACCACCGCGTTGACGCGGCCGCCGCGGGGACCCACGCAGGCGCCCACGGCATCGATAGCGGGATCTGCGGCATAGACCGCCAGCTTGGAACGGCTGCCCGCTTCCCGGGCCACGGACTTGATTTCCACGATGCCGCTCTCAATTTCCGGCACCTCCAGCTCAAACAGGCGCTTCACCAGACCCGGATGGGTGCGGGAAACAATAACCTGGGGACCGCGGTTGTTCCGGCGGACCTCCACCACATAGACCCGGATGTAGTCATTCTCGTGGAACACCTCGCCGCGGATCTGCTCGGAGGCGGACAGCAGCGCGTCCGTCTTATCGGTGCCGCTGCCGATGCGGACGGTCATGGATCCATCTCGCGGATCAATGCGCATAACCGTGCCGGTCATGATCTCATGCTCTTTGGAACTGAAGGTGTCGAACACCATGCCCCGCTCCGCCTCGCGGATGCCCTGGATAATGACCTGTTTGGCGGTCTGGGCGGCAATGCGGCCAAATGCCTGGGTCTTGATGGGCACATTCATCAAATCGCCCAGGTTGACCCGGCCGTCAATGGCCTGCGCCTCATGGACGTCAATCTCCAGATCCGGGTCATAGACATCGTCCACTACGGTCTTCTGAACGTACATATTCATCCGATCCGGCGTCAGCTCTACATACACGTTGTCTCCCACAGAATCGGTGTCCTTCTTATAAGCGGCGATGAGCGCCTGGGTCAGCTTTTCGATCATGTAGCTCTGGGGAATGCCCTTTTCCTTCTCCAGCTGCTCCAGCGCCGCGAAAATTTCCTTGTTCATTTTTCCGAATTCCTCCAATCAAAACTCCGCCTTCAAGCGGCACAGGGCTACCTCAGCCTTCTCAAATGTCACAGTTTGCCCACCGGTGGTGATGGTAATCGCGCCGTTGTCGTACTGTTCCAGAACGCCGCTGAACTCCTTTGCGCCGTTCTTCGGCCGATAGAGCTTCACCACCACGGTGCTGCCCATAAATTGTGCAAAGTCCTGCGGGCGCTTGAGTACCCGTTCAATCCCCGCCGAACAGACCTCAAAGGTGTAACTGTCGGCAATGGGATCCTTTTCATCCAGAATTGGATCAATGGCCCGGGAAACGGCCTCACAGTCGTCAATGCCGACGCCGCCCTCCTTGTCGATATAAATGCGCAGAAACCACTCGCCGCCCTCGCGGACATACTCCACATCCCAGATGGTGCAGCCCAGGCTCTCCACCACAGGTTCAGAAAATTGCCAGACCAGATCGGCAACCTTCATTGGTAAACGCCTCCTCGCATGAAGAAGGAGTGGGGAAATCCCCACTCCCAGTCAATACCTTATCCTAATCTGGTTGAATTATACCACGATTGTACAGTCATTGCAAGCCCAATGGCGAATTTTTCTTTGAATTTCAGTGCATTTCCCGGTGTTATGCCCCTGTCTCTGCAAATTTATCGCAAAAAATTCACGTTCCTCTCGACCACAATTGCCGTCCGTGCAATCATCTGACTGCAAACGCAGGCAAAAGGAAGTTCCCGTTTCTGATCGAAGAAACCGGCTGAAGCCGCAACAGCGCCTATTCCATTCTCAAGTGCTGTATAGACAAGGGCCTGATTTTGCAGGCGGCGCCAAGGCTTCCGTGTACCTCCCTGGTGGACCGCAGCCAGGCCCGGCAGACTGGAACCGGAAGCCTCATCGGCCGCTATTACGACGGTTCTGCGGACAAGCTGTTTTCCGCCCTGCTGAGCCGGAAGAAGCTGACGCAGCAGCAGCTAGACACCCTGGAAGCGATCCTAAGTGAATTGGAGGACACGCCATGACGCTGCTGCAAATGTGTATCAGGGCGGCGTTCTCATTGCCGCCATTGCGCTGGTACAGGTACCGGCCCCGCGCAGCGCCCGGTTATGGGTGGCTGCATTCTTCAGGAATACGCCGCCAGACTCGTCTGGGCGCCGGCAGAGTCCAGCGGCAGCAGCCAATAGTCGTCAAAGACAACGCTCAACTCTGCGTAGCTTTCCCGCTGTACTTCACACAGCAGCAGTAAATATGTTCCGTCCTCTGTATACCATTGGGTGGGAATGGTTTCGCTGAAGGTCTGCGCTGCGTAGGACGCATCGCCTTTGATCACCTGATCCACGCGATACGTGCAAACGCTGAAATAGGTGTTGGCCGCATAGCCGTCTTCAATGGTAATCTGCCAGATGGCGTCCGCCTGTTCCATGGCCTGCTCCAACGACCCGGCGGAGGTATCCGGTATGGCTTCCTCTGCTCTTTCAGCAATTTCTTCTGTATTTTCTTCAACATATTGGGCCAGTGCCGCTTCAAAAATATCCGATGCCTCCACTGGCGACGGGTCAGACGCGGCATCCGCGGATACACCGGCGTCCACAACATTCGTCCCGGCAGACTCCTCGATACAGACCATGCCGTCCTCTTCTAGCAGTATCTGCTCCGCTGAGACTGCTTCGTACAGGATCACGCCGATGGAACGGTACTTGGCGGTTGTTTTGGCGGTCAGGGTCAGGTAGTAGGTGCTTCCAACTGTGTAGACCCCCTCTGCTTCATCATAAACGCAGAATTCGCCGTCGTCCGTCGTTTCCAGATTCCCGGCATAATCTTCCTCCAGTGAGAAGCGATACTCTATGACGCCGGTACCGATGTCCTGCGCCGAGATGGCTGTGGCCTTCACATAGAAAGCGGCTTCGTCCAGAACCTCCTGAAAGGATGTATACACGACGGAAGATGCATCGGTCAGACTGACAGCGTCCTGTGCGCCGTCCGCGCCGGAACCGCCGGCGGCCTGCCCGCACCCCGTCAGAAGCGCGCACAGAAGCAGGGGAATGATGCATTTTTTCATGCGTGATCACCTCCGGTTTTCGCGATAAGCATCATAGATTTGCTTGATGTGATTGATATCCTGCGTTGTAGGCGATGTCTTCGTGGACTTGGCATACATTAGGTTGCTGCTGACGCTATGGTGCCCATACCATCCAAGCGCATGCCCAGTCTCGTGAGCAACCGTTGTCTCCCAGTAACGGGAAGATTCATCAGTACTGACAAGAACCATGCATGTACTGTTAAATTCACAAATGTTGATCGTCCGACTTCCGTAAGTAGCTGTATCAACTTGTGAAACAAAATCTTTTCCCACAAGCATGCCCTTTCTTTCAGTGAATGTGGAAATAAACAGTTATAGTATAGCAGATATAAGTGAAAGTTCAATTTCTGGAACACATAATATTTTGTACATACAAATAACGGTAGTTGCCTGTATTTTAATATTCGATGTTAGCGATGTGTTAAATTTCAAAATAAATTGTAAACACCCCCACGCAGTCCGCAATCGGAATCTGCGTGGGGGTGAAAACCAGCTGCACGCTGCCACAGCCGGGTAAAGTCTCAGTGCCGAAGCGCCTCCAGCACTGCCAGCAGTCCATCCACATCTTCCTGCGTAGTGGCAAAACAGGTGACAAAACGGACAAAGGTGGCCGCCTCCCCGTCCGCGCCCCAGATCTCATAGCTGCACCGCGCCGCCAGAGTCCCCAACGCTTCGTTGGGAATGGACACAAAAATCTGATTGGTATCGGAGCGCACCATGAGCCTGTAGCCCAGCGCTTCCGCGCCATCCTGCAGCCGCGCCGCCATGGCGTCGGCATGGGCGGCAAGTTCCTGATACAGTCCGTCCCGCAGCAGCGCGTCGAACTGTACCCCCAGGATCCAGCCCTTGGCCAGCACCGCGCCGCGCTGCTTCATGACACGGAAAAAGCAGGATTGCAGCTCCGCGTTGACAATGACCAGCGCCTCGCCCAGCATAGCCCCGTTTTTGGTGCCGCCAATGGTAAAGGCGTCGGTCAGCGCCGCCAGATCCGCCCAGGTCACGTCGTTTCCCGGTGCGGCCAGTGCCGCCCCCAACCGCGCCCCATCCAGAAACAGCAGCAGGTCATGCGCACGGCAGTATGTAGAAAGCGCCGTCAGCTCTGCTTTGGTGTACCGCGTCCCCACTTCTGTCGCGTTGGAGATATAGACCAGGCGCGGCAGCGGATTGTGGGAAAACGCACCCTCAGCCACCGCCGGAGCCAGGAGTTCCGGCGTCAGCTTGCCGTCTGCGCCCACGGGCATGGCCACAATCTTGTGTCCTGTGGCCTCCACGGCGCCGGCCTCATGCCCGTGGATGTGGCCGCTCTGGGCAGCGACAGCGCTCTCCCACGGGCGCAGAAATGCGCAAATGGCCGTCAGATTGGCCTGCGTGCCGCCGGACAGGAAGTGAACCGCCGCCTGTGGGCACTGACACAGCGTCCGGATCAGGCCGGCCGCGGCGCCGCAGGCTTCGTCCTCCCCATAGCCGGGGAAGGCCCGGTCATTGACAGCGGCCAGCGCCTCCAGCACCTTGGGGTGTGCGCCGTAGCTGTAGTCATTTCGAAAATTCAGCATGAAATCTGCTCCTTTACGTTTAAACTGTCCCAAAAGGCCAAAGGCCTTTTGGGACACAGGAAGTTCGCTTCTATGTACTTGGAATTGTCAGGGTTATGGATGCCCCAGGCCTTTGCGGTAGTCTTCCATAATATCCTTAAAGATCTGCGCATTGGACGGCGGCGTCCAGGTAATGGCGTTTGCGCCGGCAGCAATGGTCTCCAGAATGGAAGCATCGGTGGGACCGCCGGTGGCCATAATGGGGAAGTTGGGGAATTCCCGGCGAATCTCCCGGACGATTGCCGGTGTTTCCGCCGCCGCAGCCACATTGAAAATATCCGTACCGGCAGCAATCCGCGCTGCGTAATCGGTGTCGGCGTTGACCACTGTCGTCACAACGGGAATGTCCACCAATTTACGCACCCGCTCAATGGTCTCATTGGCCGTGGGGCCATTGAGTACCACGCCCATAGCCCCCTGGCTTTCCGCCTCGATGGCCAGCGTCGCCACGCGGGTGCCCTGGGTCAGGCCACCGCCAACACCGGCAAACACCGGCACATCCGCCGCCATCATCAATGCGTCAATAATCACCGTCTGCGGGGTGAAGGGATACACCGCAATAATGGCGTCCGCATTGACGTTCCGAATAATACACAGATCCGTGGAAAACACCAGAGATTTGATGCGCTTGCCCATGATCACAATGCCGCTGCACTGCCGGATCACCGTCGGAACCCGCAGGGAGAATTTCCGCAGAGTCCCGTCGATAACCGGAGGATTCTTTCCGGATTTGCTGTTATTCGTCATAGACAGGCACCTCCCCACCAGTCTGCGCAGCGGGCTGCCTGCACAGCTTGTCCGCCGTCAGGCGGCGCAGCTCCTCCAGTTCTTCCCGATCCCTCTGTACGATCGCCGCCCCCACAGCCGCAGTAGCGAGCGCCGCAGCAGCAGCCAGCAAATATCCAAATTTCTTCATAAAATCCCTCCTGATTCTTTCTGCCGCGTGGTGCGGCGCGCTGCATCATGTATTTTTAAATAATATATCAGAAAACAATTGCGAAAGTATGAAAGAACTATGAATAAACAGGCCGCAATTTGCCCGCAGCCAACTCCGAAACTCGCCACTGTCAGTTCAGCAAATCCCGCATCTGCTCCAAAATCCGCACCATCAGGCCCGTCCGCTGGAACGGTGTCATGAGATAAAATCCGTCCACATAGGGCGCGATCTGCCGGACAATTTCCGCGCTGATGCGGACAGCCAAATCCTCGCCCTCATCCCGATCCTTGCCCTCGTACAGGCGAACGATCTCCGGCGCGACCTTGATGCCGGCCACCTCTGAGTTCAAAAGCAGGCGTTGCGGTAGCTGACCACCGGAATGATGCCGCCGAGAATTTTGGCGTCCAAGGTCTGCCGGGCCAGCTTCAAATTCTCCAGCGCCTCCTGCGTCAGCACCGGCTGTGTCAGGAAGCAGCCGACGCCATAGGCCGTCTTTTCCTGTGCCAGCTGCAGCTGCACGCGGAAATTGTTGGCGTTGAGATTCAGCGCGCCATAGATGCGGAAGGGCGTGTCCAGCTCTGCATTCAAGCCAGAAATAAATCGAGCCAGCTTTCTGGAATTGAAATTGTAGACCGCTTTCACCTCATCCCGCTGGGCGGAGGGGACCGGGTCACCGGTGACCACCAGCACATTGTGGATGTCCTCCATACTCAGGCCCAGCAGCAGGGCCTTGGTGGCATTGAGATTCCGGTCCCGGCAGGTCATGTGCGGCAGCGGATCAATCTGCAGCTCCCGCCGCAAACGGCAGGCCAAAATGCTGCTGTCCATTCTGGCACGGGCAATGGGGCAGTCGGCCACGGTAATGGCGTCCACGCCAGCGGCTTTCAGGCTCCACGCGCCGGACATAAACCTGGAAATGTCTGCGTCCGCCGGCGGATCCAGCTCCACCGCGACGACCTTGCGGCCGCTGGCCAGCTTCTCCCAAAGGCGGTTTGGGCGCTGGCTCCGGCGGCGGACCGGCTGCTTCACAGGGCCTGCCGATACGGGCTGTCCGGCCGGCAGCGCCGCCGCCACCTTCGCCAGATAGTCCGGCGTGGTGCCGCAGCAGCCGCCCAGAATTTTCACGCCGCAGGCAGCCATCTCCTGCACCTGCTGGGCAAAATACTCCACATTGCCGTGGTAAAAGGTCCGGTTTCCCACCACTGTGGGATACCCGGCGTTGGGCATGGCGGACAGGCAGTAGCCCCGGTCCGCCAGCTGCCGCATCAGCGTCAGCATATGGTGTGCGCCGGAGACGCAGTTGCAGCCCACCGCGTCCGCCAGCGGTGCAAACGCTTCAATCAGCGCTGTACCGGACAGGCCCGCTCGGGTAAACCCATCCGGCTGCACCGCAAATGACACAATGACAAATGCCTGGGGAACCTGCTCCCGCAGAAAGCCGATGGCTTCCGTCAATCCATCGCCGCAGCTGAGTGTTTCAAAGAGAAAGCAGGTCACACCCTGCGCCAGAAACAGCTTGCACAGCCGAATATATTCCTGCCCCGGATCCAGGCGCTCATCCTCCGGCAAAGGGCCGATGTCCGCAAAGACGAAAGCGTCCGCATCCTCCGCCGCCTGTTTTGCCAGGGTGCAGCCCGCGGCAATCACCTGCTCCAGCAGTTTTTCGTCCTGCAGCGCAGGCAGATTGGCCCCAAATGTATTGGTTTTCAGAGCCTGACAGCCCGCAGCCAGATAATCCCGGTGAATCTGGGAAATCAGCGCCGGCTGCTGCAAATTGGCCAGTTCGCAGCCGGACGCCGGCTGCTTGGACCGCTGCGTGAACAACGTCCCCATGGCTCCGTCAAACAACAGCACATGGTCTTTCAAATATGTCCGAATTTCCATAAACACACTCCTTGCCGTTCCGGATCAGCCCAGCACCTGCTTGGCGATGTCCACACTCTGTTTGGCGTCCTTGGCGTAAAAGTCCGCGCCAATCTCCGCAGCATATTCCGGCGTCAGCACTGCGCCGCCCACCCAGATTTTGCAGGAATGCCCCGAGGTCCGCAGGGCGGCGATGGTCTCGGCCATGGAGGCCACCGTAGTGGTCATCAAAGCAGACAGGCCGATCAGATGCACATCCTCCCGGATCGCCGTATCTACTATGGTCTGCACCGGCACATCGCGGCCCAGGTCGATCACCTGATAGCCGTAGTTTTCCAGCACCACTTTGACAATATTTTTTCCGATGTCGTGGATATCCCCGTGCACCGTGGCCACAAGGATCTTCCCCTTGGACACGGATTGGGCGCCCCTCTGGGCGATCCGGGTCTTGATGACCTCAAACGCCTCGCAGGCGGCGTTGGCTGCATTGATCAGCTGGGGCAGAAAAATTTCCTGCCGCTCATAGCGGTCCCCCACCACATCCAGAGCAGGAATCAGCTTCTCATTGACCACCTCCAGCTCTGTCATGGTCTGCAATAGTTCTTCCGTCAGCGCGGCGGACTCGCCCTTGAGGCCCTTGGCAATGGCCGTTTCAATGGACATCCCCGCTCCGGCAGGGGCCGCGGGGGCCGTCTGCGCCGGCGCGCCGGCAAACCGCTGGATATAGGCGGCGGAGTCCCGGTCCTCACCGGACAGCACCCGGAAGGCGGCCACCGCGTCCATCATGGCCTTCTGGTTGGGGTTGAGAATGGGCAAATCCAGACCGCAGCACATGGCCTGGGTCAAAAAGCTGCCGGTAATCTGCTCCCGGGCCGGCAGGCCGAAGGAGATGTTGGAAACGCCCAACACATTGTGCAGCCCCAGTTCTTCCTTCACGCGGCGCACCGCCTGCAGCGTCTCCACCGCCTGCTCCTGTTGGGCCGATGCCGTCAGGGTCAGACAGTCGATGAACACATCTTCTTTCGGCAAACCATGGGCCAACGCCGCGTCCAGAATGCGCCGCGCAATGTCCACCCGCTGCTGTGCCGTCTGCGGGATGCCATGCTCGTCCATGGTCAGCCCCACCACTGCCGCGCCATACTTTTTGCACAGGTGCAAAATCTTCTCCAGCACCTCCGGCGTGCCGTTGACGGAGTTGACAACGGCCTTGCCGTTGCAGGCCCGCAGGCCCGCCTCAATGGCCGCCGGGTCGGAAGAGTCGATCTGCAGAGGCAGATCAACAACACTCTGCAGCGCCTTGACCACATCGGTCATCAATTTTGGCTCGTCCAGTCCCGGCAGACCCACATTCACATCCAAGATGTCCGCTCCGGCGTCGGCCTGTTCGATGCCGCGCTCGACAATATAGTCCAGGTCATGTTCCCGCAGGGCCTGCTGAAACCGCTTCTTCCCGGTGGGATTGATGCGTTCGCCGATGACCCGGACGCCGCCCAGCTCCGTATACCGCGCCGCGGCGCACAGGCCGCGGCGAACGGCCCCCTCCGGCCGCGACGCCTGCTTGCCAGTCAACTGTTTCCGGACCGCCGCAATGAATTCCGGCGTCGTCCCGCAGCAGCCGCCGAAGCCCACAAACCCCAGCTCCAAAAACGGTTCCAACGCCTGGGCAAAGTCCTCCGCCGCAATAGTATACGCGCCGGTGGCCGGGTCCGGAAGGCCCGCATTGGGCTTCAAAATCAGCGGCAGGGTGGTCCACTGGCACAGTTCCCGTCCCAGCGGCAGCAGTTCTTTGGGGCCAAGCGAACAGTTAAAGCCAATGGCGTCCACACCCAGCCCCTCCATGGTCATGGCAAAGGAGGGCACCGTGGTCCCCACAAAGGTGCGGCCGCTGGCCTCAAACGTCATGGTCACATACACCGGCAGCCGGGTATGTTCCTTGGCTGCCAAAACGGCGGCCTTGGCCTCATACAGATCCGACATGGTCTCAAACACAATCAGGTCCGCCCCGGCCTGTTCCCCGGCCACCACCATTTCCCGAAACAGCTCGTATGCCTCCTCGAAGGACAGCGTTCCCAGGGGTTCCAGCAGCTCGCCAATGGGGCCCACATCCAGCGCCACCCTGGCGCCGGTGCCGGCAGCCGCCTGTTTTGCCACCCCAATGGCGGCAGCGACCACCTGCTCTACCGTATAGCCGGTTCCCTCCAGTTTGTGCCGGTTGGCGCTGAAAGAATTGGCGTAGAGTATCTGGCTGCCGGCAGCCAGATACTGCCGGTGAATCTCCGCCACCGTCTCCGGGGCGGTCAGGCAAAGAATCTCAGGCCGCTGGCCCAGTTCCAGCCCCGCAGCTTGCAGCATGGTGCCCATGGCGCCGTCGAGAAAAAACAGTTCATGTTCCACAGGTGCGATTCTCCTTTCGGAAGGTACAGGTTTCAAATTGGCTGCACGCTGCGCAGCCCCGGGGGCGCATGGACTGAGGCTCCTGCGCCAGGCCCACCAGCGCCGTCACGGACTTCAGCGGCGTCAGCAGCCCGCTGCGGGAAGCGGTCAGTCCCATGGTGCGCGCCGTATTCAAAATGGCGCAGATCTCCGGCTGCTGCGCCAACGGCATGTCCCCATAGCCGGGACTGAACCGGTCGGTCAGGTACAGCGGCGCAAAGCGCTGCGCCAACTGCCGGCAGAGGCCGTCACAGACCGCTTCAATGGCGCTGTTGGCACATGCGTCCAGAATCACCGCGTCGGTCATGTCCGTAACCTGACTGCGCTGGATCAACCGGTCCACCTCCGCCCCCAGGGTCGCCGCCAGCACAATCACCTGCAGGCAGCCGTCCAAGAGGGTCCGGATGTCCTGCCCGCCGGGCGTAAACGTCGTCCCGTTCAGGCAAAAATCCGGCGTCAGGTCAAACAATCGCCAGGTCACCCGCGGACGCGCCGTATCCAGAAGCACCTGCGTACAGCGGGCAATCGCCGCATCCACCTCTGGCGGCAGCGCTCCGCCGCGGTAGCCCAGGTATAGAAGGACTTCATTTTTTGGAATTTCTGTCAGTCTCGCATTCAAAGGGAAACCTCCAATTGTATCAAAATTGCTGCAGCCCATGCTGTGCTCCGGCAGGCTTCAAAATGCCGCCTCTCTGGCTGGAAGCGGTATCCTGGTTGCGCCCGGGCGCCAAAGTCTCTGGTCCGCCCGCGCACGTTCCGGGAAAGCGCTGCTTTTCTTGCGTCAATCTCTGCGTCCGATACCACCACGAAGCGCTTCTGTGCGGCAATGCGGCTTGCATTGTGTCTTCGCGTCCCATATGCAATCACACTGCCGCGCAAGGAACGTAAAGCAGTTTGCCGGCAGGCGGCCGCCATCGCCGGTACGGTCAAAGCGGGCCAGGCCGCTCCCGGCAGCCACAGCAGCGGCAATGAACCTAGCCATGCGGCCGCTGGAACTGCGCATGGGCGTTCATGCATTCCCGACGCATGTGTATATACTAACTTAGTATATAATAGCGCCGCAAAAATCGCAATGACGAAATTGGCCTGCCGCCGCGGGGACCGGAAAAATTGTGCGTCTGGCAGTTGCCAACCGCCTCCGCACCTGTTATAATACCCCCTGTATTGTTAGCTGTGCGCACCTGCCGGAGCTGCAGCAGGACCACGCTGGGAGGGATCGCCTTGGCAGCACAGTTGATTTTTATTTTGGAACTCATCGGCACCGTGGCTTTCGCCGTGTCCGGCGCGCTTTCGGCCATGGAGCGGAAAATGGATGTTTTCGGCGTCATTGTCCTGGCCATCACCACAGCCACCGGCGGCGGCGTCTTCCGTGACCTGGTTCTGGGTATCACGCCGCCCAGCGCCTTTACCAATCCGCTGTATGTGGAGATCTCCATTCTTTCCGCCCTGGTATTTTTATGCCTGATGATCCTGTCCAGAAAACTGGGCTGGCGCCTGAATCTGGACACCTTCAACACCTGGATGAACCTGTTGGACGCCGCCGGGCTGGGGGCATTCTGCGTAGTGGGCGTCAACACCGCCATCAACGCAGGGTTCGCCGCTCACACCTATCTGCTGATCTTCGTCGGCACCGTCACCGGCGTGGGGGGCGGCGTGATCCGCGATGTATTCAGCGGACAGATGCCGGTCATCTTCCGCAAGCGGGTCTATGCCTTGGCCGCCGTTCTCGGTTCCTGGATTTACGCCCTGCTCCGCACCGTCCTGCCGGCGTCACCGGCCATGCTGGTGGGTGTGCTGGTGGTGGTGATTATCCGGCTGCTGGCCACCTATTTGCATTGGGATTTACCGGTGGTCAAGCTGGAAGACTCCTCAAAATCCTCCTGATCCAGCCGGCTTCGGCAAGCGGTTTGCGTATATAGTTCACACCTGCGGCGCACAGACTGCTGTGCGCCGCATTTTTTGCAGGCTGAACCACACAAAATACCGGCTGCTAACGGGCCGTCTGCTGTGGTACAATATAGAGAAGATGGGCAAGGGGCTGCCACGCCCGCTCTCCGGCATACCTCCGAAAAACTGCCGGCGCGCTGGGACATCAGAGGTCCCCTGCCGTCTTTCCGTACAATTTGAAGAAAGCCTGCAAATAAAAAGTCAAGCCCCTAAGAGGACATGACAGAAGAAAATTTGCAGAGAGAGGACGAGTAAAAATGGGCAACA
>CBCPMX010000021.1:0-6942 GCA_965120355.1 uncultured Oscillospiraceae bacterium
CGTGGAGAATGCCCGAAGATACAGCCGCTTCGCCGTGGACGCGGGATACATCCCCATTGCGCCGCATCTGCTGTTCCCGCAGTTCCTCAGTGACGACAATCCGAAGGAGCGCCAGCTGGGGTTGTTCTTTGGAAACGCCCTCATGAGCAAATGCTCCGAGGTGTGGGTGTTCGGAGAATACATCTCTCCCGGCATGGAAGCGGAGATCCGCAGAGCCAAATGGAAGAACTACCGTTTGAGATATTTTACAACCATGTGCGAGGAGGTGCCCGACCATGCGTGAACTGAACATCGCCTACGGCAATAGCCGGCAGGCAAAAAGATGGGTCAACAAGACCATAAGGTTTGACGATCTGAAAGAACGGCTCAAAGTGACCATCCGCACCACGGAGTCCGCCGAGGAATACGCAAAAATGAGCCGCGCCCAGCGTGACATAGCCAAAGACCACGGCGGCTTTGTGGCAGGCGTACTGAAAGGCGGCAGACGCAAAGTCGATACCGTGGAGAGCCGCTCGATGGTGGCGCTTGACGGCGACCGCATCGACTCCGCTTTTCTGGAGAACTATGAAACTCTCTGCCCCTATACCTCCGCGCTGTATACCACCCACAGCAGCACAGAGGAAAATCCCCGCGTCCGGCTTGTGTTCCCGCTGACCAGGGATGTGACCCCGGAGGAATTTGTGGCGGTGTCCCGCTACCTCGCTCAGATGCTGGGGATAGACTATTTTGACGAATGCTCCTACCAGCCCAATCAGTTGATGTACTGGCCGTCCACGCCGGCCAACGGCTCCTTTGTGTATAAGGAGACAGATGGCGGCTGGCTCGACCCCGACGCGATACTCAGCCAGCACCCGGAATGGACCGACCCGACAAGGCTCCCCACTTCTTCCAGGGAGAGCAAGGCGAATACCACCGCACAGCAGAAGGTACAGGACCCGCTGACCAAAGAAGGCGTGGTGGGTCTGTTCAACCGCACCTATTATCCCATCAGCAGGGCGCTGGAGGCATTCCTCTCTGCCATCTATGAACCGACCGACAATGAGAACCGCTGGCATCTGATCGCATCTTCCAGTATGGCCGGCGTAGAGATCAAGGAGGACAAGTTCGTCTACAGCCACCACGCCAAAGACCCGGCTTATCTCAAGTTGTGCAACGCCTTTGACATCGTCCGTACTCACCAATTTGGAGACCTGGATGAGAAAGCGTCCTATAAGGCAATGTGCGAGTTTGCCATGCAGCAGGCTGAAGTAAAGCTGCTGGCGTCAAGCGAAAGAATGGCGGACGCCGAGACGGATTTTTCCGGTAGCGAGGATACCGACTGGCAGAAGCGTTTCCAGTACGAACCCCGCTCCACAGTGCTGAAAAATAATCTCCATAACATCACGCTGATCCTCCAGAATGACCCTCATCTGCAGAACATTGTGTTCAACCAGCAGCTGGACGGCATGGAGATCAAGGGCGAAGTACCGTGGAAGCACCCGTCCAAATACTGGCGGGACGCAGACGACGCCCAGCTGATCAGCTATGTGGATTCCCATTACGGTACATTCTCCCAGCGCAATTATCAGATTGCTGTGACCAAGGTGGCGGACGACCGCTCCTATCATCCCATCCGTGAATATCTGGCGGCTCTGCCGGAGTGGGATGGTGTTCCCCGTGTGGACACGCTCCTCATCGACTATCTGGGCGCGGAGGATAATTCCTATGTCCGCGCCGTGACCAGAAAAACCCTCTGCGCCGCCGTGCGCCGGGTGCAGGAGCCGGGCGTGAAGTTCGATACCATGCTGGTCTTGAACGGTCCCCAGGGCATCGGCAAAAGCACCCTTATCTCACGCCTTGCCGGGGAATGGTTCTCCGACAGTCTGAATCTGAGCGATACCAAGGACAAAACGGCCGCTGAGAAACTGCAGGGCTATTGGATTCTGGAGATCGGTGAGCTGGCGGGGCTTCGCAAAACCGAAGTGGAGACGCTGCGCTCCTTTCTTTCCCGTCAGAATGATATCTACCGCGCCGCATTCGGCAGACGGGCGACGCCGCATCCGAGGCAGTGTATCTTCTTTGGCACCACCAACGCCGAGTCCGGCTACCTGCGGGACACCACAGGCAACCGCCGGTTCTGGCCGGTAAAAACACCGGGTGGCGGCGCAAAGCACTCCTGGGAACTCACCCATGAGGATATCTGCCAGATCTGGGCAGAGGTGCTGGTGCTTGTAAAGGATGGCGAAAAGCTGCATCTGGCTCCCGACTTGGAGACGCTCGCCAAAAGTGAACAGCGGGAAGCGCTGGAGTCCGATGAGCGCGAGGGACTGGTGCGCGAGTATCTGGAAACCCTGCTCCCGGAGGATTGGGATGGCATGGATCTGTTTGACCGCCGCTCCTTCCTCGCCGGAGTGAATAATATCGGCCGTGTGGGTACGGTCAGCAGAACACGGGTCTGCAATATGGAGATCTGGTGTGAGCTTTTCGGTAAGGATCAGGGCAGTCTTGGCCGCGCCGAATCCAACAACCTCACCGCTATGCTCACCAAGCTCGGCTGGGTGCGCAAGGAGAAAAAGGAGCGCGTCAAGCCCTACGGGCCGCAGTTCGTCTTTGTTCCCGGCGATGTTCCTGACTGATTTTTCGGGAACGGTATGAGTAAGGAACAGTTCCCGACATCATGCGGTGTTCCTGGGGGAGACTCTGGGAACGCCGTCAGGAACACACCGAATGTGCCGCCGCAAGGCTGCTTTATAGGCGCTGTTCCTGTGTTCCTAAAAAAGCATATAAATTGGAAATGTAGAAAAAAGACTGTACAGAACCCGTAAATCACGCATACGCACGCGCGTAAGGATTTTCAGGTTTTCAAGAACACGGAGGTAAATCAAAATGTCAATGTACGAAATAGACAGCGCATATGTCCGCAGATGTCAGAAACGCCTTCAGGAATGGGGAGCGCCCCTCTCCGGTTGGTATTGTGACTACATTTACGATGTGGCTGATGAAGCGGAAGATTCCGATCATATGGAGCTGTTTGTCTGTGAACTCTGCGATTGCACACAGGTACGATTTGTTCATGTGATGCGGCATGATGCGTATTTTGAGCCTGTCTCTGTCGGCTGTATCTGCGCTGGAATTATGGAGGGCGACATCCTTGCCGCCAGAGAACGTGAGAGACTTATGAAAAATCGCGCCAATCGGAAGCGGAACTTTCCACACCGTCAGTGGCGAAAGAACTGGTACGGAAATTATCAGCTGACCTATCAGGGCAGGAAGGTGTTTATCAACAATAAGAGCGGCAATCGCTACAGCGTATATGTAGATGGCAGAACCGCCTGGACCTACAAAGGCAAGCCTCTCGACAATTTCGTTTCCGCCGCCTACGCAGCTTTTGAATTAGCTGACCCCATAGAAAGGATACGCCCATGAGAGAAAAAGAAATCGAAAAGAAGCTGATCCAGGCGGTCAAGCAGGCAGGCGGCATCTGTCCCAAGCTCGTCTCTCCCGGTTTTGATGGTATGCCGGACCGCATGGTTCTGCTGCCGAATGGACAGATGGGCTTTGTAGAAGTCAAAGCACTGGGAGAAAAGCCGCGGCCGCTGCAACTTTCCCGTCACAGGCTTTTGCGGCAACTGGGCTTTCCGGTGTATGTGCTGGACGATACGGAGCAGATTGGAGGGATACTGGATGAGATACGAACCTCATGAATATCAGAAATATGCGGTGGATTACATTGAGACACACCCCGCTGCCGCCATCTTCCTGGACTGCGGTCTTGGAAAAACCAGCATAACCCTCACTGCTATCAATGACCTATTGTTCGACAGCTTTGAGGTCCATAAAGTGCTGGTCATCGCACCCCTACGAGTGGCGCGGGATACATGGACGGCTGAAGCGGATAAGTGGGATCATCTCCAGACCCTCATCTGCTCCGTGGCTGTTGGGACGGAAGCCCAGCGCCGGGCGGCGTTGATGAGACGCGCCGATATCTACATCATCAACCGGGAAAACATCCAATGGCTCATTGATGAGAGCGGCATTCCCTTTGACTTCGATATGGTGGTGATCGATGAATTGTCCTCTTTCAAGAATCACCAGACAAAGCGGTTCAAGTCGCTGTTAAAGGTCAGACCCAAGGTGAACCGCATCGTCGGGCTGACCGGCACCCCTGCTTCGAACGGCCTGATGGATCTGTGGGCGGAGTTCCGAATCCTGGATATGGGACAGCGGCTTGGACGGTTCATTACCAAGTACCGCGCCGATTACTTCACGCCGGATAAGCGAAACGGCCAGATCATCTACTCCTACAAGCCATTACCCTATGCGGAGGATGCCATCTACCAACAGATTTCGGATATTACCATCTCTATGAAGTCCTCCGACCACCTGCGGATGCCGGAACTGGTCAGCAGCGAATACATGGTTCAGCTTTCCGAGGATGAGCGGGAAAAATACACAGACTTGAAACAGGAGCTGGCGCTGTCGCTGGGCGATACGGAGATCACCGCCGCCCACGCCGCTTCCCTCTCCGGCAAGCTGTCCCAGATGGCGAACGGCGCAATTTACGATGATGGCGGCGAAATCATTCGCATTCACAACCGCAAGCTGGACGCCTTGGAGGACATCATCGAAGCCGCAAACGGCAAACCGCTTCTGGTGGCCTACTGGTACAAGCATGATCTGTCCCGTATTTCGGAAAGGCTGCAAAAGCTGCATATCCCGTTCTCCCGGCTGGATGACGCCTCCAGTATCCGCAGATGGAACAATGGCGAATTTCCGGTAGCGCTGGTCCATCCCGCTTCCGCCGGCCACGGTCTGAACCTCCAGAGCGGCGGCTCAGCCATCGTGTGGTTCGGTCTGACCTGGAGTCTGGAGCTTTATCAGCAGACCGTAGCGCGGCTCTGGCGGCAGGGGCAGACTTCTGAAACTGTGATAGTACAGCACATCGTCACAAAGGGCACCATTGACGAACGCATCATGAAAGTCCTCTCCCAGAAGGAGCATACCCAGACGGCGCTGATCGACGCCGTCAAAGCGGACTTGAAAATCTGAGACAATCTAAGAAAATCCGTGCCAATCCGAGGATTAAAATTTCGGAGGTACGAATATGAGCGACATCATAATTTATGAGAACCTTGCGAACGCTATCATCCTTCAAGCGGCAAAGGACTATCGCATGACACTGAAAAGCCTGAAAGCAAATCCGAGAAACAGGGACGCTCTTGCAGATAAGCGTGAAATCGAGGGCTTCTTCGGTTCGCAGTGGTATTCAGCACTCACAGATGTGAACGGCGAGATGCTGATCCGATCCATGCAGAGGGAGGTGGATGCATGACCGCTAAGGAATACCTGAACCAAGCGCGGCACCTGGACGCACTTATCAACTGCCGCCTGCGTGAGATTGACTACTGGAGGGATTTATCGAGCAGCGTCTCAGGCAGTAATTTTGAACCGCACTACAATCCAAACAAGCCGGCAGAAGCCCCTTTCGTCAGATGCCTTGAGAAGATAGACGCGATCGGGAAAGATGTACAGGAAAAGGTCGCATATCTGGTGGGACTCAAAGAGGAAATCAATGCGGCGATCGACAGCCTTGCCAGCCGGGATGAACAGCTGGTGCTTCGCTACCGGTATCTGGACAGCTGCACATGGGACGAGATTTCACGGATGCTGAATGTATCGCTCCGCACGGTACACCGCATACATGGGTCAGCCCTTCAGCATTTTTCTGTCCCGGATTGAAAGTTGGCACGGTTTGGCACAGATTGGCATACCCCTGCTGTGATATGCTTATAATAGCAAAGTAGAATACGAAAAAGCCTCATGGGAGCTGTCCTGTGGGGCTTTCTTTATGTACCAAAGGGGGTGAGCCGGTGCCAAGAAAACCACGTCGCGGGTGCGCTTGGGGCGGCTGTCCAAGGCTCGCAGAGGAAGGCGGCCAGTATTGTGGGGAGCATCAGAAGCTGGAGAACCAGCGGTACGAAAAATACGGCCGGGATCCAGCAGCCAAACGCAGATATGGACGGGCATGGAAACGCATCCGTGACCGCTACATGAATGCACACCCGCTTTGTGAACGGTGCCAGCGAGAAGGCAGGTTCGTCAAGGCGGAGCAGGTGCATCACATTAAGCCTCTGGCAGAAGGCGGGGATCACGGGGAAGATAATCTGATGTCCCTCTGCCATTCCTGTCACTCTAAGATCCATGCGGAGCGCGGGGACAGATGGCATGGAAAAAGCCATCCACAAAGGAATGGCTTTTAACGCTGGTGTTCAAGGATCCAGCACAGCAAGTCTGCCGCTTCAATCTCTCCGGCAGCAAGCTGCAGGATCACATCGGAAAGTTCCGACTGTGAATGCTGCAGTTCAATGCCGTTGAGAGCAAGAAACACAAGCATTGCGTGTGCGCCAATTCGTTTGTTTCCGTCCACAAAGGGATGGTTTTTGACAAGACCAAAACAGAGTCTTGCCGCTTTCTGCTGCAGCGATGGATACACATCCTCTCCGCCAAAAGACTGGAATGGAGCGTTTAATGCTGAGTCGAGCATCCCCTCGTCACGCAGGCCGGACGATCCGCCAGTCTCCGCAATGAGCTGGTCGTGAATAAGAAGGATCTGGTGCTTGGAAAGTCGGATCATTTGGCAAGCACCTCGTAAGCCTGATGGTTCTTCTCAATCAGGCGCTTTGAAACAGCCATAACATCCTCGTCGGCAGCGATCTGTTCCTGCTCCGCTGCCGAAAACTCCATGACAAGGTAACGAGGCACGTTGTTCTTTAATATGACGACCGTACCGCTCTCATCTACAAGACGTGCCACCTTGGAGAAGTTCTGGTTTGCTTCCGTGATGGAGACAAGGTTGTTTGTATTGATGTTCATAGGAAAACCTCCTTTGCTTTCGTTACTTTTATTATATCCGAAAATAGGAGAAATTCAACCTATTCTTTGTAAATTTTTATGACCCAGGGG
>CBCPMX010000022.1:0-31343 GCA_965120355.1 uncultured Oscillospiraceae bacterium
TGTCGTTCCTGTTCTCTCGCCATTTTTTGCCCTCCTCTACTTCGAGAACTATTATATCATACTTTTATTGACGACACCACCTAGAAATGCGCGCACGTTTTTTGCGCAAAGCGGTGCGTTTGACAGATATCCATTGGGATTCGTGTGCGTTCAGGTGGGGACGGCTTTGACGGCGGACCCTATGCCGGCAAACGCCGAAAAGGCGGCCCGCTCAAAGCAGAACCCTGCCTGTGCATAAACTGACAGAAAAGGAGAGATCATAAATGCGCAACGTCATACATCTCAATCAAGGCTGGAAGTTCATACAGGAGGATGTTGGACTGCCGGAGGCATTCCCGGAGGCGTGGCAGGACGTGGACCTGCCCCATACCTGGAACGCCGTAGACGGGCATGACGGATCCGGGAGTTATTACCGGGGCAGTTGCTGGTATGCCAAATCTTTTCCCACACCGAAGCAGCCGCTGCCCGGCGGCCGGGTCTATGTGGAGGTGCTGGCGGCGGGGCAGCAGGCTGCGGTCTATGTCAATGGACAGCAGGCGGTGTATCACGAAGGCGGATATTCCGCATTCCGGGCCGATATTACGGCGCTGTGCCGGGAGGATGGGGAGAACCTGCTGGCAATTCAGTGCTCCAATGCATACAAGGACAGCGTCTATCCCCAGTCTGCCGATTTCACCTTTTACGGCGGTTTGTACCGCGGCGTCAATCTCATCAGTGTGCCGGACACCCATTTTGATTTGGAGGATCACGGCGGACCGGGGCTGGTGGTGACGGCTGCGCCCTGCGGCAGGTCCGGCGGCGCGGAATTTGCCCTGGAGGCCAGAGTGACGCATGGGGATGAGAATTTTACGGTGCTGTATTCTGTGCGGGATGCGGAGGGCCGCGAGGTGGCCGGATGTACACGGCCCGCCAGTGCGCCGGCGGCGGTTTTACTGGTGCCGGACGCCAGGCTGTGGGGGCCGGATACGCCCTATCTCTACACCGTCACCGCCACGCTCCAGCGCCGCAATGAGGCGTATGACCAGGTAACGCTGTCCGTCGGTGTACGCAGTTTTTCCTGCGACCCGGAGAAAGGGTTTATTCTCAATGGGCGGCCAACGCCTTTGCGGGGCGTCAGCCGGCACCAGGATCTGCTCTATAAAGGCAACGCCCTGACGCGGGAAGAACACTGGCGGGACGCGCAGATCATCAAGGAACTGGGAGCCAACACCATTCGGCTGGCCCATTATCAGCATGCGCAGGATTTTTATGATGCCTGCGACGAATTGGGCTTTGTGGTTTGGGCCGAGATTCCGTTTATCTCCGTGTTCAATGAGGATCCGGCTGCCCATGACAACTGCATCCGTCAGCTGACGGAGCTGATTGTTCAGAACCGGCACCACCCGTCCATTTGTTTCTGGGGTATTTCCAACGAAATCCTGATTGGTGGAATCTCTCAGAAGCTAGTGGAAAATCACAGAGCGCTCAACGAATTGGCGCACCGTCTGGATCCTACCCGGCTGACCACGATTGCCCATGTGAGCATGACGCCGGTGCAGTCCCCGATTCACCATATCACCGATGTGGAGAGCTATAATCACTACTTTGGCTGGTATGGCGGTCGGATGGAGGACAATGGTCCCTGGCTGGACAACTTTCACAAGATCCACCCGGAAATCTGCCTGGGGCTGTCGGAATATGGATGCGAGGGGATCCTGACCTATCACAGCGTCAATCCGGCCTGCCGGGATTACAGCGAGGAGTATCAGGCCCTGTATCACGAGCACATGGCCAAGGTGCTGGAGGAGAGGCCCTGGATCTGGGCCAGCCACGTCTGGAATATGTTTGATTTCGGCTGCGCCGCCCGCAATGAAGGTGGTGTGGCAGGCCGCAACAACAAGGGCCTGGTTACCATGGACCGCAAGACCCGCAAAGACAGTTTTTATGTCTATCAGGCCTATTGGAGCAAGACGCCCATGGTGCATATTGCAGGCCGGCGCTACGCCCAGCGGGCCGGGGAGACCACCCAAATCCGCGTCTATTCCAATCAGCCCAGTGTGGAGCTGTATCTCAACGGAGAGCCGGTGGAAATTCAAAGCGGCAGTAAGGTCTTTGTCTTTTCCGTGGCGCTTGCAAAAGGCATGAACACCTTGGTGGCCGTGGCAGGGCCGGTGAAGGACGCCATCACGCTGGAAAAGGTGGACCAGGAGCCGGCGGTCTATGTCCTGCCGGAGGTAAACCAGCGGGCAGAGGGCGTGGCAAACTGGTTCCAGCTGGCCGGTGATCTGGATTTGCAGGCGCCTATGGAATTTCCCGAAGGGAGATACAGCGTCCGGGAAACCCTGGAGACGCTGTCTGGCTGCCAGGAGGCATGGCAGGTGACCGCCAGAGCGCTGAAGCTGGCGGCGGGCATGGAGCTGACGCCCGGCGCGGGTATGTGGGGCATGGTCAAGGCCATGACAGCCGAAGCTGTGATTCAAATGGCCGGCAGCCTGGCTCCGGAGGGCCTGGCGGAGAGCCTGAACGCGCAGCTGATTAAGATTTGCAAACCGTAACAGGCGGGCACGCTCCGGCGGGGCCGCCATGCAGGAGGGAACGCATTTGGACGAGATCAGTCAAAGACTGTACGCCATCGGAGTGATTCCGGTTCTGAAACTAGACCGCCCGGAACAGGACGCGGCAGCGCTGGCAAAGGCTCTGTGCGCCGGCGGTGTTCCAGTGGCGGAGATTACGTTCCGCGCCGCCGGCGCGGAGCGGGCCATTGCATGGATGAAGGAGGCCTGCCCGGAGCTGCTGGTGGGGGCGGGGACGGTGCTGACCACAGCGCAGGCAGATGCAGCGTTGGCGGCGGGGGCACAGTTCCTCGTCTCTCCGGGCTTTGACCCGGCGCTGGCAGCCCACTGCCGGGATTGGGGCGTGCCGTTTTATCCGGGCTGCACCACGCCGACGGAATATCAGGCGGCCCTGAAATTGGGGCTGCAGGTTTTGAAATTCTTCCCGGCGGAGCAATCCGGGGGATTGGCAAAAATCCAGGCCCTGGCTGGGCCGTTCCCTCAGGTTCGGGTCATTCCCACTGGAGGAATCCGTCTGGAGAACTTGGCGGCGTATCTGGGCACGCCGGCAGTACTGGCCTGCGGCGGAACCTATATGGCGCCCCAGGCGCTGATTGAGAGCCGGCGGTGGGATGGGATCACTGCCCTGTGCCGCCGGTTCCGGGAGATCGTGGAGCAGGTGCGGCGGCAGGCCGCACTGCAGTAGGAGGCAGTGCATATGTGGAAAGTGATCACCTTCGGTGAGATCATGCTTCGGCTGGCCCCCCACGGCCATTACCGATTCTTTCAAAACGACCAGATGCAGGCCACCTTTGGCGGAGGCGAAGCCAATGTGGCGGTATCTCTGGCAAACTACGGACTGGATGCGGCCTTTGTGACCAAATTGCCCGCCCACGCCATTGGCCAGGGGGCGGTGAACAGCCTCCGCGCACTGGGGGTGGACACCCGCTGGATTGTCCGCGGCGGAGAACGGGTGGGAATCTACTTTTTGGAAAAGGGGGCTTCCCAGCGCGGTTCGGTCTGCATTTATGACCGCGCGCATTCCGCCATGGCGGAGGCGGAACCCGGGGAGTTCGACTGGGAAGCCATTTTTGCCGATGCCAACTGGTTCCATTTCAGCGGCATTACACCGGCGCTTGGCCCCAATACGGCGCAGATCTGCCTGGAAGCCTGCCGCGCTGCCAAAGACAGAGGCGTAAAGGTTTCCTGCGATCTGAACTACCGCAGCAAACTGTGGGACCGGCAGACAGCGCAGCAGGTCATGACACAGCTGTGCCGGTATGTGGATGTGTGTATCGCCAACGAAGAGGATGCCAAGGATGTGTTTGGCATTGCGGCGGAGCAGACCGACATCTACAGCGGCAAGCTGAATCGCCGCGGCTATCAGTCCGTGGCAAAGCAGCTGCGGGACCGCTTTGACTTTGAAAAGGTGGCCATCACGTTGCGGGCGTCCCGATCGGCCAGTGACAACGACTGGGCGGCCATGCTCTATGACGGGCAGCGCACCTGTTTTTCCAGAGACTATGCTCTGCGGATTGTGGATCGGGTAGGCGGTGGGGACGCCTTCTGCGGCGGCCTCATCTATGCGCTGCTGGCGGGGAAGCCGCCGCAACCGGCGGTGGAATTTGCCGCTGCGGCGTCGGCACTGAAGCACGCAGTGGAGGGGGATTTTAACCGGGTGACGGCGGCGGAGGTGCAGCGATTGGCTGACGGCGACGGGTCCGGGCGCGTCCAGCGGTAAGGGACTGCCGCGAAAAGCGTTGGGCCGGTCCCGCCGCGGGACCGGCCCTGTTGGAGGTTGTATTATGAAAAGTTCGTTCCGCTGGTATGGGGACTCGGATCCCATCCCACTGGCATATATCCGACAGATTCCCGGAATGCGGTCCATCGTTTCCGCTGTCTATGATGTAAAGCCCGGCCAGGTATGGCCGGAAGAAAGCATCCGGCGGCTGTCGGCGGCCTGCGCCGCCCATGGACTCCTGTTTGATGTGGTGGAATCCATTCCCGTCACGGAGGAGATCAAGCTGGGACTGCCCGATCGGGACCGCCACATTGCAAATTACTGTGAATCCATGCGCCGCTGCGCAAAATACGGCATCAAGTGCATCACCTATAATTTTATGCCGGTCTTTGACTGGACGCGGACGCAGCTGGACAAAACCGCCGGGGATGGCTCCACCAGTCTGGTGCTCTATTGGGATCAGCTCAAAAACCTGGATCCGCTGCAGGAGGACATCCATCTGCCCGGATGGGATGCCAGCTATACCCAGGATCAGGTCCGGACGTTAATCCGCGCGTATGGTGACTTGGGCGAGGAGGGGCTTTGGGAAAACATTGCCTATTTCCTCCGGCGGGTGATTCCCGTGGCAGAGGAGAGCGGCGTGGTCATGGCACTGCACCCGGATGACCCGCCTTACCCCATTTTCGGACTTCCCCGGGTCATCACAGGGGAAGCAAGTCTGGACCGGTATTTGTCCATTGTGGACAGCCCCGCCAACGCGCTGTGTCTGTGCACCGGTTCTCTGGGCTGTACGCGGAAAAATGATGTGCCGCGGCTGGTGCGAAAGTATTCGGCCATGGGGCGCATTGCCTTTATGCATCTGCGAAATGTGCGGATTTTGGAAGACGGATCCTTTGAAGAGTCCGGACATCTGAGCCAGGCGGGCTCTCTGGACATGAATGCCATTGTCAAGGCGCTGGTGGAGACAGGGTTTGACGGATGGTTCCGGCCCGACCACGGACGCAAAATCTGGGACGAGGGCAGCGCTGATGCCAAGCCGGGTTATGGCCTGTATGACCGGGCCTTGGGCAGCGCCTATCTCAACGGCCTCATCGAGGCCAATGGCGGTACCATTGAGGAGGCGGTGGGATGAAGCCGTTCCTGGATCGGGAGTTTCTGTTGTCCACGGAGACGGCCAGCGTGCTCTATCATACTGTGGCGGAGAAGCTGCCAATTGTGGACTATCACTGCCATCTCAGCCCGCAGGAGATTGCCGAAGACCGGCCCTTTGCCGGCATCACGCAGGTCTGGCTGGGGGGCGACCACTACAAGTGGCGTGTGCTGCGTGCCGCAGGCGTGCCGGAGGAGCTGGTGACCGGCAAGGGGGAGGACCGGGCAAAATTCCGGGCTTTTGCCGCGGTTCTGCCGCAGCTCATCGGCAACCCCATCTATCACTGGAGCCATCTGGAGCTGCAGCGGATCTGCGGCATTGCGGAGCCGCTGACGGCAGACAACGCCGACGCCGTCTATGACCGTGCCGGCGCGGTGCTGCGGGGGATGTCGCCCAGGGCGCTGCTGCGGCGGTTTCAGGTTCGGGTGTTGTGTACCACCGATGACCCGGTGGACGACCTGCGCTGGCACCGGCAGCTGGCCCGGGAGCCGGATCTGGGGTGCCGGGTGCTGCCGACGTTTCGGCCGGACAGGGCTGTCAACATTGAAAAAGAAGGATTTGCCGGCTATATCCACACCCTGTCGGAGACGGTGGGCCGGCCCCTGTGCTCGGTGGAAGATGTGATTGCCGCGCTGTGGATGCGCATGGACGATTTTGCAGATGTGGGCTGTGTATGTGCTGATCATGGGCTGGACGCCTGCGTCTACGCACCGCCGGACAGCGCCGCGGCCAACGCGGCATTTCGGACGGCCATGGCGGGGCGGCGGCCGCCCCGGGATCAGGCAGATGCCTACCAGACGTTGGTGCTTCTGGCCTGTGCCAAACGATACGCGGAAAAGGACTGGGTGATGCAGATCCACTTTGGCTGCCTGCGAAACATCAACGTTCCCCAGTTTCGCAGATTGGGCCCGGACGCCGGCTGCGATGCGGTGAATAGCCGGTCCGGAGTGGAGCGGCTTGGGGCGCTGCTCAATGCGTTCCTGGAGAACGGCGGCCTGCCAAAGATGATTCTGTACTCCCTGAATCCGGGAGACAACACGGCCGTTGCCACCATCCTGGCCTGTTTCCAGGGCGGCGGTGTGGCGGGGAAATTGCAGCAGGGCAGCGCCTGGTGGTTCAACGACAGCCGCCCCGGTATGCGCGCCCAGCTGACGGAGCTGGCCGCCAATGGCGTCCTGGGTCAATTTGTGGGAATGCTGACAGACTCCCGTTCGTTCCTCAGCTACACGCGCCACGAGTATTTCCGAAGAGTGCTGTGCGAACTGATCGGCGAATGGGTAGAGAGCGGGCAATATCCAAACGATGAAAACGCCCTGACAAAACTGGTGGCAGACTTGTGCTTCCACAATGCCAATGCGTTCTTCCGGTTTGGCGTATGAGCGGTGAAGAGAAAACAACAGCGGCGCAGTTCCAAGCGGAACTGCGCCGCAGATGGTTGCAATGGCATGCAAGTGCCTAAGCGACCTTTGCTGTTTGCAGGCGGCGCCGCAGCAGGGTCCCCAGCGCGGCAGCCGCGGCGATCTTTGCCAGATCAAAGGGAATAAAGGGCAGGACACAGACCGCCAGGGCCGCCCCGACAGGGTGGCTGCCCTGAATGCAGTACCAGACGGTGCCAAAGCAATAACACATGGCGGTTCCTGCTGCCAGCCCCAGCGCCTGTGCAGCGGGATGCCGGAACCGCTCTACGGCCAATCCCCCAAGAATGCACATGGGAATATAGCCCACCAAATAGCCGCCGGTGGGGCCCAGCAGTGCGCCAAGGCCGCCCCGGAACCCGGAAAAGACCGGGAGGCCGAAGGCGCCTAGCAGCAGAAACGCCAGACAGCTCAGAGTCCCCCGCTTCCAGCCCACTACATACAGGGCAAGAAAGAGGGCCATCTGCGTCAGGGTGATGGGCACCTCGCCGATGGGAATGGACCAGGGGGCGACGGCGCAGATCACTGCCGTCATGAGACCGGTGAGCACCAACGACCGAAGCCGGGCAGAACTTGTATACTGCATGGGAACTCCCACTCCTTAATTGTAAACTAAAATTTAAAAATAGTATACAATAGAAATGCCGGCCTGTCAACGTCCGAACGCACGACGTTGACAGTTACGTGGTTTTGTGGCAGAATAGGCGTACAAGACCGGGCGCATTGCGCCTGCCATTGAGGTGAATCAGGTGGAAATTAAAAAGACCCATTGCGATATCTGCAGCTTTGGCTGCCGCATGGACGCCTATGTGGAGCAGAATGTTCTGCAGCGGATTGCGCCGGATATGGACAGCCCGACGTCGCGGAAATTTGTCTGTGCCAAAGGCTATGCGACCCGTCAGTATGTGTATCACGAGGACCGGGTCCTGACGCCCCTCAAACGGGTGGGGGAGCGGGGCGAGGGAAAGTTTGTTCCCATCTCCTGGGATGAGGCGCTGGATACGGTGGCCGCGAAACTGAACCAGATCAAGCAGCGCAACAGCGCGGAGACGGTCGCCTTCTATTCGGGGTACACAAAGTGGTACCGCTGGCTGCTGCACCGGCTGGCCCACAGCTTTGGTACGCTGAATTACGGCACCGAGTCCAGCGCCTGTTTTCAGGCTACGGTGGTGGCCAATAAGTGCTCCAGCGGCACCATGAATTCGCCGGACTACAAACGGGCCGGCGTCATCCTGGCCTGGGGCTCCAACACCTATTACAGCAATCTGCCCGGGCCCAGCCTGGAGTCGGCCAAGGAGCGGGGCGTTAAGATTATTCTGGTGGACCCGAAGATCACGCCGGCCACGCAGATGCTGGCCGATGTCCATCTGCGGCTGCGTCCCGGCACTGACGGGGCGTTGGCCCACGGGTTTGCCCGCTATTTCATAGAACACGGCCTGATCGACCGGGCGTTCATCCGCCAGTGGGTGGTGGGGTTTGAAGAATACGCCGCCTATGTCCGGCAGTTTGACCCGGAGACCGTGGAGCGGCTCACCGGCGTGCCGCAGGAGAGTTTTATGCAGGCGGCGGAGCTGATTGCCGCCAATGGGCCCCTGTGCGTGCAGGAGGGCAATGCCGGCATGATTCACCATCGCAACGGCGTCCAGAATTACCGGGCCATTAACGCCCTCATTGCCATCACCGGCGGCTATCTGACAGTCAACCGGCCCTTCAAGGCTGCGGATCCCACCAGAAGCAAACTGTTTTTGGAGGAAGAATTTATTGATGAGACCCGCCCTGCCGGTGTGCGCCCCAAAATTGGCAGCCATCGCTGGCCGGTCTGGAGTTGGGCCATTGACGAGTTCCAGGCCATGGATCTGGCCCGCAATATTATGGAGGAGACGCCGTATCCGGTCAAAGCCATTTTTGCTGCCGGACTCAATTGCCGGATGTTTCCAGAGAATGCAAAGCTGTTTGCGGCGTTGAAACGGCTGGACTTCTTTGTAGATACGGAAATATATCTGACGGATACCGCCAGATATGCCGACATTGTGCTGCCGGCCTGTACATCCATGGAGCGAAGGCAGCTGGTCAGTGTGGGCCAGACGGCCTACTGGATTGAACCGGCCATCCCGCCTGTGGGGCAGAGCCGCTCCGATGCCGACATCATCTGCCAGCTGGCGGACCGGCTGGGGTTGGACGACCCGGTGCTGTGCAGTGGGTATGAGGGCTGCTGCCGGTATATTATGCGCCATCTTCCCTATACCCTGGAGGACCTGCAGCGGGAACATGAGATTGCGCTGCCACCCAAGGAGGCCGGCCCCCTGACCTTCTATACCCCGTCGGGCAAATACGAGCTCCGTTCGTCGGTGTTGGAGGCCAACGGCCTGCCGGGGCTGCCGGTCTATACCGATCCATTGGAGGGGGACGATCCGGCGCTGCCCTTTGTCATGTGCGCCGGCGGACGGCTCCCCGGCGGCTTTGCCAGCCGGTTCCACCGGGTAGCATGGACCAGGGCCGCCCTGCGGCCAGAGGCGGCGGTGGATATCCATCCAGACGATGCAGCCCGCCTGGGCATTGCCCAGGCAGACCGGGTAGAAGTCTGGACCCATGTGGGCAGCATGACGCTGGCGGCCAACTTGACCTATGTGTGCCTGCCCGGCGTCCTGCATATGTATCACGGCTATAGCGAGGCCGACGTCAACGCCATTTTGCCGGATGTCCACGACCCCATTTCCGGATATCCGCCCTTCCGCAGTTTCCGCTGCGGGCTGAGAAAGGTGGAAGCATAATGTTTGTCTTTCAGAAGAACCGCTGCACCGGCTGCGGCGCCTGTGTGGTGGCCTGTATGGACCGCAACAGCACCGACGTGCGCACCACTCCGCCCAACCGCCGCCTGGAGCGGCAGGAAGGGCTGCGCAATGGCGTGCCCTACATCCAATTTGCCATGCTGGCCTGCCGCCACTGCACCAAGGCCCAGTGCATTGCGGCCTGCCCCACCGGAGCCATGCACCGGGAGGGCGCATGGGTTCGGGTGGACGGGACGCTGTGCGCCGCGTGCGGCGCCTGCGCAGCAGCCTGCCCCTTTGACGCCATTGTGCCGGTGGAAGGCCGGCCGGTGAAGTGTCCCGGCTGTCCGGAGCAGGTCTGCGTGGCGGCCTGCCCGACCCATGCATGGCGCAGTGACGCCCTTACATAAAAAACCGCCCCCGGGAGCCGTCGGTCCCGGGGGCGTGGTATAGTGTCCTCAGACGTTAAATAGGAAATTGACGATGTCGCCGTCCTGCATGACGTAGTCTTTCCCTTCAGAACGGACCAGACCCTTGGTTTTGGCATTGGCCAGAGAGCCGCAGGCCATCAGGTCTTGAAAGGCAATGACCTCGGCGCGGATAAAGCCCCGCTCAAAATCCGTGTGGATTTTGCCGGCGGCCTGAGGAGCCTTTGTACCGGCCTTGATGGTCCAGGCGCGGCACTCGTCGCTGCCGGCGGTGAGGAAGGAGATCAGGCCCAACAGCGTGTAGCTGCACTTGATGAGCTTGTCCAGGCCGGATTCGGCAATGCCCAGTTCCTCCAGGAACATGGCTTTTTCCGATTCGTCCAGCTCGGCGATCTCTGCCTCCAGCTTGGCGCAGATGGGCAGCACCTGGCTGCCTTCGCTCTCGGCCAACTGGGCCACCTGCTGGTAATAGGCGTTTTCCTGGTAACCGTTGGAGAAACTGTCTTCGTCCAGGTTGGCGGCGTAAATGACCTTTTTTAAAGTCAGCAGATCGGAGGTGGCGATGAGCGCTGCGTCTTCCTCGTCACAATCGTAGGTGCGGGCGAGATGGCCCTCGTTCAGGTGAGCCAGCAGGCTCTCGAACACTTCGGCCTCGGCGGCAAACTTTTTGTCGCCCTTGGCTGCCTTTTTTGCCTTTTCAATGCGGCGTTCCACCATCTCAATGTCAGCCATGATCAACTCCATGTTGATGATGTCGATGTCCCGCAGAGGATTGGTGGAACCCTCCACATGGGTGATGTTGGGATCGTCGAAGCAGCGGACCACATGGACAATGGCGTCCGTGGAACGGATGTTGCTCAAAAATTTGTTGCCCAGACCCTCGCCTTTGGAGGCGCCTTTCACAAGACCTGCGATGTCCACGAACTCAATGACGGCGGGGGTATACTTTTTAGGCTGATACATCTCTCGCAGGGCCGCCAGACGCTCGTCGGGGACTGTGACCACACCCACGTTGGGGTCGATGGTGCAGAAGGGGTAGTTGGCGGCTTCCGCGCCGGCGTTGGTAATGGCGTTGAACAGGGTCGATTTGCCCACGTTGGGCAGGCCCACGATTCCTAATTTCATGTATCTCTACATCTCCTTAAAAATGCTGTATTTACAAGGCTTTTCGCACTTTGGCGCTGTGGCGGCTACGCCATTTTTACGCCCAAAACAACCCCGAATACCGGAAAGACCGGGGGATTTTCTCCTGAAAGTATAGCACAAGAATCGAAAGAAGTCCACTGATTTTCATGGGGAGGGATCGGGGCTGCAGCGGCTTGACCGGGGCTGCGGCCTGTGCTGCCATAAGGTGCTTCCAGAACGAAAAGGAGAGGCGAACAGCATGGCGGCCGGCATGCCCAGTACAATCTGGCGAACAGGTTCTGCGAACTGGGCTTGGTGGCCGGGCGAAATCTGGAGATGGACAAGACGTGGTACAAGCGGGCCGCTTTGGACGGGCAGACTGACGCGTTGGCACGATGCCGGGCGCTGGAGATTGATCTGACAGTGTGAGTCGGGCGGAAAATGGGCCGCTGCAGGATGAATGATTCTGTAGCGGCCCTTTTTTCAAGCGTATATTTAACTGGTGGGGCTGCGGGGCTTCTTTTTGGCCAGAGCTTCCAGAGACAGCTCGGCAGCCAGCTTGAACAGGGCGTCGGACAGGACCTGCTCTGTGGGCAGGCCGGCGGACTGGCCCACACGCTCGTAAAAACGGGCGGTGGTATCGTCCAGGGTCACGGTGAAACGCGGCAGGGAGATCACCTCATTTCTCAGTGTGAACTGTTTATTTACCATTTTTAGTATATTGAGTGAAGATGCCGGTCTATCGTCTGTATTTTTTGGAGTTCTGCAGCATTAAAAAAAGAAGCAGCTGACGGTTGTTTGGACACCAGAAGATCTGTGGCATACCGGATCATTGCCCTGGAGGAATTTTTCAGCGCGGAGGTCTTCCGCGGTTTGGAACAGGAGATCCGGCAGTTGTGTGCATGGATGCGGACAGGGGCATAGGACGGAGACTCTACACATCCACCTCCACCGTGCGTACCTTGACGGCGCTTTGATAGATATTTATATAGTATAGCCGGTCGCCGGGAACGGGGCCAAAGCAGAAGTCGCCGGCCTCGTCAGTGAAAGCCTGGAGCAGCGGCTTGTCGTCCTCCTCGGCGAACAGCAGCACTGGCAGCCCCGCGGCCGGTGCGCCTCGGGCGGATCGGACCTGCCCGAAAATGACGCTGCGGTTCTCCTCTGGCAATGTAATCACCGTCTCCAGCCGTTCGCCGGGGGCGGGCTTTAAGTAGACTTTGTATGGATCGTTCATGGCGCAGCCTCCTAAAATCATATTGATCCGTACTTTATTCTATGCGCCCTATTGACAGATGTGTTAAAATAAACGGGAACTGTAGAAGCGCACCCTGCGCGGGGAGCGTGAAAGATATAGGAAACGTAGGCGTGCACCCCTGCGCGGCCCGGCCGGCCAACCGACTTTCCGCCTGGTGAAAACTGGCGCGGCCGCAACGCCGCAACAGTTGCGAACCATTGCGCCGCGATGGTTCGCAGAGTGACGCCGGGGCATGTTTTGTTTGCCCGGGCAGATGAAATAGGGGATGCAGCGGTTTCCAGCAGCTCAGGAAAGGAAGGAACGTCGATGGCGAAGGACAAGAAAAAGGTGGAGCAGATCACTGACATGGAGGTGGATTTTGCCCAGTGGTACACGGACGTGTGCAAAAAGGCGGAGCTGATTGATTACTCCGGTGTCAAGGGAATGTTTATTCTGCGGCCCTATGGGTATGCCATCTGGGAAAATATACAGGCGATTCTGGACAAAAAGTTTAAGCAGACCGGCCATGAAAATGTCTATCTGCCCATGCTGATCCCCGAAAGCCTCCTGCAAAAGGAGAAAGACCATGTGGAGGGGTTTGCCCCCGAGTGCGCCTGGGTCACCATGGGCGGCAGTGAGCCGCTGGAAGAGCGCCTGTGTATCCGGCCCACGTCGGAAACTCTGTTCTGTGAACACTTCGCCAACATCATTCAGTCGTGGCGGGACCTGCCCAAAAAGTACAATCAGTGGTGCAGCGTCCTGCGCTGGGAAAAGACGTCCCGCCCATTCCTGCGCCACCGGGAGTTCCTGTGGCAGGAGGGCCACACCATGCACGCCACCGAGGAGGAGGCCAGAGCCGAGACCCAGGCGCAGCTGGAGTGCTATGCCGATTTTATGGAGAACTACCTGGCCATGCCTGTGGTCAAAGGCCGTAAGACCGACAAGGAAAAGTTCAATGGCGCAGAAGAGAACCTATACGGTCGAGTGCATGATGCATGACCGCAAGGCCCTGCAGGGCGGCACCAGCCACTATTTTGGAGACGGCTTCGCCAAAGCCTTTGACATTACGTTTACAGACAAGGAAAACAAGCGCCAGTATCCTCACCAGACCTCCTGGGGGGTGTCCACCCGCATGATCGGCGGCATCATTATGACCCACGGCGACAACAACGGGCTGGTCCTGCCGCCCCGCATTGCACCAGTGCAGATCATCGTGGTGCCGGTGGCGGCCCATAAGCCCGGCGTGACAGAAAAGGCGCAGGAATTGACGGACCGGCTGGCCGCTGCGGGCCTGCGGGTCAAGGCGGATTTCTCCGACAACAGCCTGGGCTGGAAGTGCGCCGAATACGAGATGCGCGGTGTGCCCCTGCGGGTGGAAATCGGCCCCAAAGACATGGAAAACGGTCAGTGCGTGATGGTCCGCCGCGACAACGGCGAAAAGACCGCCGTGGCGCTGGAGCAGCTGGAGGCAGAGGCTGTTCGCCTGCTGGATGCCGTCCACGATGGCATGTATGCCAAGGCCAAAAAGAACCTGGAGGAACATACCTATGCGGCATACTCCATGGACGAGTGCAAAGAGATTCTGGCCAACGGCGGCGGCTTCATTAAGACCATGTGGTGCGGCGACGTGGCCTGTGAAGAGCGCATGAAGGATGAAGTTGGCGTTTCCTCCCGCTGTATGCCCTTTGCCCAGGAGCATTTGGGAGATGTGTGTCCCATCTGCGGCAAGCCTGCGAAGACCATGGTTTACTGGGGCGTGGCGTACTGATTTATCTGAATTGGCGTGGAGCGCGTGCGAAATGTGCAGCTCCTACAATTTCAATTCTCTGTTTTGCTGAAATTTTATAACAAATTTCATGAAGAATTCCCGAATCCCCCTTGACTTCAAGGGGGATTCGTAGTATGATATTCAGGCGCGTGAATGGAACGCGCATCGCGATGAAACAGGAGATTGCGTGAAAGCGGGAACTTCTGTGGAGTATGTCCGGTCATCGGGCGGCTGAAAGCATTGGTACTTGGCGTATATCGCTGCGCCCTGATGCATCGGCCGGCAGTTTGCCGGCTTTTCTTCTGGAGCAGAATGATACGCACGGCATAGCGGACAAATGCTTTCGACCGTGCCCAGCACTGAACTGAACAAGCTCAAGAGAACTGAGTACGTATTCAAGGAGGAACAATCCAAAATGGCTAACAAAGAAATGATTCGGATCCGGCTGAAGGCTTATGATTACCAGCTGATCGACTCCAGCGCGGAGAAGATCGTCGAAACCGCCAAGCGCAACGGCGCTCAGGTTTCCGGCCCCATCCCCCTTCCCACTAAGAAGGAAGTCGTCACCATTCTGCGCTCCCCCCATGTCAACAAGGACAGCCGTGAGCAGTTTGAGCGCAGAACGCACAAGCGTCTGATCGATATCATCAACCCCAACCAGAAGACCGTTGAGGCCCTCATGAGCCTGGATCTCCCTGCTGGCGTTGAGATTGAGATAAAGCTGTAATTTCAGCAATGCCCGCCACAGTCCGTCAAAGGGCGGACGGGTCAAGTTGGCAAACCAATGGTTACCCAATGGCTATGTTTGTCAACCAATAACCTGAACAGGAGGAAAAACCAAAATGCAAAAAGCGATCATCGGCAAAAAAGTGGGCATGACCCAGATCTTCGATGAGAGCGGCAAGGTCATCCCGGTCACTGTTATCGAGGCCGGACCCTGCGTCGTTGTTCAGAAGAAGACCGTTGAAAAGGAAGGCTACAATTCTGTGCAGCTGGGCTTCGGCGATACCAAAGAGTCCAAGCTGACTAAGCCGGAACTGGGCCATCTGAAGAAGGCCAATGTGGCTCTGAAAAAGGTTCTCAAGGAGTTCCGCCTGGAGAACACCGACACCTACAATGTGGGCGACGAGGTGAAAGCTGACGTGTTCGCCGCCGGCGACCATGTGGATGTAACCGGTATCTCCAAGGGCCATGGCTACCAGGGCGTTATCAAGCGCCACGGCGCGCAGCGCACCCCCACCAGCCACGGTGGCGGCCCTGTCCACCGTCATGCCGGTTCCATGGGTTCCTGCTCCACGCCCTCCCGTATCTTCAAGGGCCACATCGGCGCCGGTCAGATGGGTGTGGAACAAGTCACGGTCCAGAACCTGCAAGTGGTGAAGGTGGATCCCGAACTCAATATGATCGTCGTCCGCGGCGCGATTCCCGGTCCCAAGGGCGGCGTAGTTACCATTAAGAACACGGTGAAGAACCTGGTCGAGAAGAACATGGCGGCTGCTTCCGGTACCCGTGTCAACCCGCAGAAGGCTTCCGCCCGTGTCAACCCGCAGAAGGCTTCTGCCAGAGGCTAAGCGAAAGGAGAGTTAAATCATGCCTAAGGCTACTGTTTATGATATGGCAGGAAAGGCGGTCGGCGAGATCGAGCTTTCCGAAGCGATTTTCGGCATTGAGCCCAATGCGTCTGTGGTCCATGATGTGGTTAAGAATCATCTGGCCAACTGCCGTCAGGGCACACAGTCCACGCTGACCCGTGCCGAGGTTTCCGGCGGCGGCATCAAGCCGTGGCGTCAGAAGGGGACTGGCCGCGCCCGCCAGGGTTCCATCCGCGCTCCGCAGTGGACGCACGGCGGCGTCGTGTTCGCTCCCAAGCCCCGCGATTACAGCTACACGCTGAATAAGAAAGTGAAGCGTCTGGCCCTGAAGAGCGCGCTGAGCGCCAAGGCTGCCGCCGGTGAAATCATCGTCATCGACAGCATCAAGGTCGACGAGATCAAGACCAAGACCATGGTCAACTTCCTCAATGCCGTCGGTGCCGAGAAGAAGGCCCTGGTCGTGACCGCCGAGGCCGATACCAACGTGGTCAAAAGCGCCCGCAACATTCCCGGCGTGGTTACCGCATTTGCCAATGTGATTAATGTCTATGACATTGTCAACGCCAACAAGCTGGTTGTGGATCAGGCCGCCCTGGCCAAGATCGAGGAGGTGTTCGCATAATGAAGAACGCTTATGACATCATCAGAAAGCCCATTATCACCGAGCAGTCCATGGAGGCTACCGAGGATAAGAAGTACGTCTTTGCCGTCGACCCCAAGGCCAACAAGATTGAGATCAAAAAGGCTGTGGAAGAGATCTTCGGCGTCAAGGTTGAGAAGGTCAACACCCTTAACGTACAGGGCAAGCAGAAGCGTTCCGGCGCGTACCCTGTGGGCCGCCGTGCTTCCTGGAAAAAGGCGATGGTTAAACTGACCGCCGATTCCAAGACCATCGAATTCTTCGAGGGCATGGTCTGATACAATAACTCAGATAAGGAGTGTAACGCAAAATGGCGATTAAAACTTATAAGCCTACGACTCCGTCCCGCCGGCATATGACTGTGTCTGCCTTCGACGGCGTCGATAAAAAGGCAAAACCTGAGCGTAGCCTTGTTGAGACTGTCAAGAAGAGTTCCGGTCGCAACAGCTACGGCAGAATCACCGTTCGTCACCGCGGCGGCGGCAACAAGCGCAAGTACAGAGTCATCGACTTCAAGCGCAATAAGCTGGATGTACCCGCTACCGTTCAGCGCCTGGAGTACGACCCCAACCGCAGCGCATTCATCGCGCTGCTGGAATACACCGACGGTGAAAAAGCCTATATTCTGGCCCCTGTTGGCCTGAAGGCCGGCGACACCGTCATCTCCTCCGCTTCTGCGGATATCAAGGCCGGTAACTGCCTGCCCATCGCCAACATTCCGGTTGGTACTGTAATCCACAATATTGAGCTGTATCCCGGCCGCGGCGCACAGCTGGTTCGTTCCGCCGGCGTCTCCGCCCAGCTGATGGCCAAGGACGGCGACATGGCCCAGGTTCGTCTGCCCTCCGGCGAGACACGGTATATTCGCATGAACTGCAAGGCCACCATCGGACAGGTCGGCAACATCGATCATGAGAATGTGCATCTGGGCAAGGCCGGCCGTAAGCGCCACATGGGCATTCGTCCCACGGTTCGCGGTTCCGTCATGAACCCCTGCGATCACCCCCACGGCGGCGGCGAGGGCAAGAGCCCTGTAGGCCGTCCCGGGCCTGTGACTCCTTGGGGCAAGCCTGCCATGGGCTACAAGACCCGCAAGACGAAGAACCCCACCAATAAGTTCATCGTCAAGCGCAGAAACAGCAAGTAAGGAGGATTTTATTCATGAGCAGAAGCATTAAAAAAGGCCCTTTCGTTGCTCCTGAGCTGTATAAGCGCATTGAGGAGCTCAACGCCGCCGGCGAGAAGAAGGTGCTCAAGACCTGGTCCAGAGCGTCCACCATTTTTCCCTCCTTCGTTGGCCATACCATTGCTGTACACGATGGCCGCAAGCACGTTCCTGTCTATGTGACTGAGGATATGGTCGGTCACAAGCTGGGCGAGTTCGTTCCCACCAGAACCTTCAGAGGTCACGCCGGCAGCAAGACCTCCAATAGAAAGTAAGGAGGAGAGAACATGGAAGCCAAAGCACATTTGAAATATGCCCGCATCTCCCCCCGTAAGGTGAAGATTGTGTGCGACCTGATCCGCGGCAAGGACGTGAAAACCGCCGCTGCGATCCTGATGCAGACCCCCAAGGCTGCTGCTCAGCCCATGCTGAAGCTGCTGAACAGTGCCGTGGCCAACGCGGAGAACAACCACGAGATGGATGTGGATAAGCTGTATGTGTCCGGTGTTTACGCGAACCCCGGCCCCATCCTGAAGAGAGCAATGCCCCGCGCACAGGGCAGATCCTACCGGATCAACAAGAGAACCACGCACATCACCATCGCTGTGAGCGAGAAGGACTAAGCCAGGAGGTAAGCTATGGGACAGAAAGTAAATCCCCATGGATTGCGCGTTGGCGTAATCAAAGACTGGGACTCTCGTTGGTATGCACGTGACGATAAAGTCGGCGATCTGGTTGTGGAGGATTACAACATCCGCAAGTATCTGAAGAGCACCCTTTATTCCGCCGGCATTGCCAAGATTGAGATTGAAAGAGATAACGCGAAGGTTCGCATCAATATTCACTGCTCCCGTCCCGGTGTTGTCATCGGTAAGGGCGGCACGGAGATTGAGCGCCTGCGCGTCAGAATGGAAAAGATGATCGGCAAGCCTGTGGCCATTAACATTGTGGAGGTCCGCAGCCCCGATCTGAACGCACAGCTGGTGGCCGAGAACATTGCCGCCCAGCTGGAGAAGCGTATCAGCTTCCGCCGCGCCATGAAGAAGGCCATGCAGAACGCCACACGTCTGGGCGCCAAGGGCATTAAGGTCACCTGCGGCGGCCGCCTGGGCGGCGCCGAAATTGCCCGCAGCGAGTCCTATCACGAGGGCACGATTCCGCTGCAGACCATCCGCGCGGACATCGACTACGGCTTTGCAGAGGCCAACACCACGTATGGCAAGATCGGCATTAAGGTGTGGATCTACAAGGGCGAGGTGCTCAACTCCACCCTGCGGGCCACCAATCCCGAGCCGGTCAAGCGTGAGCGCAGAAACAACGACCGTCGTGATCGCCGGGGCGGTAACCGCGGCGGTAATCGCGGCGGCAACCGCAACAACAGCGGCTACGGCCGCCGGGAAGGAGGAGACCGCTGATGCTTCTGCCCAAGAGAGCGAAACACCGTAAGGTGCAGAGAGGCCGCATGAAGGGCGTTGCCAGCCGCGGCAACAAAGTTGCCTACGGCGAGTTTGGCATTGCGGCCTGCGAGCCCGGTTGGATCACCGGTAATCAGATCGAGGCTGCCCGTGTGGCCATGACTCGTTCCACCAGACGCGGTGGTAAGGTCTGGATTAAGATTTTCCCTGACAAGCCGATTTCCAAGAAGGCCCTTGGTACTCGTATGGGTTCCGGTAAAGGCGCTCCCGATCAGTGGATCGCGGTGGTGAAACCCGGCAAGGTCATGTTTGAAATTGGCGGCATTTCGGAAGAAGCCGCCCGAGAGGCCCTCCGTCTGGCTCAGCACAAGCTTCCCATTAAGACGAAGATCGTGTGCAGAGAAGACACTGAATCCGGGAATGGTGGTGAGCAATGATGACGGCAACTGAAATTCGGAATATGACCCCGGCAGAGCTGGAGGCCAAGCTGGCATCCTTGAAGAAGGACCTGTTCACCCTGCGGATGCGGCATGCCACAAACCAGTTGGACAACCCGCTGCAGATCCAGAGTGTGAAGAAGGATATTGCCCGAGTCAAAACTATTTTACGTGAAAAGGAGCTTCGGCCCGAAGCCTAAGGAGGTAAGCGCAAGTGAGTGACAATGTAAGAGCTTTCCGCAAGACCAGGGTCGGTACCGTCGTCTCCGACAAGATGGATAAGACGATCGTGGTCGCAATCGAGGATAGCGTGCAGCACAAGCTGTATAAGAAAATTGTGAAGAGGACCTACAAGCTGAAGGCCCATGACGAGCTCAACGCCTGCGGCGTCGGCGATACGGTCCGTGTGATGGAGTGCCGTCCCCTGTCGAAAGACAAGAGATGGAGACTCGTCGAAATCATCAAGAAGGCAGAGTAAGGAGGTTGGCATCCCATGATTCAGCAGGAAACTTATCTGAAGGTTGCCGACAACACCGGCGCCAAAGAAATCAAATGCATCCGCGTCCTGGGCGGTTCCAAGCGGAAGTATGGCAATATCGGTGACGTCATCGTGGCCTCCGTCCGAAAAGCCACTCCCGGCGGCACTGTGAAAAAGGGTGATGTGGTCAAGGCTGTCATCGTCCGCAGCGCCAAGGGCGTCCGCCGTGCGGATGGCACCTATGTCCGCTTTGACGAGAATGCGGCCGTGCTCATTCGGGACGATAAGAACCCCAGAGGCACCCGCATCTTTGGGCCCGTTGCCAGAGAGCTCCGCGACAAGGATTACATGAAGATCCTGTCCCTGGCGCCCGAAGTCATTTAAGGGGGGACCAAAGATGAACATTAAGAAGAATGATACTGTCATTGTCCTGTCCGGTAAGGACAAGGGCAAGGAGGGCAAGGTCCTGGTGACAATGCCTGCCGAGGGCAAGGTCATCGTGGAAGGCATTAACATGGCTTCCCGCCATCAGAAGGCCACCCGTCAGGGTATGGAGAGCGGCATTATCCGCAAGGAGATTCCCATGTATGCCTCCAAGGTCATGCGTGTTTGCCCCAAGTGCGGCAAGCCCACCCGCACCGCATATAAGATCCTTGCCGACGGCTCCAAGAACCGTGTGTGCAAGAAGTGCGGCGAGACCATTTAAGGGGAGGAGGAAACACAGTGGCTAGACTGAAAACGAAGTATACCGAGGAAATTGCGCCCGCTCTGATGCAGAAGTTTGGCTATAAGAGCGTTATGCAGATTCCCAAAATCGAAAAGGTCGTTCTGAACATCGGCTGCGGCTCCTTCAAGGACAACAGCAAGATGATCGAGGCTGTGCAGAAGGAACTGTCCGTCATTGCCGGCCAGCATGCCGTTTTGACGAAGGCCAAGAAGTCCGTTGCAAACTTCAAGGTCCGTGAAGGCCAGGTTGTCGGCGTGAAGGTCACGCTGCGCGGCGAACGGATGTGGGAGTTCCTGGACCGTCTGTTCAATGTGGCGCTGCCCCGTGTCCGCGACTTCCGCGGCATCAATCCCAACTCCTTCGATGGCCGCGGCAATTACACCTTCGGCCTGAAGGAGCAGCTGATCTTCCCCGAGATCGAGTATGACAAGGTCGAGGTGATCCACGGGATGGATATCAACATCACCACCACCGCGACCACTGATGAAGAGGGCAAGGAACTGCTGAAACTGACCGGCGCCCCCTTCTACGCTTGATTGGAGGAATTGTTAATGGCGAAAAAAGCAATGATTCTCAAGCAGCAGAAGGAGCCCAAGTACTCCTCCCGCCGCTATAACCGCTGCAAGATCTGCGGCCGTCCCCATGCTTATCTGCGGAACTATGGCGTATGCCGTATCTGCTTCCGGGAGTTGGCCTACAAGGGTCAGATTCCCGGCGTCCGCAAGGCAAGCTGGTAACCCATCCACGAACCGTGGTTCCCGTCAAGCACTCCGGCTGCTGGAGTGCCTTGGCGTTTACCAAGCCGCCAGAAGTCGCTCAGCCTTTGCATGATGGGCTGGGAGGATACTCTGGCAGTCATAACAGCCCACAGCGGCTGTAATTCAACAGGAGGTCAAAACATGCAAATCACAGATCCCATTGCGGATATGCTCACGCGCATCCGGAACGCAAACGCCGCAAAGCACGAGACCGTGAATGTACCTGCTTCCAAGCTGAAAAAGGCCATTGCCCAGATCCTGCTGGAAGAAGGCTACATCAAGAACTATCAGGTTCTCGAGGACGGCCCCCAGGGTACCATCAAGATCACCTTGAAGTATCTTGGCAATAAGGAGAAGGTCATCACCGGCCTTCGCAGAGTCTCCAAGCCCGGCCTGCGTGTCTATGCCGGCGCTGACGAGCTGCCTCAGGTTCTCCGCGGCCTCGGCATCGCTATCATTTCTACGTCCAAGGGCGTCATGACCGACAAGAAGGCTCGCGAGAACCATGTCGGCGGCGAGATCCTGGCGTTCGTCTGGTAAAGGAGGATTCATTATGTCTAGAATTGGCAGAATGCCCATCACCGTACCGGCTGGCGTCGAGATCACCGTTGGCGAGAACAATCACGTGACCGTCAAGGGGCCCAAGGGTACGCTGGAAAGAGCATTTCATCCCGATATGATCATCAAGGTCGAAGACGGCGTGGCCACCGTGGCCCGTCCCGACGACGAGAAGCTGCACAGAAGCCTGCACGGCCTGAGCCGTACGCTGCTGAGCAACATGGTCGAGGGCGTTACCAAGGGCTTCAGCAAGGAGCTGGAGGTCAACGGCGTTGGTTACCGTGTGCAGAAAACTGGCAATCAGCTGGTGATGAACCTGGGCTTCTCTCATCAGGTGACCGTGGACGAGGTTGACGGCATCACCATCGAAGTGCCCAGCGCCAACAAGATCGTCATCAGCGGCATCGACAAGCAGAAGGTCGGTCAGTTCGCGGCTGAAGTCAGGGGCAAGCGTCCGCCTGAGCCTTACAAGGGCAAGGGTATCAAATATACTACCGAGGTCATTCGCCGTAAGGAAGGCAAGACCGGCGGTAAGAAGTAAGAAAGAGGTGTGCCAATATGGTAAATAGACCTGATACGAATGCGCAGCGCCTGAAGCGCCATAAGAGAGTGCGCAGCAAGATCTCCGGCACGCCCGAGAGACCTCGCCTGAATGTGTTCCGCAGCAATGCGAATATCTACGCACAGATCATTGATGATATCAACGGCGTCACGCTGGCGTCCGCTTCCACACTGGATAAAGAGTTCGAAGGCCCCACCGGCAATGTCGAGGCTGCCCGCAAGGTCGGTCAGATGATCGCTGAGCGCGCCAAGGCCAAGAACATTGACACCGTCGTCTTTGACCGTGGCGGCTATATCTACCACGGCCGTGTGGCGGCTCTGGCCGAGGGCGCCCGTGAGGGCGGACTCGAATTTTAAGTCGGGAGGAGGACGAAAACATGGCTTATAGAGCAGAGAATACTGCCCCTGAATATATCGAAAAGGTCGTGTCCCTGAACCGCGTCTCCAAGACCGTCAAGGGCGGCCGTGTGATGAAGTTTTCCGCACTGGTCGTCGTTGGCGACGGCAAGGGCACTGTGGGCTATGGCCTGGGTAAGGCTTCCGAAGTCTCCGAGGCGATCCTGAAGGGCATTGCCAGCGCCAAGAAGAACATGCGGACCATCACGCTGTCCGGTACGACGATCCCCCATGAGGTCATCGGTGCTTATGGCGCCGGCCGGGTCCTGCTGAAACCTGCTTCTGTTGGTACCGGCATCATTGCTGGCGGCGCGGTTCGTGCCGTCATGGAAGCCGCGGGTATCAGCAATATCCGCACCAAGTGCCTGCGCTCTAACAATCCTCAGAACGTGGTCAAGGCCACTATGGCCGGCCTGGAGTCCCTGCGCGGCCCCGAAGAGATCGCCCGCATCAGAGGCAAGAGCGTCGAAGAGATCAAAGGTTAAGGAGGGCTTGGATCCATGGCTACACTGAAAATCAAGCTCGTCAAGAGCCTCAATGGCAGACTGCAGAAGCATATTGCAACTGCCAACAGCCTGGGCCTGCGCAAGATCGGCAACGAGACTGTGCAGCCCGACAATGCCCAGACCCGCGGCAAGATCGCACAGATCGGCTATCTGCTGCAGGTTGAAGAGCAGCAGTAAGGAGGTGCAGGTAATGAATCTACACGAACTTTCTCCTGTTGCCGGCTCCACACATGTCGGCAAGCGCAAGGGCCGCGGCGCCGGCACAGGCAACGGCAAGACTGCCGGTCGTGGTCACAAGGGTCAGAAGGCCCGCAGCGGCGGCAAGGTCCGCGCCGGCTTTGAAGGCGGCCAGATGCCGCTGGCCCGCCGCGTCCCGAAGCGTGGTTTCAACAATATTTTTGCAAAGCCCCTGACGGCAATCAATGTCGCAGTTCTGGACCGCTTTGAAGACGGCGCCGTTGTGGACGCCGCCGCCCTGCTGGAGAGCGGTATTGTTTCCAAGTGTGCGTATGGCATCAAGGTCCTTGGCAACGGCAACGTCACCAAGAAATTGACCGTGAAGGCCGCGGCCTTCTCCGAGTCCGCCAAGTCCAAGATCGAGGCGGCGGGCGGAAAGGCCGAGGTGGTCTAAGGTGATCGAAACACTGCGCAATGCCTGGAAAATTCCTGAGCTTCGCAAAAAAATCATGTTTACCGTGTTTATCCTGCTGATTTACCGGCTGGGCAACGCGGTTCCGGTCCCGAATGTTGACGTAGATGCACTGAGCACCTATTTCAACCAGACTCTGAGCAATACGGTTTTGGGCCTGTACAACGCCATGTCCGGCAGCGCGTTCTCCCGGGCGACGGTGTTTGCACTGTCCATCCAGCCGTATATCAACTCTTCGATCATCATGCAGCTGCTGTGTATCGCCATTCCTGCTCTGGAGCGGATGCAAAAGGACGGAGGCGAAGAAGGCCGCAAGAAGATCGCAAGCATTACCCGGTATGTGACCGTGGCCCTGGGCCTGATCATGGGCTTTGCCTACTATGTCATGCTCAATAACTACGGTCTGCTGACGAATTCCGGCTTCTGGCCCGGATTGGTCATTGTACTGACCTTCACAGCCGGCTCTGCATTCCTGATGTGGCTGGGCGAGCAGATTACCGAATTCGGCATTGGCAACGGCATCTCCATCATCCTGTTTGCCAGCATTGTTTCCCGTGTGCCCTCCACTGTCTCCACAGGCATTGAGAGCATTCTGGACGGAAGCCTGAACATCTTCCTGGCGATCCTGCTGATTCTGGGCGCGCTGGTTCTGGTGGTATTCATTGTCTTCGTCAACGATGCCGAGCGCCGCATCCCGGTACAGTACGCCAAGCGCGTTGTGGGCCGGAAGATGTACGGCGGTCAGAGCACCCATTTGCCCATCAAGGTGAATATGTCCGGCGTTATGCCCGTCATCTTCGCCCAGTCCATCGCTTCGCTGCCGGCCACCATTGCGGCGTTCATCTATGGCGCCAATACGCCGGACAGCGGATTCGGCGGCGTGGTCATGTGGATCATCAATACCAACGGCGTGGTCTATACCATTGTATACTTCCTGCTGATCATTGCCTTTGGTTATTTCTACGCAGCCATTCAGTACAACCCTGTGGAGATTGCCAACAACCTGAAGAAGAACGGCGGCTTCATTCCGGGCTTCCGCCCCGGCCGGCCGACGGCAGAATTTATTCAGAAGGTAATCAACAAAATCGTCCTGTTTGGCTCGCTGTATTTGAGTGTTGTCTGCATTCTGCCCATCATTGTGGGTAATATCATCGGCAATTCCACGCTGGCTATTGGCGGTACCTCCGTCATCATTGTCGTGGGCGTTGCCCTTGAGACGGCAAAAGCGCTGGAGGCGCAGATGCTGATGCGCAACTACAAAGGCTTCCTGGAATAAGGAGTTAGGGGGAAGAGTTCATGAAACTGATTCTGTTGGGCGCTCCTGGCGCCGGCAAAGGAACTCAGGCGGAGATCATCAGCGCAAAGCTGGGGATCCCCACCATCTCCACCGGCACTATGCTTAGAGAAGCCGTCGCAAACGGTACCGAAGTCGGCCGAAAGGCGAAAGCCTATATGGATGCCGGCGGACTGGTACCTGACGAGGTCATTATCGGCATCGTCAAGGAACGGGTCGCCAACGAGGATTGTGCCAATGGCTTTATTCTTGACGGTATGCCCCGGACCATTCCCCAGGCGGAGGCGCTGATCGAAGCGGGGATTTCGTTTGATGAAGTGATCTCTATTGAGATCTCTGACGATGTGATTGAGGAACGCATGGAAGGCCGTCGGGTCTGTGAGAAGTGCGGCGCCAGTTATCACATCCATGCAAATCCGCCCAAAACCGCAGGGGTGTGCGATTCCTGCGGCGGAAACCTGATCATCCGCGCGGACGATGCGCCGGAAACAGTGAAAAAGCGTCTGAAGGTCTTCCATGAAGAGACGGAAGCGCTGAAAGGGTTCTACGAAAAACAAGGAAACCTGAAAACTGTGGAAGGCAATCAGCCCATTGAGAGTGCGACGAAGGCCATCTTCGCGGCACTGGGAGTCTCCGAATGATCTATGTCAAAATCGACCGTGAGATCGAGGTGATGCGCCGGGCCTGTAAAATTACCGCGGCAGCGCGTGCTTTGGCAGGCAAAATGGTAAGGCCCGGCGTCACCACCGCCGAGATCGATAAAGCGGTATACGATTATATTGTGTCGCAGGGCGCAACGCCGTCGTTCCTCAACTACGGCGGCTTCCCCGCCAGCGCCTGTATTTCCATCAATGACGTCGTGATTCATGGCATTCCGGATGGCCGGGTGCTTCAGGAAGGCGATATTGTCAGCGTGGATGTGGGCGCCAAGTGGCACGGATTCCATGGCGACTGCGCAGCTACCTTTGCCTGCGGGCAGATCAGCAGCGAGGCGCAGCGGCTCATCGATGTCACGAAGCAGAGCTTCTTCGAGGGAATCCGGTATGCACGGAAGGGGAATCGCGTCTCAGACATCTCCCATGCCGTTCAGGCTTATGTGGAGGAAAACGGTTTTTCTGTTGTTCGCAGCTTTGTGGGTCACGGCGTTGGTGCGAACCTTCATGAGGAACCAGAGGTGCCGAATTTCGGCAAACCAGGTAGAGGTCCCAGACTTATTCCCGGCATGACGATTGCCGTGGAGCCCATGGTCTGTCAGGGCGGCTATGAAGTCCGCGTCCTGAAGGACAAATGGACCACGGTGACCGTAGATGGGAAGCTGGCGGCCCATTATGAAAATACTGTGCTCATCACCGACGGCGAGCCGGAAATCCTCACCGTCTCCGAGGGACTGTAGCATGGATATTTCCAAATCAGATATCGTCCTCTCCCTGGCCGGCCATGATCGGGGCGAGCTGTTCTTCGTCATTGCGGAAGACGGCGACTATGTCCAGATTGCCAACGGCAAGGGGAGAAAAGTGGAGAATCCGAAAAGGAAGAAGCGTAAGCATGTCCGTCGTGTCGCTCGGATTGATTCCCGCGTCGCCAATAAGCTTCAGCAGGGCGACAAAGTACTCAATAGCGAGTTACGAAAAGATTTGGCTGCCTTTCGGTCAGCAATCCAGTCATATAACCAAGGAGGTCAATAAGACTTGGCAAAAGACGACGTAATCGAGCTTGAGGGCATCGTAACCGATGCGCTGCCAAATGCGATGTTTTCCGTTGATATTGGCAACGGCCACACCATTCTGGCGCATATTTCCGGCAAGCTCCGGATGAACTTTATCAAGATCCTGCCCGGTGATAAGGTGACGGTGCAAATGTCGCCGTATGACCTGACTCGCGGACGGATCACTTGGAGAAGCAAATAGGGACAGTTCTGTCTCGAATGGAGGTTAACAGTATGAAGGTTAGAGCGTCTGTGAAACCCATGTGCGAAAAGTGCAAAGTCATCAAGCGCAAGGGTCGCGTTATGGTAATTTGTGAAAATCCCAAGCATAAGCAGAGACAAGGCTAATTAAGGAGGTGCTCGAGTAATATGGCACGTATTTCCGGTATTGACCTGCCCAGAGATAAGCGAATTGAGATTGGCCTGACCTATCTCTATGGCATCGGCAGAAAAAGTGCAAATGATATCCTGGCCAAGGCTGGGATTGATCCCGATATCCGTGTGAAGGACCTGACAGATGCGCAGGAGGCTGCGCTGCGTGAGGTTATTGACCACGAGTACACGATTGAGGGCGATCTGCGCCGCGAGGTGCAGCTGAACATCAAGCGGCTGACGGAGATCGGCTGCTACCGTGGTGTCCGTCACCGCCGTGGCCTGCCTGTCCGCGGCCAGCGTACCAAGACCAATGCTCGTACCCGCAAGGGTCCGAAGAAGACCATTGCTAACAAGAAGAAGTAAAGGAGGGATATGGCATGGCGAAAGCAAGAAAAGTCATTAAAAGACGCCGCGACCGTAAGGTCGTAGAGAAGGGCGCTGCACATATCCGCTCTTCTTTCAACAACACCATGGTGACGATCACCGATATCAATGGCAACGCCCTTTCCTGGGCTTCCTCCGGTGGACTGGGCTTCCGTGGCTCCAGAAAGTCCACGCCCTTCGCTGCGCAGATGGCGGCTGAGACCGCTGCCAAGGCTGCCATCGAGGGTTACAGTCTCAAGGCCGTTGAGGTCTACGTCAAGGGTCCCGGCCAGGGCCGTGAAGCCGCTATCCGCGCGCTGCAGTCCGCTGGCCTGGAAGTGACGATGATCAAGGACGTGACTCCCATTCCTCACAATGGCTGCCGTCCTCCCAAGAGACGCCGCGTCTAATCTGTATAAGGAGGAAATGAACCTATGGCTAAAAATACGCAGCCTGTGCTCAAGCGCTGCAGAGCGCTGGGGATCTCTCCCGCGGTGATGGGCTATTCCAAGACGTCCAACAAGAATCCCGGTGGTCAGAGAAGAAACAAAAAGTCTGAGTATGCCACCCAGATGACTGAGAAGCAGAAAGTCAAATTCGTCTATGGCATCCTCGAGAAGCAGTTTAGAATGTATTTTGAGAAGGCCTCCAGAATGCAGGGCAACACTGGTGAGGAGTTGCTGAGCCTGATTGAGCGCCGCCTTGACAATGTCGTGTTCCGCCTTGGCTTCGCCTCTACCCGCCGTGAGGCCCGCCAGCTGGTGAACCACGGCCACTACACCGTGAATGGTAAGCGTGTCAATATTCCGTCCTATCTGGTCAAGCCCGGCGATGTGATCGCAGTGTGCGAAAAGAGCTGCTCCAACGCCCGCTTCAAGAAGATGAAGGAAGACGATGCGTTCACGCCCACGCCCAAGTGGCTGGATCGTGACAAGAACACCCTTCAGGGTAAGGTTATCGCCATGCCCGCAAGAGATGACATTGACTTTGAGATTTCTGAGCACCTCATCGTCGAGTTCTACTCCAAGTAACGTTTCGCCCTCGTCTATTGGTAAGCTGAAAACGCCAACGAAACGCTGTTTCGTAGTTACAAGGAGGGTCATTATTTATGGTAGAAATTGAAAAGCCTCGCATTGAGTGTATCGACTCCCCCGAAAACAGTTCCTACGGCAAATATGTCGTGGAACCCCTGGAAAGGGGTTATGGTACCACCCTCGGTAACTCTCTGAGGAGAATTCTGCTTTCTTCTCTGCCTGGAACTGCCGCTACGTCCATCAAGATTGCCGGCGTCCAGCATGAGTTTTCCACGATCCCCGGGGTCAAAGAGGACGTTACCGAAATTGTGCTGAATGTGAAGAAAATTATTGCCCGCCTCCACTGTACCGGTCCCAAGACCGTGTACATCGAGGCCATGGGCGAGCGGGAAATCTGCGCCGGTGATATCAAGGCCGACGCAGAAGTGGAGATTCTCAATCCCGACCTGCACATCTGCACCCTTGGTCCCGACGCAACGTTCAATATGGAGATCACGTTGAATCATGGCCGCGGCTATGTGTCGGCGGATCGGAACAAGACTGCGCAGACCGTCATCGGCGTCATCCCCATTGACTCGATTTACACGCCTGTCTATAAGGTCAACTACATGGTGGAAAACACCCGTGTTGGCAATATGACGGACTACGACAAGCTGACCCTGGAGGTTTGGACGGATTCCACAATCTCCGCACGGGATGCAGTTTCCCTCGGCGCCAAGATTTTGTCGGATCACCTGACGCTGTTTACGGACTTGAGCGAGGCTGTGGCCAACAAGTCCACCGTAGTCGAAAAGGCGGAGTCCCATCGGGATAAGGTCCTGGAACTGACCATCGAAGAGCTCGACCTGTCGGTCAGAAGTTTCAACTGCCTGAAGCGCGCCAATATCAACAATGTGGAGGATTTGATTTCCAAGTCCAATGAAGATATGCTGAAGGTTCGCAACTTGGGCAGAAAATCTCTTGAAGAGGTGCAGAATAAGCTGGCTATGATGGGCCTGAGCCTGGCCAGCGATGACAGCTCCTCAAACTAAATTTGATCCATGCGATACAGATAACCTGACTAGAAGGAGGTAATACCGATGTTCGGAACCCGTAAGCTGGGCAGAACTTCCGATCAGCGCAAGGCTATGCTGCGCGCCATGACCACCGCCCTGCTGGAGAATGGCAAGCTGGAGACGACCTTCACCCGTGCCAAAGAGATCCAGCCTGTGGCGGAGAAGATGATCACTCTGGGCAAGAAGGGAGATCTGACTTCCTACCGCAGAGCCCTGAGCTATATCACCAAGGAGGATGTGGCCAAGAAGCTGTTTTCCGAGATTGCACCGGGCTATGCCGAGCGTAATGGCGGCTATACCCGCGTTGTCCGGACTGGTCCTCGCCGCGGCGACGCCGCTGAGATGGCCATTATTGAGCTGGTTTGATCCGGTAAACCCAAAATAGCATTTGACCGCTTGCTGTGGCTTTCTCAGCAAGCGGTTTTCCCTTTGCGCAGGCAGACTGCGCAGTGGGGCTTTTTTTCCGTGGACGACTGTGTTATACTAAAACCAAGCTGCTGCATGAATCGTCATTGGCTGTACGCAGATCGTCTCCGCAGCGCCTCTGTTTGGGGAATGCGGTCGGGAATTTCGCTGCTTTCAACGATTAATTTTGGCCGGAGGTCACAGCACTCGCCGGCTGAATCAGCGCTTTACAGAAAACATAATGGGGGTTGAAACCATATGGATAACAAGGCTGACAAGATTATTCAGAACATTGGCGCAGCTGCCGAGGCCACTGCACTGTTTTACAATACCCTTGCAAAGCAGGTGCCGTCCAATGTGGCTCTGGAGTTGACAAAACAGTATATATGGCTGTGGTATTTCAGCCGAATCGGCCCACACAGATCCGGATCCCCAATACGGTGATCCAATCTGCAATTCAGAAGGCGGCAGAAGAGGCCAGAAGAAAAATGGAACAGCAGCAAAAAGACCAGCCAGAACCGCCGGCGAAGCCGGAGAGCAAATGAAGAGACAGTTGCCATGTGCTTGATTTGCGACAGGATTCAAATGATCCGGGAAGGTAAAAACCCGTATTTTGTAAAAGAGTTGGAAACCGGATATGTTGTGCTGGGGGATCATCAGCATTTTCGGGGCTACACACTGTTTTTGCTGAAGGAGCACCAGACGGAGCTGTATGTGCTGAAGCCGGAAGTGAAACGGCAGTTTCTCCTGGAGATGTCCCTTGTGGGAGAGGCCGTTGCAAAGGCATTTCACGCGGAAAAGATGAATTACGAGCTGTTGGGCAACGGCGATGCCCATGTGCACTGGCATCTGTTTCCCCGAGTTTCAGGTGATTTAGAAAACTACGGAAACCAGGGCAAGGGGCCGGTCTGGTGGTATCCCATGGAAAAAATGTACGGGGATGCAGCGCGGCCATCTGCCGAAGAATTACAATGCATGAAAGCACGCTTGAGAGATGAATTGGAAAAACTTTTGTAAAGGACATCCCAATGCGGAATAGATTCGGAAGGCCAAGCGGACAATGCGCCGCC
>CBCPMX010000023.1:0-9902 GCA_965120355.1 uncultured Oscillospiraceae bacterium
GGATTTATCAACTCGACGATTTCGCTTAGCGGAACGGTAATTTGTATTGTTGGCTTTATTATTGCTATGATTGCAATTACAATATTAGAGAATGAAAGGGCAAAAAGGAGACAAAAATAAATCCTAAGTTACAAGGCTGTCCCCCCTATCGTCTGGCTAACCTACTCGAACTTTCAAAACTGAATACCAGCCGCCCACAGGCGGCACCACCGAGCAGGAAATCTTGAAAGGTTCCCTGCTCTTTTTATGCCCGGACGCCGGGAGAAAGGAGTCCCTCCCTCGGCGGACTTTTCTCATTTCTCCATCTGCCGGCAAAGCAATGCGGAGATCTTGGCTTCATCTGGCTTTTGGGGCCGAAGCGCGCCGCAGGAGGATCCCGCCGTAGTGGGCAATGGCCAGAAACAGGCCCATGACCGCCCCGTAGTCCGCCAGAAACCGCGCCGCGGTCTGATCCGGCGCAAAGAACACAAAATGGGTCCGCAGCAGCAGGTAGTCCGGCAGGCCGTTTTGGAAGAAGGCCCAAAGCCCATAGCAGGAAACGGCCGCGGCCAGAAGCCGGAGCACCGCCGTCCGGCTTTTGGACGGGGTGCGCAGCTTCGTGAGACGGCGGACCGCCCCCATCACTGTGCCCCAGTGGAGGCCCAGGTGCAGGCTCATCAGGAGAAATCCCCAGTAGGCGCAGGGCAGATGGAGTGTTCTGGCTACATCGTCCCACCTGTGCAGAAGGGGAATCTCCAAAACATGCTGGGACAGGATCAGCCCGCTGCCCACGCAGCCCAGCACGGCGAAGACCAGCAGCGCGGTCAGCGCGGTCTGCACCCGGCGGTAGGGGGAATACGGCCCTCTGCGCAGATTCCGATGCCACGGCAGGTTGAACGCATGGTGGGCGATCACCAGAAGGAGCATGCCGACGCCCAGCCACTCGTGGGCCGCCTCCCCGATGAGGGAATAGCCCATCAGGAGCAAAAGGACGGCGGCCAGCGCCAGGTCTGTAATCCACTTTTTCCCCATGCCGTTCGTCCTCCTGTCCTTGTTTCGTGATGTTCCGGGCATGGCTCACCCCTGGGAAAACAGCCAGCCCATGATCTCGGGGTCCCCGGCAAAGAGGTTCCCGCCGCCGTGCTGGTTGGGGGCGCCGCCGGCGCGGAAGTAGTCCGCATCCATGATGTCCAGCACCAGCAGCCGGCCGATCTCCTTCTCCGAGAGCCCTGCGCCGGCGTAGAGGGTATAGAGCTGTTCATAGGCCTCCTGAGACGGCCCGGAGCCGTAATACTCGTCTCCCGCGCCCACCACCAGGTACACCGGCACCCGGGCCTCCGCCACCGGCTCGTACGCGCCGTCCCACTGGGAGGCGCAGTGGAGGTAGGCGGTAAACAGGTCGGGCCGCATCCCCAGGACGCGGGACATGGTCTCCCCGCCGCCGGAGTAGCCGTTGGCGTAGACCTGACTGCGGTCGATGTTGTAGTGCCCCAGCAGGTACTCCGTCAGGGCGATGGTCTGCTCCGCCGAGGTCTCGCCCCAGTCGCTCAGCTGCGGGGCGGCCACGATCATTTTGTCATTGTAGTTCAGCGCCTCAAAGGCGAAGCTCTCGCTGTAGAGGTTTTCCCCCACGCCCTGGAAGTACAGGCCCCCATAGCCCGGGAGAGTCAGATAGAGGGCGTAGGGCTCGCTGCCGTCGTAGCTGTCCGGGATATAGATGTGGTAGTGAATGTCCCCCTCCGGGGCGTGGAGCACGTTGTCCAGCAAAAACCCACGGTAGGTCTCCGTACCCTCGGTGACCTCCAGCTCCGAACCTTCGGCGGAGGCGTCCGGCATCTCCTGTACCTGGGACGGCGGGGCGGACGTCTCCGGGGCGGGCTGCACGGCGGCCTCCGTCCCGCAGGCGGTGAGACTCAGCTCCATGGTCAGCGTCAGAAAAAGTATGAGGATCTGTTGGATGGAAAACATTGCGGCACCTTCTTTCATCATAAATTGTAGTCCTGGTATGCCGTTTACGGAAGTTCCAATCCGTTACCCGGTATAAACAAAAAGGTAAAAACAAATTCAGGACGGTTCTGCATCCGCGGAGCCGCCCTGACATAGAGAAAAGACGTTTTGAAATTTCACGCGGATAAGCCTCGCGCTTCAATCGCCCTGGGCCAGAAGGTCCCGCGCCTCCCGCTGCTGGAAGAAGAGCTCGATCTGATTCACCATGGGTTTGCCCTCCTGGTTCATGTACAGATCCACCAGCCGCTCCGGGGGGAAACCGCTTACCCCAATGGCCTGAACTGCGCCCTCCCGATCCAGCCGCTCCATAGCCCGCCAGGCGCCGTAGTAGTCGCCGAAGGGTTGGTGGATGATACAGGTCATGGTAATCCAGCCCCAGCTTGTTCAGGGACGTTTTAATGGCCTGCTTAGCCTCCTCGTAGCTGACGTCCTGCACCCATAGCTTGGTGGTGACGAACCACGCCTCCCGGGGCAGCCCTGAGCTCCGGAGCACCGCGCCCGCGGCCGCCTCATTTTCAGCAGGAAAATTTTTTCATAAAGGCGCCTTCTGTTATCGTGATTCCATGGAAAAATAGAAAAAGGCCGAGACCCTTTTTAAGGATCTCGGCCTTGCTTACCTTAAGATTGCTTTGGTGGTTTACTGATAAAATATGCGGATTCGACTCCTATCTGAATGGAGAACCCGGCATCAAATATCGGAGGGCTTGAAAACACTGGGATTTTCCCCAATATCTTTTTAACCTTCCCGATTGGAAGGAACGGTTCAAACCGATATTTTTCAAAGGCGGTCAAAACCGCCGCGCAGCGGCGGACCCAAACCGGAGCCCAGCGGCAGCGGGGCCGGTTCGGAAAGGAGAAGCAGCGGCGTGAGCGCGCTCTGACTTTTGAAAAAAAGTCGGAGCAAGCGATACAAAGCTTGCTCCGACGTGGTACGCCCGAAGGGACTCGAACCCCCAACATTCAGAACCGGAATCTGACGCTCTATCCATTGAACTACGGGCGCTTCTCAATGCTCGAGTATTATAACAGATTTCAATTCAATTGTAAAGATTAATTTTCAGGATCTTCAGATAATTTGTGCAGGCTGCACCAGGAAAGCGCCGCACACGGCCAGGATACAGGTCCCGGCAGGAGTTGCCTGCCGGGACCTGTATGTGCAAGCGTGCTTATTCAAATTGGCTGTAGTACAGCGCCGCATAGGCGCCCTTCTGAGCCAACAGCGTTTTGTGGTCGCCCTGCTCAATAATATTGCCGTTGGCCATAAAGAGAATCATATCTGCGTCCCGGATGGTGGACAGCCGGTGGGCAATGACAAAGCTGGTACGGCCGCTCATGAGCTGCTTCATCGCCTTGCCAATCTCCATTTCAGTACGAGTGTCCACACTGGAGGTGGCCACATCCAGGATCAGAATCGGCGGATTGCACAGGAATACCCGGGCAATGGTCAGCAGCTGCCGCTGGCCTGCGGAGAGGTTGGCTGCTTCGTTGTCAAGCACGGTGTCATAGCCCTGGGGCATCGTGCGGATAAAGTAGTCTGCCTTGGCAGCCTTGGCTGCGGCCACGATTTCTTCCCGGGCGGCATCTGGTTTGCCATAGGCAATATTCTCTGCCACAGTGCCGCCGAAGAGCCAGGTGTCCTGGAGAACCATACCGAAGTTGTGCCGTAGGCCGCTTCGGGTCATGTCAGCAGTGGAAATGCCGTCCACAGTAATCCGCCCGCTGTTGATCTCATAAAAGCGCATGAGCAGGTTGATGAGGGTCGTCTTGCCTGCGCCGGTGGAACCGACCACGGCGATTTTCTGACCGGGCTCGGCCGTAAAACTGATGTCCTGCATCAGCAGGGTATCCGGGTGATAGCCAAAGCTGACGTGTTCAAAGGCAATGCGGCCTTCTGCCCGCTCCACCACAGCAGGATGTACCGGGTCGGGGCGCTCTTCCTCCTCGTCCAGCAGCTGGAAGGTCCGCTCGGCAGAGGCCAGCGCGGCCTGAAGGGAGTTGATCATATAGGATGCCTCCGTCAGCGGCTCTGCCGTCTGGTTGACATACTGGAAGAAGGCCTGGACCACACCCACGGTCATGGTCCCGTCCAGCATGGCTTTGCCGGCAATCACAGCAATGACCACCTGGGCCAGACGGGTCAGCAAGCGGATCAACGGATTGACGCAGTTTGTCAAAAAATCTGCTCTCTGATTGGCTGCCCGGTTGGCCTCCACGGCCGCAGAAACCTTCTCCATACTTTCCGTTTCCTGATTATATGCTTTGATGACATCACGGCCATTGTAGTATTCCTCCACAATGCCGGTGAGGTTGCCAATGGTCTCCTGCCGCTCCACAGCACAGCGCAGGTTCTTTTTTGCCACGTTGTTCGTAACCACCGTGCTGATGAGCATAAACACCAGAAACAGCAGCGTCAGGGACACGCTGTAGTAGAACATCAGGATCAGGGAGCCGATGATGGTACCGATGGCCACAATCAGTTTCAACAGACCGGTCTGCAAGACCTCCGAAATCTTGTCCAGGTCGTTGGTAACGCGGCTGAGAATTTCACCGGCTTTGTTCCGGTCAAAGAACCGCAGGGGAAGCCGGGTCAATTTGCGCGCAATTTGCCCGCGAAGCTCCAGCACCAGATTTTCGGCCACATTGGCCATCAAATAGGATTGGAGGTAATAAAACAGCCAGGTTGCCAGATATTGAACTGTCAGCTGCAGCAGGTCCCGTCCCACAGCGTTTGTCACGGAGAAGGCAGCGCCCTGCGCGCTGGCGGCCTGAATGCTCTGCCACAGGCGGTCGATGACAATGGCGCTGTACATGGGATTCCAGATGCTGAGCGCCACATAGATGACGATGGAAACCGCCACCACCGCCAGACGGATGCGCTGGCCGTGAAGCTGGCTGAACAGCCGCACCACGGTGCTGCGGGTATCCTGCGCGGACTCCCACTCTATCGAAATTCTCTTCTTCGCGGTCATGCCTCCTGTGCCTCCTTTGTCTGGGATTCATAGATCTCCTGATAGACCTTACAGGTCTGCATCAGCGTTTCGTGGGTACCGATCCCGGCCATGCGGCCTTCATGCAGGACGATGATCTGCTGAGCGTGACGGATGGAACTGACCCGTTGGGCAATGATCAGCACCGCTGCATCTTTTGTCTCAGCGGCCAGTGCCTTTCGCAGCGCCGCATCGGTCTTGAAGTCCAGGGCGGAGAAGCTGTCGTCAAAGATATACAGCTCCGGCTTTTTCACCAGGGCGCGGGCAATGGACAGCCGCTGCTTCTGCCCGCCGGAAAAGTTGGTGCCGCCCTGGGCAACAGGGGACGCCAGTCCCGCTCGCAGAGACCGGATGAAGTCCCCGGCCTGCGCGACATCGGCGGCGTGCATCAGCTCTTCATCTGTGGCATCCTTGCGGCCATAGCGCAGATTTCCGGCAATGTCTCCCGAGAAGAGCCACGCCTTCTGCTGGACATAGCCCAGGTGATCCCGGAGAAAGCGCTGCGTCATTTTCCGGATATCTGTGCCGCCCAATGCAATGGCGCCGCTGGTAACATCATGGAACCGGAGAATCAGGGCGGCCACTGTCGATTTGCCGGAACCGGTACCGCCAATGATGGCGGTGGTTTCGCCGCGGCGGCAGACGAAATTCAAATGGCTCAGCGTGTCTTCCTCCGCATCCTTGAAGCGGAAGGACACATCTCGGAAGGCCAGTACCTCCGGATTGCTGCCGCTTTCCACAGGATCCTGGGTCACCAGATCTGCAATCTCCGGATCATGGTCCAGCACCTGACGGACACGCTCGCAGCACTCCAGTGCGCGGGGCAGCGTCAAAATTACCATCTGGGCCATCATGATATAAAACAGCATCAGCATGGCGTATTCGATCAGCGCGGTGATGTCGCCAATCTGGAGTTTCCCGGCGCTGATGTGACCGCCGCTGAGCCAGTAGACAACTACCACAAAGAAATTGATACAGAAGAAGGACAGGCCATCCAGATTGGCAAAAAGCCGGTTGGCCTTAATAGAAGTGGCGGCATAGCCGCCAAAGGCAGCCGTCATGCGGTCAATTTCTCTGGCTTCGTTGTTGAAGGCGCGAACCACCCGTACGCCGGTGATATTCTCCAGAAGGACCGTACTCATTCGGTCCAGCAGCTTTTGCAGCCGCCGGAACAACGGCGATGCGCTACGCATAATCCCCCAGGCCAGCAGCAGCACCACTGCCACCACTGCTACCAAGATTCCGCCCAGCTGCGCGTCCAGTCCAAAAGTCATGACCAGGGCCAGCACACAGATCACAGGCACGGGAATCACCATTTGAATCGTGCTGGTCAGGGCAAATTGGATAGTCGTAATATCCGAGATTGTACGGGTCGTCATGGAAGCGGTGCCGAACTGCCGGAAATCATGGACCGACAGCTTCAGAGACTTGGCGTAAATGGCCTCCCGCATATCCTTGCCCACTCGGGCGGACAGGGTCGCACAGGCGTAACCGCCGCCAATGGCACACACACCGGCCAGCACAGATACCACCGACATTTGCAGGCCAGTGTGTACCACAGCGCTGAAGTCAGCGCCGGCGGTTCCCTGGTTGAGCATCTCCGCCACCAGAGTCGGGATGAACAAAGCCCCTGCCACATCCACAATCAGAAACACAATGGTCAGGACGCATAACTTCCAGTGGGGTTTGAGAAAGCGTACCATCAATTTCACAGTTTCATCTGCTCCTTTCCTCGATTAAACAGAAAAAGCGCCCGGTTTCATTCGAACCGAGCGCACTCGACATCTTCTCTGACCCGCATGATTGCGATCACAGGTCCTCCGATGAGCGTATATCCTCTTGTTTGTGTGCTTGCAGCAGGTGAAGCAGCGATGTGCTGAACTTATGTGTCAGCTGCGGCAGAAGCGCTTGCTCTTCCTGCGTCAGCGACAGCCATGCCTGTTCTTCCAGACCCAGCGCAGGCAGGATCCGCTGGGAAACAAATGCCTCGCCCTGCCGGGTGAGCTGCGCCCGCTTGCTCCGCTGATTGTTCTCAAAGGGTTCCAGCCGAATCAGCCCTTTCCGGATCAGCAGTTTAAAGGAGGAGTTCAGGGTCTGGCGGCTGATGCTCAGCTGTTCGCTGATCTCACGCTGCGTCAGGACCCCCTCGTGGATGAGAACCAGCGACCAGAACTCCGGATAGGACAAACCGCAGGATTTGGCCAGCAGGTCGTACACATGGTCAAACTCCATGGACACCTCCCGAAAAAAATCCAACTGGGCGTTCGTTTGCGCATTTGGCGGCATAATAGTTCCCTCCCTTCCTGATTTTCCGAAATCGTATATTCTGTTTTCGGACTATCCGAGATGGTACCACAATGTTGATGCAATGTCAAGCACTCTTTTGCAATTCGTGATATTTTTTCGGTCTCCGCAGCCGACAGACAAAAAGAAGTGACAGCAACGCCTACGGTGTGTATAATAGAAAAAACAACAAAGTTCGCCCCGTATTCCGGCGGGGAAAGGGAAGGTGTATCCAGATGCGAATTACGGGCGGTTCCGTTTTCGATTTACGCAAAGGCTTTGTAGCGCGGGACGTGTGTATGACAGGCGGACAGCTGACATCAGACAGCCGCGACGGGCGGTTCTTCGACGCCGCCGGCTGCTATGTAATCCCCGGTTTGACGGACCTGCATTTTCACGGCTGTATGGGGCAAGACCTGTCCGACGGCAGTGAAGAAGGGCTGGCAGCTATGGCAGAATATGAATTGTCCAGAGGTGTGACGCAAATTTGTCCGGCGGGCATGACCGTGCCGGTGAACCAGCTTACACAGATTTGCCGCACAGCGGCAGCCCATCTCCGCACCGGCAAGCCGGGTGCAGAACTGTGCGGCATCCATCTGGAAGGTCCGTTTCTGTCCCCCGAAAAAAAGGGAGCGCAAAACGGCGCGTGGTTACAGCTTCCGGATTTGACGTTGCTCGAGCAGCTGCTGGAGACTTCGGATGGGCTGGTGAAACTGGTCTCTGTGGCGCCGGAACTGCCGGGCGCCATGGCGTTCATCCGGGAGGCGTCAAAGCGGGTCACCATTTCTCTCGCACACACCACCGCAAGCTTCGACATTGCCGCACAGGCACTGGAACAGGGTGCAAAACAGGTCACCCATTTGTTCAACGCCATGCCGCCCTTCCACCATCGGGACCCCGGTGTCGTTGGGGCGGCGTTGGACAACGCCAATTGCCGGGTGGAGCTGATCTGCGACGGGGTTCACATTCATCCGGCAGTAGTGCGCGCCGTGTTCCGGATGTTTGGACCGGAGCGGGTCATTCTGATCTCAGACTCCATGCGGGCTACAGGAATGCCAGACGGTCAATACACCCTCGGCGGACAGGATGTGACCGTGCGTGGCCGGTACGCCACGCTGGCCGACGGCACCCTGGCCGGTTCCGTTACGGACCTCCTGGGCTGTATGCAAACAGCTGTATCCTTCGGGATCCCCCTGGCAGACGCCGTCCGGGCCGCAGCGGTCAATCCGGCGCAGGTGCTGGGAATCTTTGACCGTGTAGGCAGCCTGGACATGGGGAAGGACGCCAATTTAGTAATTTTGAACCCAGATATGACGCTGCGAACCGTCTTCTTCCACGGCGAGGCGGTGCAGCAAGCCTGCGCGGCAGAGCCGGGATTCGAATCCGCAGGCGCAGTTTAAGGCCCACCGGAATTTCCGAACCGCTCTTTTCCGTACAGACAAACAGGCGGCGGATGTGCTGCCCTCCATACTTTTCCTCCCCACGGTATCACATTTCCATGAATTTTGTTTACATCTGTCGATTCGTGTAGTAAAATGATGCCATGGAATGTTCCAACACCGCCACGGAGGTGATTCGCATTGTATTGTATTAAGTGCGGGAAAGAGATCCCCGAGGGAGAACTCTTCTGTATAGAATGCAGTCTGGCGCCGTTAGAAGACAACGTTCGCATCTACACCGGCGCCCACGGAGATGCGGGGCGTACACGTCCGGCTTCGGCCAACCAGACGGTTTCTGCCCCGCAGAAAGCCACAAAAACAGCCGTCCAGTCTCCCAAAAAACAGCAGGCGGCCAAGGCCGCGCCCAGGCAGCAGCAAAAAAAACAAGCTGCGCCGGACAAGTCCAAGGTCAAGCAGCCAAAACAGAAAAAAGCCCGTCCATGGGGCCTGATCACCTGTCTGCTGCTGTGTCTGGCAGTGGCGGTTGGCGCCTGCGCTTATATTGTACTGACATACCAGAGCCTGAATCAGCAAAAAGCCACGCTGCGGGTACGCGAAGCAGACCTGCTGCTGCGGGAAAGCGAGCTGGAGGATCTGCAGACCGCCTATGACGACGCCATATCGGATCTGGAGAGCATGACTGCCGAACGCGACGCCCTGGAAACCGAAGTAGCCTCTCTGGAGGCACAGATCAACGGCAGCGAAAGCGAGCGCAGCCAGAGCCAATATGACATCAGCACCAGGGAAAAGGAAATCGAGCGCCTGACGGAAGAAAACACCACCCTCAGCGATGAGTTGTCTGCGCTGGAGGAGGACAATGTCCTGAAGGACGAGCGCATCAGCCAGCTGACCTCTGAAAATGAAGAACTGGAGAGCGCCTTGTCCGACATGACCAACGAGCGCGATGAGCTCCAGAGCGACTATGACGCCCTGCGGTTGCTGAGCGACGGCTATCAGGTGAAGGCCAATTTTTTGGATGACTACATTGTGTTTGTGATGAACGACGGTACCAATTATTATCACACCTTTGACTGCGCCAGCTTTACCCGCCGGGACTTCTGGGCTTATAACCGCTCCCTGGCCATCAGCAACGGCTACACAGCCTGTCCGGACTGCGGCGGAGGCGGATAGGCAAGACGTATCATTGTACATTGTACACCGCAGGGGGGGAAGATTTGTTTTTTGTCCCTTTGTTTTTTTCGCTCCA